>NZ_CP026102.1:1284680-1605850 GCF_002902945.1 Paraburkholderia caribensis
CGAATCAGCGCGGGCAAGTGTCGCTTATCGAACCAATGGGCAACCACCGGGTTATCTGGCTCGATTATCATGGCACCCAGATAGCGTCGATCGATCAGGAGAAAACGCCCGTCGCCGTTGGCGATTCAGTGGCGTTCGCGATCGATGGCGCACATATATCGCTGTTCGACGAGGCGGGCGGGGCGCGCCTCTGAACGGCGCGCCCAACACTACAAGCGGACGGAGACACCGTGGCGACCCTCAAAGATGTAGCGGAGCTGGCGGGCGTGGGGCTCTCGACGGCCTCGCGCGCCATTTCCGGCAAAGGACCCGTATCGGCGGATGCAGCGGCGCGGGTGCAGGCCGCGATCGCCGAACTCAACTTCCGGCCTTCGTCGATTGGCCGCGCGATGGCCACGCAGCAACTGGGCATCATTGGCCTGTTCGTGCCGACCTTCTTCGGCTCGTACTACGGCACGATTCTCAAGCAGACCGATCTCGAACTGCGCTCGGTGCATCGGCACGTCGTGGTGGCGACGGGGTGCGGCGAGTCGACGCCGCGTGAGCAGGCGCTCGAAGCCGTGCAGTTTCTGATCGGGCGCGATTGCGATGGCGTCGTCGTGATCAGTCACGACCTGCACGATGAAGATCTCGATCAGTTGCACCGGATGCATCCGAAGATGGTCTTTCTCAACCGTGCGTTCGATGCGTTGCCTGATGCGTCGTTCTGCGCGGATCATCGGCGCGGCGGTGAGATTGCGGCGGCGACGCTGCTGGAGCACGGGCACCGGAAGATTGCCGTGATCTCGGGGCCTTATACGGCATCTGACAATATCGAGCGGCTTGACGGTTTCTTCGATGAGCTGGCGCGTCACGGCATTGCGCGTGAGTCGGTGCCGTTGATCGAATCGGACTTTTCGCCGGAAGGCGGGTATGCGGCGACGTGCCAGTTGCTTGAATCGAACGTGCCGTTTACGGGGCTTTTTTGTGCCAACGATACGATGGCTGTCAGTGCGCTGGCGCGGTTTCAGCAGTTGGGGATTTCGGTGCCCGGCGATGTGTCGGTGATCGGTTACGACGATGATTATTCGGCGGCTTATTCGGCGCCTGCTTTGACGTCGGTGCATATTCCGACTGCTGAACTCACGCAGAATGCGGTGCGCTGGCTTATCAACCAGTGCTATGGGACGAAGTGGGATATCTTTCGCGAGTTTCCGGTGACGGTGTCGATGCGGGCTTCGGTGGGGCCGCCGAAAGCGGCGTGAAAATTTGCCGGTGGTTTGGTTTTTGTCTTGCTGGTATCCGCGATTTGCTTTTGCTTTTGCTTTTGCTTTGCGCTGGCATCCGCGTTACGTTAGCGCGCTTCACGCGTTGCCCCTGTGCGGGGCGGCACCTACTTTTCTTTGCCGCCGCAAAGAAAAGTAGGCAAAAGAAAGCGGCTCACACCGCCAATTCTTGACGTTTGCCCACGGGCCCCCAACGGCCCCACGCTTCACACTGCCGCATATCTATTTGCGTGCGTTGCCAACGCTCTGAATGAGCGCCTCACCCGCTGCACACACCCGTGTTTCAGCACGCCGCGCCAGATAGTCCACGGCCGCCCAGGTGGCAAACTGTGTGTCGGCCCTCGGTGCTTCACACGCTTCACTCCAGACCGATTGCGCACGCGCCCCACCCGGTAAGAGCGCCAAGCCATACGACGCGACAGCCTACACACAGTTTGCCACCTGGGCGGCGCATACCATTCGCTGCCGTTTGCTCGGGTACGGGTAATCGAAGCGGGTGAGGCACCTGTTCGAAGCGTTGGCAACGGGCACCAACCAGGGCCACTGGTGTGTGAAGTGTGGGGACGTTGGGGGCCCGTGGGTAAACGTCAAGGATTGGCGGTGTGAGCCGCTTTCTTTTGCCTACTTTTCTTTGCGGCGGCAAAGAAAAGTAGGTGCCGCCCCGCACAGGGGCGACGCATGAAGCGAGCCAACGTAACGCGGATGCCAGCGCAAAGCCTAAAACACCGAACACCACCGCGCGAAGCACAAAGGCACAGACATAGCGCGGACGCCAGCGCCCCCCAAAAAAAACCAAAAAACCAAACCCAAACCCCAAGCGTCGCAGACAAAAAAACACCACCTCCCGGCATACTTCCCAGCAATCAGCTAACATCAACATTCCCTCAAAGAATTCCAGCCCACGCGCGCAGCGCGCAAAAAATCCTCAGGAACACAGCATGGTCACATCCAGCAGCTACACTGATACCCGCCTGTTGATCAACAACGAGTGGTGCGACGCCGCCAGCGGCAAGACCCTCGACGTCGTCAATCCCGCCACGGGCAAGCCGATCGGCAAGGTCGCGCACGCGGGCAAGGCCGATCTGGACCGCGCGCTGGAAGCCGCACAGAAGGGCTTCGAAGCATGGCGCAAGGTGCCCGCCAACGAACGCGCCACCACCATGCGCAAGGCCGCCGCCTTCGTGCGCGAGCGCGCCGACAGCATCGCGCGCCTGATGACGCAGGAGCAGGGCAAGCCGTTCGCAGAAGCACGGATCGAAGTGCTGTCCGCCGCCGACATCATTGAATGGTTCGCGGACGAAGGCCGTCGCGTTTACGGCCGCGTCGTGCCGTCGCGCAACCTGAATGCGCAATCGCTCGTCATCAAGGAGCCGATCGGCCCCGTCGCCGCCTTCACGCCGTGGAACTTCCCGGTCAACCAGGTGGTCCGCAAGCTGAGCGCCGCGCTCGCAAGCGGCTGCTCGTTCCTCGTCAAGGCGCCTGAAGAAACGCCCGCGTCGCCCGCACAGCTGTTGCAGGCGTTCGTCGATGCTGGCGTGCCCGCCGGCACGGTCGGCCTCGTGTTCGGCGATCCCGCCGAGATTTCGAGCTACCTGATTCCGCATCCCGTCATCCGCAAGGTCACGTTCACAGGCTCGACGCCCGTCGGCAAGCAACTCGCCGCGCTCGCCGGCCAGCACATGAAGCGCGCGACCATGGAACTCGGTGGCCATGCGCCCGTGATCGTCGCGGAAGACGCGGACGTCGCGCTCGCCGTCAAGGCAGCGGGCGGCGCGAAGTTCCGTAACGCGGGCCAGGTCTGCATCTCGCCGACCCGTTTCCTCGTGCACAACAGCATCCGCGAAGAGTTCGCCGCGGCGCTCGTCAAGCACGCCGAAAGCCTGAAGGTCGGCGACGGCCTCGCTGAAGGCACCCAGCTCGGGCCGCTCGCGAACGCGCGCCGTCTGACGGCGATGGCGAGCATCATCGAGAACGCGCGCGCCACGGGCGCGACGGTCGCAACGGGCGGCGAGCGCATCGGCTCGGAAGGCAACTTCTTCGCGCCGACCGTGCTGACGGACGTGACGCTCGAAGCCGACGTGTTCAACAACGAGCCGTTCGGCCCGATCGCCGCTATCCGCGGCTTCGACAAGCTCGAAGACGCCATCGCCGAAGCGAACCGTCTGCCGTTCGGTCTCGCGGGCTATGCGTTCACGAAGTCGTTCCGCAACGTCCACCTGCTGTCGCAGAACCTCGAAGTCGGCATGCTGTGGATCAACCAGCCCGCCACGCCTACGCCGGAAATGCCGTTCGGCGGCGTCAAGGATTCGGGCTACGGCTCGGAAGGCGGACCGGAAGCGATGGAAGCCTATCTCGTGACGAAGGCCGTCACCGTCATGGCCGTCTAAAGTCTGCTGAAAACGCAGACATGCCGCCCGCTGCAATGGCGGGCGGCCAGTTGTCGGATGCGTATCCCGAACGCTACGTCGAGCCGGTTCGTCGGACGAATCGAAAGCTGTTGGTAAAACTCCCGATTGGTAGCATCGTCTCCCGCTTCTAGCATGGCGTTCGATGCCGCACGCTCGCGCATCGCGTGCCTGCACGGTCGCTTCGCTTTCAAACGCGGCAGATCGCTTCCGTTCTACTACTCGCTGGATTGCTGCTGCAAGCTGGACGTATGCGGCGATTGGCTGCTTTGTCCAGGCCGCGCGCGTGAAAAGAAAAACGAAAACGCACGACGCGCAGGCCCCAACGTGAGGCGCCATTGCGTCTGAACGTGGTCCGTTATGTCACGAGTCACTGGAGAGTTTCGATGATCTTTCACGCGTCCATTCCTACGCAAAATCCCGAGCGCGTCGCGCGCACGCTTGCCGAAGTGTGGGGCGGTTTCGCCGCACCGTTTTCGCCTTTTGAAGGCGCGTGGATGGCGGTGGCGGGCGACGACCGCGGCACGATCATCGAGACCTATCCGAGCAACCTCACGCTCACGCCTGGCGACACGCAGGAGCCGCTCGCCTCGATGGCGAACACGCGCGCGCAATACAGCGGCTTTCATATGGCCGTCGCGTCGCCGCTGTCGGCGGAGCAGGTGATCGCGATCGGCGAGCGCGAAGGGTGGCGAGCGGTGCGCTGCACGCGCGGAAACAACTTTTTCGACGTGATCGAATTATGGATTGAAAACAGCACGTTGATCGAAGTGCTGACGCCCGAGATGCAGGCGCAGTATCTGGGTTTCGCGACGCCTGAGAACTTCCGCGCGCTCGCCGAGCAAGCTTCCGCTTCAGTTGTTGCATCGCAATGACTACACTGCGCTGATGTTCCATCACGGGAGTCTGCGATGACTGATGTAGCGAAATGTCCCGCTTCGGTTGCGACGTTCAGGAGCGAGCACGGCTTCTCGAACACGGTGGCGCGGTTGCGCGGGCTGCTCGCCGACAGAGGCATGACGATCTTCGTCGATATCGATCAGGCGGACGCCGCCGCGCAAGTGGGCATGACGCTGCGGCCGACGCGGCTGATCGTGTTCGGGAACCCCAAGGGCGGCACGCCCGTGATGCAGGTGAACCCCTTGGCGGGGTTGCTGTTGCCGCTCAAGGTGCTTGTGTGGGAGGACGACGCGCGCGTCACATGGCTTGCTATTGATGACATCACTGGCGTGCTCGTGGACGGATATGGGGTTCAGGCGTCGCTCGTCGAGCCGCTCGCGAAGGCGAAGGCGTTGATTCAGATGGCGGCGGAGCGTGATTCCGGGTGAGTGGCGACGGAGTGGTTGTTTTTGTCTGCGACGCGTTGGGGTGGTTTGCTTGCTTTTGCGCTGGGGTTCGCGGTTTTGGTGTTTTGGTGTTTGCGCTGGCATCCGCGCTTCGTTAGCGTGCTTCAGGCGTCGCCCCTGTGCGGGGCGGCACCTACTTTTCTTTGCCGCCGCAAAGAAAAGTAGGCAAAAGAAAGCGGCTCACACCGCCAGCGCTAATTCTTGCCTGAGGGCCCCCAAAGGTTCTTACGCTTCACACGGCAATCACATCATTCCTGCTCGTTGCCAGCACTCTTGCTGAGCGCCTCACCCGCTTCACGCACCTGCGTTTCAGCACGCCGCGCCAGATAGTCCACGGCCGCCCAGGTGGCAAACTGTGTGTCGGCTTTCGCGCCATACGCGCCTCACTCCGGACCGTTAGCACACGCGTTCCACCCTGTAAGAGCGCTACCCTATACGACGCGACAACCTACACACAGTTTGCCACCTGGGCGGCGCATACCATTCGCTGCCGCTGGCTCATGTACGGGTGTTTGAAGTGGGTGAGGCGTTCATTCGAAGCGTTGGCAACGGGCACTACCCAGGGCACGGGCGTGTGAAGTGTGGGGCCGTTGGGGGCCCGTGGATAAGAACACGGGCTGGCGGTGTGAGCCGCTTTCTTTTGCCTACTTTTCTTTGCGGCGGCAAAGAAAAGTAGGTGCCGCCCCGCACAGGGGCGACGCTTGAAGCGAGCTAACGAATCGCGGATGCCAGCGCAAAGCAAAGGTAAACGGACAGAGGCAGCGCATAACCATAAGAAGCCATAACGCGCATGCCAGCCCATAGGCACAAAACAAAAAACCCAAAACCAAAACCCAAAACCAAAACCCAAAACCGCCCAGCGCGCGCAGCGCTATCTCACTTCACTCCAATCCCGCTTTGCGTCTTCCGATCCCAGATCTTCAAACAAACCCCAAGAAACTGCGCAAACCCATCAGCAGGCGGCGACAACGACCGATCAACAGGCCGATAGACACACACTTCCCGAATCGTCTCCGGCTCGACGACGCGCCGCATCACCAGCCCAAACGTCTGCGCAAGCGGCTTCACATAAAGCGGCGCAAGCGTAACAGCAAGCCCCTGCGCAACGAGCCCAAACGCGGTAGTCACATTATCGACAACCTCAACGGGCGCAATCCGCGCATCGGACGGCTGATCGACCAACATCTGCGCGACACTCGCTTCATGATCGCGGCCCGTCGCGACGATCGGTGTGCCATGCAGATCTTGCCACCGCAAGCGCCTCTTCCGCGCCAGCGGATGCTGCTCAGCGCACCACAACACCCACGGGCTCTGAAAGATCGGCTCGCGCTGCACGCGGTCGCCCGTCGCGCGGTCCGGGCCCACGGCAAGATCGACGTCGCCGCTCGCAACACGCTCCACCAGCTGCTCGACATCCGTATCGACGACCCGCACCACGACCTTCGGCTTCTCAGTCGCATAGCCCGCTATCGCAAACGGAATCGCCGTGCTCGCCAGCACCAGCGGCGCACCGACCCGCACGATGCCCGCCGCACGGTTGCGGATGTCGCTCGCCGTCTGCTCGGCGGCACGCAAATGCCGCAGCACCGATTCCGCCGAAGAGAGAAAATCACGGCCCGCCGTCGAAAGACTCACGCGCCGCGTCGTGCGGTCGAACAGCCGAAAGCCCAGTTCGCGCTCCAGCTCCGCCAGCAACTGGCTCACGGCCGACGAGGTCAGCCCCAGCCGCTGCGCCGCAGCGGCAATGCCGTTCTGATCGACAATCGCGAGAAACGCCTCGAACTGGCGTATGGTGATGCGTGTGAGGGCCATCCGTCGATTCTAAAGCGTAACTTACGAATCGTGCAGAATCGATTGATTGTGACAGGAAGCGCTTTTCGACACACTGTTTCGCACGCGTCGGTGCATGCCCTCGCAACCTCTCGCACAGTTCAGCAACATCCAGCACACATAGACTGAGACACAACCATGTTCGAACACATCCCCGCGTATCCCGGCGATCCCATCCTGACCCTCAACGAGGACTTCCAGCGCGATCCGCGCACCAACAAGGTCAATCTGAGCATCGGCATCTACTTCGACGAAAACGGCACGCTGCCCGTCATGGCATCGGTGCGCGAAGCCGAGGCGGCCATCGTCGCCCAAGGCACGCCGCGCTCCTATCTGCCGATGTCGGGCCTGCCGTCGTACCGCGACGCCGCGCAGACGCTCGTGTTCGGCGCCGCGAGCGCCGCGCGCGCCGCGGGGCGCATCGCGACGGTCCAGACGGTGGGCGGCTCGGGCGCGCTGAAAGTCGGCGCGGATTTCCTCAAGCGTCACTTCGCAAGCTCGCAAGTGTGGCTGAGCGATCCGAGCTGGGAAAACCATCGCGTCGTGTTCGAAGCAGCGGGCCACACGGTCAACACCTATCCGTATTACGACGACGCAACGGGCGGCCTTCGCTTCGACGCAATGCGCGATACGATCGACTCGCTGCCGGAACGCAGCATCGTGCTGCTGCATGCGTGCTGCCACAACCCGACAGGCGTCGACCTGACGGCCGATCAGTGGCGCGAACTGGTGCCCGTGCTGCAGCGTCGCAATCTGATCGCGTTCGTCGACATGGCGTATCAGGGCTTCGGCGACGGCCTCGAAGAAGATGCCGCCTGCGTGCGCATGCTCGCGGACGCCGACGTGCCGATGATCGTCGCGAACTCGTTCTCGAAGAATTTCTCGCTGTACGGCGAGCGTTGCGGCGCGCTGAGCGTCCTCTGCAAGGACGCAGCCGAAGCGCAGCGCGTGCTCGGCCAGCTGACCTTCACGATCCGCGCGAACTATAGCAATCCGCCGATGCACGGCGCGCGGCTCGTTGCGGGCGTGCTCGGCGACGCGAAGCTGCGCGCGTCGTGGGACGACGAACTACGCGTGATGCGCGAGCGTATTCATGCGATGCGTCACGCCATTCACGATGGGCTGGCCGGTCGTGTCGATGAAGTGATGCGCGCGCGTTACATCGCACAGGTCGGCATGTTCACCTACACGGGACTGTCGCCCGAACAGGTCGAAACGCTGCGGCTGGAACACGGCATCTATCTGCTGCGCTCGGGGCGTATGTGTGTCGCCGGTCTGAACCGCAACAACGTCGCGTACGTGGCATCGGCGATCGCGGCTGTCGCCGGGTCGGGCGCACGCCAGTAAGGAGGCAAGAGATGGAGATCATGGAGCGAGACGAGCGGGCCTCGGGCACGGCAGCGATGCACCCCGACGAATGGCAGGCGCGCGTTCAATTGGCCGCCTGTTATCGCGTCTTCGATATGCTGGGCTGGACGGAGCTGATCTACAACCACATCACGGTGCGCCTGCCCGAAAGCGTGGCGGGCGAAGCGAAGCAGTTCCTGATCAATCCATTTGGCCTGCATTACAGTGAAGTGACGGCGCGCAATCTGGTAAAGATCGATGCGCAAGGGCGCATTCTCGACGGCTCGACGTATCCGGTGAATCCCGCAGGCTTCACCGTGCACGCGGCGCTGCACGAAGGCATACCCGATGCGCATTGCGTGATGCATACGCATACCACGGCAGGCGTTGCAGTCGCGTGCTCGGAAGACGGCTTGCAGCAGACCAACTTCTACAGCGCGCAGTTGCATGAACGCATTGCTTATCACGACTTCGAAGGCATCACGATTCACGCTGAGGAAGGGCCACGCCTCGTCGAACATATCGGCGACCGGCAGGCGGTGATTCTGCGCAATCACGGGCTGCTGTCGTGGGGCACGACATTGCCGCAGGCGTTCGCGATTCTGTGGACGCTGAACCGCGCGTGCGAGATTCAGGTTGCGACGTTCGCGATGGGGCGCGCGCGGCCCGTGCCCGAGGCGGTCGCCGCGCAATGCTCGCGCGACGCGCTGCAGTTCGACGTACGCTACGGCGCGGGGCAGGACGTGTTCGACGCGCTGGTGCGCAAGGTCGATAGAATCGACGCCAGCTACAAGGATTGAGGAAGAACAACGATGAAGGTTTGCATTTACGGCGCCGGCGCGATCGGCGGATGGATGGGTGTGAAGCTCGCGCAGGCGGGCTGCGAGGTGAGCGTGGTGGCGCGCGGCGCGACGCTCGACGCGTTGCGCGAACACGGCTTGCGCCTGAAGGAAAACGGCGAGACGCATGCGGTCCGCGTGCAGGCGAGCGACAAGCCGGAAACGCTCGGCGTGCAGGATCTGGTGGTCGTCGCGGTGAAAGCGCCCGGCATGGCCGCCGTCGCGCAGCATATCGGGCCGCTGCTCGGCGCGAATACGCTCGTGCTGACAGCGATGAACGGCGTGCCGTGGTGGTTCTGTGCGGGCTTGCAGGGCGAGTTCGCGGGCGCGCGGCTCGCTTGCGTCGATCCCGACGGCTCGATTGCCGCCACGATCCCAGCTGAACGCACGCTCGGATGCGTCGTGCATGCGAGCTGCCGTGTCGACGCGCCGGGCGTCGTCGCGCATCATCAGGGACGCGGCTTGATCGTCGGCGAAGCGACGGGACGGGCGAGCGAGCGGGTGGCGTCGCTCGTCGAACTGTTGCGCAAGGCCGGCTTCGATGCGAGCGCGACTAATCAGATCCAGCGCGACGTCTGGTACAAGCTATGGGGCAACATGACGATGAACCCCATCAGCGCAATCACGGGCGCGACCACCGACAAGATTCTCAGCGACCCGCTCGCACGCGATTTCGTCACGCGCGTGATGCTCGAAGCGAAAGCCATCGGCGCGCGCTTCGGCATCCCCATCGAGCAGGCGCCCGAAGACCGCCACGCCGTTACGCTCAAACTGGGCGCAATGCGCACGTCGATGTTGCAGGACGTCGAAGCGGGCAAGGCCGTCGAACTCGATGCGCTGGTCGGCGCAGTGTGCGAACTGGGCAAGCTGACGGGTGTCGACACGCCGTATGCGAACGCGCTGTTCGGGCTCGCTCGTCTGCACGCTCGCGTGCGTGGGCTGTATCCTCTCGACTGACGCTGCACCTTCAATCCTTTAAGCCCCGCGCATCAAAGCATGAAATTCACCGATCTGTCGTCCCCGGCTTACTTCGACAATCCGTATCCGTTCTATGAAGGCATCCGCAGCGCGGGCGCCTTCGTGCCGCTCGCGCCCAGCATCGTGCTGACGGGCCGTCACGCCGTCATCGACGCACTGTTGCCCGACCGCCGCATGGGCAAGACATACATGCCCAGCGTGGTCGCGCGCTACGGCGAAAGTGCACGCGAACAGCCGGTGTTTCAGGCGCTCGAACGCACGTTCCTGATGATGAACCCGCCCGCCCACACGCGCCTGCGCGCGCTGCTGATGAAGGCATTCAATGCGCGGCAGATCGAAACGCTGCGCGCCATCGCCGAAGAAACGACCGACAGTCTGATCGACGCGATGCAAGGCAAGCCTGAAGTCGATCTGGTCAGCGAGTTCGCGATGCCGCTGCCATTGCAGATCATCTGCCGGCTGCTCGATGTGCCCGTCGAGGATGGCGTGCGCTTCGGCGACGCGGCGAGCCTGCTGGTGTCGGCGTTCGATCTCGCGCCGATGTCCGCCGACGCGCTCGCGCACGCAAACCAGGCGGCGCTCGATCTCGAACAGTATTTCCGCGCCGTGATCGCGCAACG
This sequence comes from Paraburkholderia caribensis, assembly GCF_002902945.1. Classification (NCBI taxonomy): domain Bacteria; kingdom Pseudomonadati; phylum Pseudomonadota; class Betaproteobacteria; order Burkholderiales; family Burkholderiaceae; genus Paraburkholderia; species Paraburkholderia caribensis. The sequence goes on from NZ_CP026102.1 coordinate 1,295,311, forward strand.
GCGCGCCGCGCCCGGCCACGACATCGTGTCGTCGTTGATCCAGGCGGAAGAGGGCGGCGAGCGGTTGTCGGAAGACGAGATCGTGTCGAACGTGATCTTGCTGTTCGTCGCGGGGCACGAGACCACGTCGAACATGCTGGGCAATGCGCTGATCGCGCTGCATCGGCATCCGGCGCAACTGGAAAGGTTGCGGGGTGATCCGTCGCTGGTGTCGAAGGCGGTGGCCGAATGCGCGCGTTATGACACCGCCGTGCAGATGGTCGTGCGCACCGCATTCGACGATATCGAGGTGGAAGGGCAGACGCTGCCGCGCGGCTCGATCGTTTTCATGCTGCTCGGTTCGGCCAATCGCGATCCGGAGCGTTTCGACGCGCCGGATACACTCGATATCGGCCGCGAGCCGTCAGGCCATCTGCTGACGTTCGGCGCGGGCATTCACTACTGCCTTGGCGCGCGCCTCGCGATGATGGAACTCGAAATCGCGCTGCACAAGCTGCTGACGCGGTTGCCTCAGCTGCGTCTGACGAATCTCGACGCATTGCAGTGGCGCAGGCGGAACAACCTGCGCGGCGTCGAGACGCTGCTCGCCGCGCTGTGACGGGCGAGCCAGGAAGGCGTGAGGTCCGTGCGGCGCTCACGCCATCTCGCGATGCCAGCGTTCCAGTTGCTCGATGGTCGTAGCCGCCCCGCCGCACACGATCACGAGCACGGTGTCGAAGCGTTGTAGCGCATCCGTCTGCCCGTAGACGAGGGCGAGGCTCGCGCCGCAAGCGGGCTCGACGAGCACGCGGTGATCGTCGACGAAACGGCGCGACGCATCCACGGCTTCGGCGTCCGACACCACCACGCATTCGACAGGGTGCGTCTGCGTCAGCATGAACGCCTGCTCGCAGACCTGCTTCGCACCCAGCGACGTCGCGACGCTCGTAATACCCGGCAGCTCGATCCGCCGGCCCGCGCGCACTGACTGCGCCAGCGACGACGCGCCTGCCGTTTCGACCGCGATCAGCGGCACATGGCCGAGACCGTTACGCCGCAAGCCTTCGATCGCACCCGCCATCAACCCGCCGCCGCCCACCGACAGCACGACGGCATCGAACTTCGCACCTGCCCGCACGACCTCGTCGATCATCGACGCATGACCGTGCCACAGGAGCGGGTCGTCGAACGGATGAATGAACGCGTCGTCGGGACCGGCCTGTTCGAGCGCGAACGCGTTCGCTTCCTGCCAGGTCGCGCCGTGCACGATCACCTCCGCGCCTTGCAAGCCGATCAGTTCCTTTGCGCGCTCGCCCGTGCTTTGCGGCACGACGACCGTGACGGGGATCGACAGCGCGCGGCCCGCATACGCGACCGCGATGCCCGCGTTGCCGCCCGACGACGACACGAAGCGGCGCTTGCCGCGCTTCGCGTGTTCTTCGCACGCGTAGCCGATGCCGCGGATCTTGAACGAGCCGGGCGGCTGCAGCGCGTCCATCTTGAGCAGCACGCGGCGGCCCAGATGCTGGCTGAGCGTTTGGGATTCGAGAAGCGGGGTGTCGATGTGCAGGGTCATGGCGGTGTTGCCGGAAGCGGCTTCGCTGAAGCGTTGAATCGCAGATGATAGCAAGCGGAAGCCGTCGGAGCTTGCTGCATCCGCGCATAAAAAAGGGCGGTTCGAAACATCGAACCGCCCTTGATCTCGTTGATCGAGCGATGGCTCACTTGCCCGCGATCAGGCTAGGATCGCCGGCAAACCGCTCGCTGCGGCTCGCGGGCCCGTCGTCGAGCAGACCCTTGGTCAGCTCCAGCGCCTGCCGTTCGAACAGCCGCCGGTACACGCCGTTGTCGATACGGATCAGTTGCTCGTGGCTGCCTTCCTCGACCACGCGACCCTTGTCGAGCACCAGCAAACGGTCGAGCGCACGCACTGTCGAGAGCCGGTGCGCGACGACGAGCGTCGTGCGTCCAACCATCAGCCGTTCCATCGCCTGCTGGATCAGCACCTCGCTTTCGCTGTCGAGGCTCGACGTGGCTTCGTCGAAGATCAGGACCGGCGCGTCGGCGAGGAACGCCCGCGCGATCGCGACCCGCTGGCGTTCGCCGCCCGACAGCTTGACGCCGCGCTCGCCGACCAGCGTGTCGTAGCCGTGCGGCAGCGCGTCGATGAAGTCGTGCGCGCTGGCAAGCTTCGCGGCCTGGACGATCTCGTCGAACGATGCGCCGGGCCGCGCGTACGCGATGTTCTCCGCCAGCGAGCGGTGGAACAGCACGGGCTCCTGCTGCACGATTGCGATGTGCTGGCGCAGCGACGCCTGCTGCACATCGGCGATGTTCTGCCCGTCGATCGTGATGCGGCCTTCGTCGATGTCGTACAGACGCTGAATCAACTTGATGAACGTCGTCTTGCCCGAGCCCGAATGCCCCACGAGGCCGATCCGCTCGCCCGGCGCGATGCGCAGCGAGAAGTCGTTGTAGAGCGCCGTGCGCTGCGCGCCATAGCGGAACGTGACGTGCTCGAAGCGGATTTCACCGTGCTCGATAGCGATGGCGGGCGCGCCCGCCTTGTCTTCGATACCGAGCGGCTCGCGTTCGAGCGCGACGAGTTCTTCCATGTCGTTCACCGAGCGCTGCAGGTTGCGCACATGCATCCCGACATCGCGCAGATAGCCTTGCAGCACGAAGAACGTGGTCAGCGCATACGTGATGTCGCCGACACTCGCTTCGTCGCGCAGCCATAGCAGCAGCGCCGCGCCGAGAATGGCCGCCTGCATCAGCGCCAGCATGCCGCCCTGTACGCCGCCATTGGTCGTGCCGCGCTGCCACGTGCGGCGCGTGCGCTGCCGCCACTTGGCGATCACGCGATCGAGCCGGCTTTCCTCGCGTTCTTCCGCGCCGAATGCCTTGACGACGGCGTTGCAACTGACGGCGTCGGCGAGCGCGCCGCCCATGCGCGTGTCCCACAGATTGCCGAGACGCGCGGCAGGCGCGACGTAGCCTAGCGACAGCGCGACCGTCACCGCGACATACGTAAGCGACCCGACGCCGACCACGATGCCCATCACGGGCCAGTGAATGCCGAGCAGCACGGTCGATCCGGCGAGCATCAGCAGCGAAGGCAGCAGCGCGATCAGCAGCGTGTCGTTGAGCAGGTCGAGCGCCCAGATGCCGCGCGTGATCTTGCGCACCGTCGAGCCGGCGAAGCTGTTCGCATGCCAGTCCGTCGAAAAGCGCTGCACGCGATGAAACGCGTTCGCGCAGATCTCACTCATCATCTTGAGCGTCATCACGATGATGCTGCGGTAGACCAGTTGCCGCAGCAACGTGCCGCCGATGCCGAGCGCAATCAGCACGCCGAACGCGACCAGCGCAGGATGCGATGCGACGTCCTTGCCGAGCGTGCGGCCCGACGCGAGCGCGTCGACCAGACGACCCGCGAAGAGCGGCGTCAACACATCCGCGAGCGCGGCCGACAGTGCGAACAACGCAATGCCAACCACGCGCACGGGCTGCTTGCGCCAGTGATGAAACGTGAAGCCGAGAACGCTTCTGAACGCTTGCGCGCCAAAGTCGAGTTTTTTGCTAGCCATGTATGTCAGCGTGCGGCGCGAGGCGGCGCAGCGCTATCCAGTCAGGAGATTCGGAAGTCGACGACCGATGCCCGCCAACGTGCGGCGGCGACAAAGAAAACCGGTAGTCTGATAAAGGCGCGGGCGCTTGCGAGCCAGCGCGGACGGCAACCTAGCTAGGGGAGCAGAGGAAGCGTCGCGACATCCCGCGAGAGACTGCGATGTACATTGCGTGCATGGAATGCCTCCCTTGGGTGAATGAGTGGATGAAGAACAACTGCGTTGAGGCTTGAATTCTAGCAGGAAAGCTTGCGCAAGGTGACCGCAATGCGCGTTGACATCACACAAAGTGTTGGTTTTATGTGTGCCTCATCGAATCACGGCGGCCCGGCTTTGCAACCCGTCCCACGCGTGCCGGATACAATGCGGCAGCGCCGAACTACACCAACACCGCGTCCGTGCCCGACCGAAGCACGGACTCAACCTGATCGACCTCAACACATGTCCAGTTCCACCCGGGCCTTTTTGCTGGGCCCGTTGCTCAAAGGGGTTTCCCGTTCTTTCTATCTGACGTTGCGCATTCTGCCCGCCGGCATGCGCGATCCCATCGGCCTCGCGTATCTGCTCGCGCGCGCCGCGGACACGATCGCCGATACCGCGCTGATTCCGCCCGGGCAGCGGCTTGCGTTGCTGCTTGCGTTGCGCGAGCAGGTCAACGGCGCGACCGACGACGGCGAGCTTGCGCAACGCCTCGCGAGTGAAGTGGCGGGGCAGCAGACGCAATCGGATGAAAAGGTCTTGCTCGAATCGATCGCGCCCGCGCTCGACGTGCTTCAGCAACTCGATGCCTCCGACCGCGCGGCGGTGCGCGAGATCGTCACGACGCTGACCACGGGCATGGAATTCGACTTGCGCACCTTCCCCGACGAACGCTCGGGCCGCATCGTCGCGTTGCGCGAATGGGACGAACTGGACCGCTACACGTATCTGGTCGCGGGCTGCGTCGGCGAGTTCTGGACGAAGATGACGTACGCGCATCTGCCGGGCACGCTGAAAACCGACGAGCCCACGATGCTCGAGCGCGGCGTGCGCTTCGGCAAGGCGCTGCAGATGACCAACGTGCTGCGCGATTGCGGCAAGGACTTGCGCATCGGCCGATGCTATCTGCCGTCCGCGATGCTCGATCGCCACGGCCTGACGCCGCAAATGCTATTGGAGCCGCAAGCATCGCAGCGCGCGCAACCCTTGATGCACGAACTGGTGCGCAAGTCGCTCGATCACTTCCGCGCCGCGCTCGACTACACGCTCGCCATTCCGCGTTTCTCGTTGCGCTTGCGTCTCGCGTGCGTGTGGCCGATCGTGATCGGACTCGAAACATTGCTGCTGCTGGTCGATAACGCGCACTGGCTGGAACCGTCGAAAGTGTCGAAGATCCAGCGCAAGCAGGTGTACGGCATTCTCGCGCGCTCGCTGCCCGTGTCGGTGTCGGATGCGGGGCTGCGTGGCTGGATCGAAGGGCTGATCGGCGCGATTGAATCGCGCATCGGCGTTCGATGAAACGCGCTTCCGTTCAATCCCGGTTTGTTCATACAGCGGTGGAGCGCCTATGATGAACCTCGCACAACCCGAAACGAAGGACGGCCCCGGCGGCAACGTATCATGACGGCAATCGCCAGCTGGCACGCGCATGTGTATTTCGATCAGGCGACCCGCGACGCCGCATGGACGCTGCGCGAAGCCATCGAGGCGCAGTTCCACGGCAGATTCGAAATGGGGCGTTTTCACGAGCGTCCCGTCGGTCCGCATCCGATGTGGTCGTATCAGCTTGCTTTCGCCCCCGAGCTACTCGCGGAACTGTTTGCGTGGCTCGCGCTCAATCACGGCGCGCTCGACGTCTTCATCCATCCGAACACGGGCAACGCGCTGCGCGACCACCGCGATTGCGCGGCGTGGATCGGGCGCTCGTATCCGTTGAATCTCGCCGCGCTCGGCGGTTAGCGCGTAGTCGGCGCGGCGCATCGTTGCGCGCGCAGCGCGCATGGAGGTCGGCTCATGACGGTCACCAACGCGGTGTCGGGCACCAACGTCCATGAAGTCGCGGACGGCATGTACCGGATCAACACGCCTGTGTTCTTCGAAGGCGGGCCAGGCGGCTTCTCCTTCAACCAGTATCTGATCGTCGACGACGCGCCGCTGCTCTTTCATACCGGCCCGCGCAGGATGTTCGCGCTCGTGCGCGAAGCGGTCGCGTCCGTGTTGCCGCCCGAGCGGCTGCGGCATATCGCGTTCTCGCATGTCGAAGCGGACGAGTGCGGCTCGCTCAACGAATGGCTCGCCGCCGCGCCGCAGGCGCTGCCGCTGTGCAGCGGCGTCGCCAAGCTGGTGTCCATCGACGATCTCGCCGACCGGCCCGCGCGCGGCCTCGAAGACGGCGAAACCGTCGATCTCGGACGCCACCGGCTGCGCTGGCTCGCGACGCCGCATCTGCCGCATGCGTGGGAGTGCGGGATGCTGTTCGACGAGACGACCCAGACGCTGCTGTGCGGCGATCTGTTCACGCAAGGCGGCGCGGAGTTGCCCGCCGTGACGGGCGCAGACATTCTCGGTCCCAGCGAGGCGTTCCGGCGCAGCATGGATTACTACTCGCACACGAAACATGGCGACGCGATGCTGGAGCGGCTCGCCGCGCTCGAGCCGCACACGCTCGCGTGCATGCACGGCAGTGCGTGGCAAGGCGACGGCGCCTCGCTGCTTCGCGCGCTGGCGGTGTCGCTGCGCGAGTGAGCGGGCCGCGCTGACGTATTGATGCATTGACGCGGTGGCGCGGCACGCCCAGCGCTTGCGCCGCAGCGCAGCAAATGTTTTTTCGCGCGCGCTGTCGATTCCCGTCGTCGCCGCTCGTCGTCATGGTAAGCGGGCATATCGTCCGCTATTTCCCAGCAAGGACGACGACGATGACCTTGACGCTCTACGCCCATCCATTTTCTTCGTACTGCCAGAAGGCGCTCACCGCGCTCTACGAGAACGGCACGCCGTTCGACTACCGCCGGCTCGACGAACCCGGCGCGATGGATGAACTCGCCGCGCGCTGGCCGATCCGGCGCTTTCCGCTGCTTGTCGACGACGGACGCACGATCGCCGAGGCGACCGTCATCATCGAGCATCTCGGCCTGCATCATCCCGGCCCGGTCCAACTGCTTCCCGACGATCCGCGCGCGGCGCTCGACGTGCGTTTCATGGACCGTTTCTTCGACAACTACATCGCCACGCCGCAGCAGAAGATCGTCTTCGACAGCCTGCGCAGCGAGAGCGAACGCGATGCCCGCGGCGTCGCCGATGCGCGCGCGCTGCTCGATGTCGCGTACGCGTGGCTCGACAACAGGATGAAAGACCGCGAGTGGGCGGCAGGCAAGCACTTCAGTCTCGCGGATTGCGGCGCGGCACCGTTTCTCTTCTATGCCGACTGGACGCACCGGATCGACCCGAAGTTCGAATACGTGGTCGCGTATCGCAAGCGTCTGTTGAAACGGCCTTCGTTCGCGCGCGCCGTCGAGGAAGCGCGGCCTTATCGTCATCTGTTTCCGCTCGGCGTGCCGGAGCGCGACTGATTCCGTGGCTCGTCAACTGAATGGGAGGCTCTGATGTCTTCTGCATCTTCTCTTGTGCCCGCCGCCGAGCTGGCCAAGCGCAACGGCCGGCACTATCCGAACGAGAGCGTCGAGTACCGCCGCGCCCGCGACGCACTGCTCGCGGAGGAAATCGAATTGCGCCGGCATATCGAACGCGTCGCGGAACAACGCCGCGCGCTGCCGCCGGGCGGCGACGTGACGGGCGATTACCGGTTCGTCGGCGAAACGGGACCCGTCGATCTCGCCGGGCTGTTCGGCGACAAGGACACGCTCGTGATCTACAGCTACATGTTCGGTCCGCAGCGCGAGCGGCCGTGTCCGATGTGCACGTCGCTACTGAGCGCGTGGGACGGCGAGGCGCGCGACATCGCGCAGCGCGTCGCGCTGGCCGTGGTCGCGCGTTCGCCGATCGAGCGGCTCCTGGCGTTCAAAAAGGAGCGCGGCTGGCGCGATCTGAAGCTGTATTCGGACGTGAACGGCGAGTACAGCCGCGATTTTGGCGCAATCAGCGACGACGGCGGCGACGACGCGGCGTTTCAGGTCTTCACGCGCCGCGACGGCACGATCCGTCATTTTTATGCGGTCGAGATGGGCTTCCCGACTGTCGATCCCGGTCAGGACCCGCGCGGCGCGCCGGATCTGATGCCGATGTGGACGATCTTCGACATGACGCCCGAAGGTCGCGATCCGCATTGGTATCCGAAGCTCGACTACACCCGGTGACGTCAACGCGCGGCTCGCCGCCGACCAGGTAGCCGCGTGCACATCAAGACAGGCATGAGGGCGAACGTGATCGCGCCGCGAGCATGCGGCGCTCGCGCTGTTCGCAGGCGGGCGCAGGTGCTAGTCGGCGACGCGCTTGTCGGCGAGCGCGCGTTCGCAGTCGCCGAGCACGGCGACGACGAGGCGCGCCTGAGCGTCGAGTTCGTCGGTGTCGAGAATTTCTTCGACGGCATCGCGCGCCCAGTCGGCTTCCACAAACGATGCGTGCCGCTGCGCGATGTCGAGCGCGATGGCCGACAGCCTCGCGATGCATAACCAGTCGGCTGTGCGCCCGTGCCGGTCGAGCCACTTGTGCGCGGCCTCTACGTGGAAGGACGGTGAGGGCCAGGTCTCGTTCAGATACCAGGCACCCAGGCTTCCGCACGTGAGCCAGCACAGCAGCTCCACGCGGTCGCGTTGGCTTAGAAGATGGCGTACATCACTCATGGCGACGCTCGCGAAGGTAACGGATATGACGTGAGTTCCGCGTAGCAAAGCTCGAACCCGTGTGTGTACGACAATAACACGACGTTGTGCCTTGCACGACAGGGTTTAACCGGATTCTGGCTGCCCGGGTGATGGGGAATGTGGGTTGACCGACAATCACGCGCGCTTGCTGCACTGCATTGCACGGGCACAGTGCAGCGCGGCTCGCGTGCTAGCGCGAGCAGGTCGGCTGTGAATCGGCCGATGCGTCGAGGCGGATCATCTGGCCGTGATGGAGAACGGTGAATGCATCATCGGGCAGGCCGGCTTCGTGAGCTGCTTCGGCGAGTTTTTTCGGCGGTTCGTCGAGCGCCTCGTCGGTCAGTTCGAACGTGCCCCAGTGAATGCCGATCGCCTTTTTTGCGTGCACGTCCTGGAAGATCTGCACGGCCTGCTGCGGGTCCACGTGCTGCGCGCCCATGAACCAGCGCGGCTCGTACGCGCCGACGGGAATCAACGCGAGATCGACACAGCCGAATGCGGCGCCGATCCGCTTGAAGTCGTTCGAGTAGCCGGTGTCGCCCGCGAAATACACGGAGAAGGGGTGCGCTGCGCCCGCGGGCGTTTTCACGACCCAGCCGCCCCACAGCGTCTCGTTGCGGTCGGTCAGGCTGCGCGCGGACCAGTGCGTCGCGGGCACGAACCAGGAGTCGAGACGGGCGACGCTGGTTTCGTCGCCCCAGTCCAGTTCCTGCGCATTCGTGATGCCTTTTTTCGCGAGCCAGTCCTTGATGCCGAGCGGCACCAGAAAGAGCGGCGGCCCGCCGGGCTGCGCGTTCAACGCCTCGACGGTTGCGGTGTCGAGGTGGTCGTAGTGGCTGTGCGAGATCAGCACGACGTCGATATGCGGCAGTTCTTCGAGCGCGAGACCGGGCGGCACGCGCCGCTTCGGCCCGGCGAACGCAAAGGGCGACGCGCGTTCCGAAAACATCGGATCGGTGATCACGTTGACGCCGTTGATCTGCAGCAAGGCGGTCGCGTGGCCGATCCACGTCATCGTGTCGTCCCTGCGGTTCGCCTTGATCCACGCGACGTCAGGGTGATCGACGGGAAACGCGTAGCCGTTCGCGGGCGGTGGCGGCAAGCCGTGCGTCCAGCGGTTCCAGCGCCATGCCCATACCGAGCCGCGCGCGAGCGGCCCGTCGTTGTTCTCGTAGCCGTTGCCGGTGTGCGGCGCGTGATGGATGCCGCTCGCGGCGAGCTGGTCGGGCCTCGGGCCGGATGGCGGCGCGCCGGCGGCGCAATGCGCCGATGCGCCGCACAAGGCGATGGCGGCGCAGACGAGGCGCGAGCGGAACGGGAGTGGCATCGTGTATCGAATCGGCTGCCGCCGTAGAATCGATGGTGCGACACTGTAGACCGGACGCCGCGTCCTACGCCCGCGCGGTGGCGGACGGTCGTCACCCGCGATCGCGTCCCCGCTGCGGGATCGTTCATCGGCACGCCATCTGCCGCGCGCAATCTCGATCGGGTTCGGATCGCGGTCATTGCTGCAGAGTGGAACGATTGTGCTTGTTCCCAAATCGTAAAATGCAATGAAGTGCCGTTTGCGGTGACGAAAAAGCAGCGAAGCCGCGCAAATCGTGCATTTTTTTGCCTTAAAGGCGATTCAACCGGCACGATTCAAACCGTCAAAATCCAAAATGAGGCAAAATTCGGGGCATTCGCGTCGGCCGTGGCGTCGCCGGCGGCATTTCCCAACCTTTCTCGACCAAGAGCAAAGCGATGAGTAACAAGCAACCTACGATCATCTACACCCTGACCGACGAAGCCCCGCTGCTCGCGACGAGTGCTTTTCTGCCGATCATCCGTACATTTACCGCTCCGGCTGGCGTCCATGTCGAGACCAGCGACATTTCCGTGGCCGGCCGTATCCTCGGCGAGTTTCCGGAATTCCTGACGCAGGAACAGCGCGTGCCGGATAATCTGGCCGAGCTGGGGCGCCTGACGCAAGACCCGGACACCAACATCATCAAGCTGCCGAACATTTCGGCGTCGGTGTTCCAGCTCGTCAGCGCGATCAAGGAACTGCAGTCGAAGGGCTACAAGGTCCCGGATTATCCGGAAGACCCGAAGAACGACGAAGAAAAAGAGATCCAGAAGCGTTACTCGAAGTGCCTCGGCAGCGCGGTGAATCCGGTTCTGCGCGAAGGCAACTCGGACCGCCGCGCGCCCGCCGCCGTCAAGAACTATGCGAAGAAGCACCCGCACAGCATGGGCGAGTGGAGCATGGCGTCGCGTACGCACGTGGCGCACATGAAGCACGGCGACTTCTACCACGGCGAAAAGTCGATCACGAACGACAAGGCGCGCGAAGTCCGCATGGAACTCGTCACGAAGCGTGGCGAGACGATCGTGCTGAAGCCGAAGGTCAAGCTGCAGGACGGCGAGATCGTCGACAGCATGTTCATGAGCAAGAAGGCGCTGGTCGAATTCTACGAAGACCAGATGGAAGACGCGCGCAAGACGGGCGTGATGCTGTCGCTGCACGTGAAGGCGACGATGATGAAGGTTTCGCACCCGATCGTCTTCGGCCACGCCGTCAAGGTGTTCTACAAGGACGCGTTCGCGAAGCATCAGAAGCTGTTCGACGAACTGGGCGTGAACGTCAACAACGGTCTGGTCGATCTGTACACGAAGATCGAATCGCTGCCTGAATCGCAGCGCGACGAAGTGATCCGCGACATGCACGCGTGCCACGAGCACCGCCCCGCGCTGGCGATGGTCGATTCGGCCAAGGGCATCTCGAACCTGCACGCACCGAACGACGTGATCGTCGACGCATCGATGCCCGCGATGATCCGCGCGGGCGGCAAGATGTGGGGCGCCGACGGCCGTCCCGCGGATACCAAGTGCCTGATTCCGGAAAGCACGTTTGCGCGCATTTACCAGGAAATCATCAACTTCTGCAAGACCAACGGCGCATTCGATCCGCGCACGATGGGCACGGTGCCGAACGTCGGCCTGATGGCGCAGAAGGCGGAAGAATACGGCTCGCACGACAAGACCTTCGAGATCGCTGAAGACGGCGAAGCGCGCATCGTCGACAACGCGACGGGCGAAGTGCTGAGCGGCCTGACGCAGCAGGTCGAGCAGGGCGACATCTGGCGCATGTGCCTTGTGAAGGACGCGCCGATTCGCGACTGGGTCAAGCTCGCGGTCACGCGTGCGCGCAACTCGGGCATGCCCGTGGTGTTCTGGCTCGACCCGTACCGTCCGCATGAGAACGAACTGATCCACAAGGTGCAGACGTACCTGAAGGATCACGACACGGATGGTCTCGAGATCCACATCATGTCGCAGGTTCGTGCGATGCGTTACACGCTGGAGCGCGTGATCCGTGGTCTGGACACGATTTCGGCGACGGGCAACATCCTGCGCGATTACCTGACCGACCTGTTCCCGATCATGGAACTGGGCACGTCCGCGAAGATGCTGTCGATCGTTCCGTTGATGGCGGGCGGCGGCATGTACGAGACGGGTGCGGGCGGCTCGGCGCCGAAGCACGTGAAGCAGCTGGTCGAGGAGAACCACTTGCGGTGGGATTCGCTGGGTGAGTTTTTGGCGCTGGCTGTGTCGCTCGAAGAGCTGGGTATCAAGTCGGGGAATGCACGCGCCAAGGTGCTGGCGAAGACGCTGGATGCTGCTACCGGTAAGCTGCTCGACAACAACAAGAGCCCGTCGCCGAAGACGGGCGAGCTCGACAACCGTGGCAGCCAGTTCTACCTCGCTATGTATTGGGCGCAGGAGCTGGCCGCGCAGACCGATGACGCTGAACTTGCTGCGAAGTTTGGCCCGCTGGCCAAGGTGCTGACCGAGAACGAGAAGACTATCGTTGGGGAACTGACGGACGTTCAGGGTAAGAGTGTTGATATCGGTGGCTACTATCAGCCGGACTTTGCGAAGCTGGAAGCGGTTATGCGGCCGAGCAAGACGTTGAATAACGCGCTGGCAGCTGTGACTGTCTAAGTCTTCTGACTGTAGTGATTTAAGCGGAGCCCGCGCATGATGTTTTGATGTGCGGGCTTTGTTCTTTTGGCCTTTGCGTTGGCATCCGAGGGGGCGATTTCGCGGTGCGAGTGGGTGGGTTTGCTTGTGTTTGCGCTGGCATCTGCGATTTGCTTTTGCTTTCGCTGGCATCCGCGAATTGTTAGCGTGCTTCAGGCGTCGCCCCTGTGCGGGGCGGCACCTACTTTTCTTTGCCGCCGCAAAGAAAAGTAGGCAAAAGAAAGCGGCTCACACCGCCAATTCTTGACGTTTGCCCACGGGCCCCCAACGTCCCCATCGTTCACACACCAGCGCCTTGGTTAGTGCCCGTTGCCAACGCTTCGAACAAACGCCTCACCCGCTTCAATTACCCGTACCCGGGCCAGCGTCAGCGAATGGTATGTGCCGCCCAGGTGGCAAACTGTGTGTAGGTTGTCGCACCGCACGGGTTAGCGCTCCTACCAGAAACACCGATCTTGCTACCCAGTCCGGAGTGGTGCGTGTACGACGCGAAAGCCGACACACAGTTTGCCACCTGGGCGGCGGCAGACTGTCTGGCACGACGTGCTGTGACGCGGGAGCGTGAAGCGGGTGAGGCGTACAGAGGGAGCGTTGGCAACGCACGCTAACCGGTGCGCTGCCGTATGAAGCGTGGGGCCGTTGGGGCCCGTGGACAAAGGTCAAGGGCTGGCGGTGTGAGCCGCTTTCTTTTGCCTACTTTTCTTTGCGGCGGCAAAGAAAAGTAGGTGCCGCCCCGCACAGGGGCGACGCCTGAAGCACGCTAACGTAACGCGGATGCCAGCTCAAAGGCAAACACACAGGGGCGACGCCTGAAGTACGCTAACAATTCGCGGATGCCAGCGCAAAGCCAAATCGCAGACGCCAGCGAAAGCGCAAACTCACAGCCCCCCCATGAAGCCCGCTAACGAATCGCAGATGCCAGCGCAAAAAGCAAACGAAAACCCCAGGCAATATGCAAACCCCAACGAAATCAAAACCCACCCCCCACCCCGCGTCCAACGCATAAAACCAACCCCATGCGCGCTCACCACCAGGCGTTCTTCGCGTCACTGTTCTTCTCGCGGCTCGCAGACCAGATCCTGCTATTTCTCGTACCGCTAGTCGTCTTCCAGACGACCCAACAGACGACATGGTCAGGCATCGCATTCTTTATCGAGGCGTTCCCGCGCTATCTCGTGTTTCCCGTGTGCGGCGCACTCTGCGATCGCATGTCGCCCGTCGTGGTGCTGCGCGCGAGCCAGCGGTTTCGCGCGATGGCATGCGCCGTGGGCATTGCAGGCTTCGCGATAGCAGGCGGAATCGGCTGGCTGATCGCGCTGTCCGCCATATGCGGCGCACTCACCAGCCAGGGGCTGGTCGCTCGCGAAGTGCTGCTGCCGCAGGTCTTCAAGTCCGAGCGCTTCGAGAAGGTGCTGTCCTATGCGCAGATCGCCGATCAGGTCGGTGTGGTCCTCGGCCCAATGCTGGCCGGATTGCTGCTCGGCTGGTCGCGCTGGGAATACGTGGTCGGCGTCGCGGCCGCGCTGTTTTTCGCCGCCGATGGCGCAACCCTGTTCTGGCAGCGCGCCAGCGCTTTCGAATGGACGCCGCACGGGCATGCGGCCGGCGACTGGCTCGCGCCCGTGAAAACGGCTCTCGCCCACGTGGTGCGGCTGCCGGGGCTGAGTCGGCTGGTCGCCCTGGCGGCCGCCGAAAACCTCGTGATCGGTGTGACGCTCGCGACCTCGGCGGCCATGGTGACGGGACTGCATCGCCGGTCGGATGCGTTTTATGCGTTCGTGCAGACGGCGGGCGCAATCGCGACCATCGTGATTCTGCTGCTGATCGCCCGCGTGCGGATACCGCGCAAGGCGCTCGGGCTCGTGTCGTTTCTCGCGATTTTCGCGGGCGGGCTGCTGGCTGGCGTGAGCCCTTCCATTTGGGGCTACGTCGCGGGCTTTCTGCTGATCGTCGGCTTCGACAAGATGTTCAGCATCTATATCCGCAGCGTGCGCCAGGCCATCATTCCCGCAAAGGACTACGGTAAGACGCTCGGCGTCGTCATCATGCTCAACAATCTGACGCAGCCGCTGGCGGGCTTGCTGGTCGGCATGTTTTCGGGGAATGGGCGCATGAGCGCCGTCGTCGTGGCGATCTCGCTCGGGATGGGCGCGTTGGGGATGATCGTCGTGCTCGCGGGCATCGGCGCAGGGCGGCGGCGCGTGCACGTTGCGCAGCTGCAGAAGCAGACGCCCGACAGCGCCGACTAGCGTGCCCTGTCACAATGAGACGTTAGCCCTTCATCAACGGAGCGCCATCGGCATGCCATCTGACGACGAGTTGAAACACTTCGAAGCGCACGGGGCGGCGCCACTGCCCGAAGCACAGGAAGAAGGTTGCGTGGACAACGCGGGCGCACGCATCGCCTGGTCCACATATGGCGTGGGCTACCCCGTGGTGCTGTTGCATGGCGGCCTCGGGCATCGCGGCAACTGGGGTTATCAGGTGCCCGCGCTCGTTGTGGCGGGCTGCCGCGCGATCCTGATCGACAGCCGCGGACATGGCCGCAGCACCCGCGATGCACAACCGTATAGCTACGAGTTGATGGCGTCCGATGTCCTCGCCGTAATGGACGCGCTGCAAGTACAGAAAGCCGCCTTCATCGGCTGGAGCGACGGCGCCTGCACCGCGCTGATTCTCGCCCGCCGCGCGCCGCAGCGCGTCGCGGGCGTGTTTTTCTTCGCGTGCAACATGGACCCGGGCGGCGCGAAGCCTTTCGTGCCGACGCCCGTTATCGACGGCTGCTTCAGGCGGCATCGCGCGGACTACGAGGCGCTGTCGGCAACGCCAGGCGAGTTCGACGCGTTCGTTGCCGCCGTCAGCGAGATGCAGCGCACGCAGCCCGATTATTCCGCCGACGATCTCGCGCAGATCCGCGTGCGCGTGACCGTCGCAATCGGCGAGCACGACGAGTTCATCAAGCAGGAACACGCCGTGTACCTGGCGCAGACCATCCCGAACGCCGAACTGATCGTGCTGCCGAACGTCAGCCATTTCGCGCCGCTGCAACGGCCGGCGCTGTTCAATGGCGTGATCGAGCGGTTCGTGGGAACCGCCTTCGAAACGGACGATTGAAACCGCTCAGTCGGCCTTGGCGCCGACTTTGTCGCTCGCGCCGGCCTCCTTCTTTTCGTCTTCTTCCCAGCCGCCGCCGAGTGCGAGAAACAGATTGACCTGATCGACGGCAACCTGGCCTTCGGCCGCCGACACCTGCGCCGCGACGCTGGTGAGCGTGCGCGTCGCGTCGAGGTCGTCGATGAACGTGTCGCGGCCCGCAGCATACAGACGATGCGTTTCATCCGCCGACTGCACGGCCGACTTGTACGCGGTGCGCAATGCGTCGGCGCGCGTCGTATCCGATGCGTAAGTCGACAGGCTCGTCTGCGTTTCGCGCAGCGCATTCAGCACGACGCCGTCGAAGCGCGCGAGTGCGCCGCCCGTCGCGGCTTCCGCTTCGTGAACGCGCGCGCGCTGGCCGTTGATCGGGAATGTCCAGCTGATCAACGGGCCGAACGCCCAGCGGTTCGTGGTCGGGCCGAACAGATCTTCGACGACGCCGACCGAGCCCGCCGATGCGCCAATGCTCACGGTCGGATACAGCGCCGCCGTCGCGACGCCGATGCGCGCCGTCGACGCCGCCAGCAGCCGTTCGGCCTGGCGCACGTCGGGCCGGCGCTTGAGCAGCGCCGCGCCGTCGCCGACGGGGATCGGCTGCTTCAGATGCGGCAGCCGGCTGCAGGCGAGGGCGGCGGGCGGCAGATCGGACGGCGCGCGCGCGAGCAGCATCGCGAGCCGGTATTGCGCGGCGCGGCGGCGCGCGATGAAGCGCGGAATGTCGGCGGCGAGCGTGTCGGCCTGCGTCTGGCCGCGCGTCACATCGGGCTGGTTGCCACGGCCCGCGTCGCGCAGCCGCTGCGTGAGCTTGACACGTTGCTTTTGCAAAGCCAGGGATTGCTGCGCGATCTCCAGTTCTTCGGCCGCCGAGCACGATTCGACATAGGCGCGCACGACATCGGCGACGACCGTGATGCGCGCGAGATCGCTTGCGGCTTCGACGGCTTCGTCGTCGGCCTTCGCGGCCTCGACGCCGCGCCGCAGCTTGCCGAACAGATCGATTTCGTACGACACGCTCAGATCCAGCGCGCCTTCGTTGACGACGGGAATCTTTTCCGACAGCAGGTACTGTTCAGCGGATTCCTGCGCGCGCTGAAAGGCCGCCGAGGTCTTGCCGGAAAAACCGCCCTGTTCGTTCGCGAAGTCGAGCTGCGCGCGCGAGCGCGCGAGATTGGCCGCCGCCACGCGCAGATCGGTGTTCGACGACAGCGCCTCGGTCACCAGCTGATCGAGCACGGGGTCGTCGTACAGACGCCACCACTTCGAGGGCACGGCCTGCTGCGTGACGGGCGCCTTGTCCGCGCCGTCGATGGCCGCGTTCGCATACGGCGCGTTGACCGCCGCGTTGTCGGGCAGCTTGTAGTTCGGGCCAACCGTCGTGCAGCCGTTCAACGCGAGCGCAACAGACAACAAAGCGGGCAACAAGGATGGCGGCAACGCCAGGCCGGCGCGCGTCGCCGTGAGGGACGGAAAGCGTTTCATTGCGATGCGCCCGAAGCAGAATGGGTGGCGCTAGCCGGCGCGGTGCCGACGATGGCCGCGCCCGTGGTCGAAGCACCGCCGGGCGAGGCAGCCGAAGCCGCCGCGGCATCCGACGCCGCCGGGCGGCGTCCCATCGAAGGCCCGATGCCGCGCACCGACACCGTCGCCGTGCGGCCCGCGATCATGCGGAAGTCGGCGGGCACCTCGTCGAGCGCAACGCGTACGGGAATGCGCTGCGCGAGACGCACCCAGCTGAACGCGGGATTCACGTTGGGCAGCAGGTTCGGGCTTTGCTGGCGGTCGCGGTCCTCGATCGCCGCGACGATGCTCAGCACATGGCCGCGCAGCACGCCCGGCTCGCCCATCACCTTGATGTCGACAGGCTGGCCGATGTCGATGCCGTGCAGCTTGGTTTCCTCGAAGTAGCCGTCGACGCGGAACGAATGCATGTCGACCACCGACAGCACCGCGTGTCCCGCCGAAACATATTCGCCCACACGCGGCGCGCGATCGTTGAGATAGCCGTCCACCGGACTCACGACCACCGTGCGCTGCAGGTTCAGGCGTGCCGTGTCGATTGCGACTTCGGCGTCGGCGAGCGCGGCCGTGGCCGTTTCGACGCGCGAGTGCGTCTCCTCGACGGCTTCGCGCGCGACGAGATTGCCGAGCGCGCGGTTGCGGGCATCTTCGCGGCGTGCCTGATCGAGCGTCGCGCGGCGCTGCTGCGCGGTGGCTTGCGCGTTACGCAGCGCAAGCGCGTAGCGCGCCTGGTCGATCACGAACAGCACTTCGCCTTGCTTGACCTGCTGGTTGTCGACGACTTTCACCTGGGTGATGAGGCCGGATACGTCGGGCGCAACCTGGATGACGTCGGCACGCACGTGGCCGTCGCGCGTCCACGGCGCGAACATGTAGTAGTCCACCAGCTTCCACAGCACGGCCGCTGCGATCACGACGACGATAAGGGTGAGCAGGATCTGCCCGACGGAGAACCAGGTTTTTTTCACGTTATGAACCGGTGCGAAACGATGACGACAAGCCCCAGCAGCAGAACATAGATGCCGAGATCGAAAATGGAACGGTGCCAGATGAAGCGGTAAACGCCGATGCGCGCGAACACGTTGCGCACGACCAGGTTCATCAGATAGGCGATGAACATCAGCACCAGCACGGCTGGCACGAACACGCCGAGAATGTCGATTTCGCCGATCATTTGCGTCGACAGAAAGTGAGAGAGGGGTTTCGCATCAGGCTGCGGTCTCCGGTTGTGGCGGCGCATGGCTGCCGGGCGCGGGATGCGGCGGGAACAGCGACAGGCGCATGCCGACCAGCGCGTGCAGCGTCTCGCGCAGCCAGCGCTCGCCATGCGGCGTGACGGGCGGGGGCGCCGGCGCAGCGCCCGGTTCTGCTTGCCCCGGCTGCGCGCCGCCTTGCGTCTGCGCGATGTTGCGCGTGGTCACTTGCGCGACGGCGGCATCGATCGTTTCGATCAGCGCGGCGGGCACCGGCTGCCGTTCGCGGCGCGCGATGCACTGCTCGAAATACTGCCGCACGCCGGCGAGCACGTCATCGATGGAGCCTTGCAGGTCGTAGGTCAGCTTGCGGCGCGTGCGCCGGAGGTCGAGCGCGTTCAGCGCGACGCGGAAGTCGCGGAAGCTTTCGATCGCCGGATGGCGGTTCGAGTCCGAGGCCGCGTGGCGCGGCAGCAGCTGCATCAGCCGGTCGAGCATGCGCGAATACAGATTGCGCTGGTCTTCGATCGCCGCCGTCGACGCGCTCACCACGACGTCGGCCCATGCGGACCGCGTGAGCCGCCCGGCCGCCAGTTCGGCGCCGAACGGCCGCGTGATGCGCGTCCAGATGAAAGCGAACAGCAAGCCCGCGACGCCCGCCAGATTGCTGTTGATGAACACGAAGAAGTCGGCTTCGTAAGCGCTCTGAATGCTGATGAAGGTCGCCGTGTTGACGGCCGTGAGCAACGTCACGAGCGTGAATTGCGGGCTCGGGATCAGCGTGCCGATAATGAGGAACGGCCCGGAGAAGATCACGACCAGCATCGCGAAATCGTGCACGTGCGGCAGCACCACGAACACATACAGCCCGGCGAGCACGACGCTCGCGCAGGTCGCGAGGAAGAACTTGAAGACGGAGGGCGCGGGATCGTCGAGCGCCGCGAAGAAGCAGCAGGAAACGGCGGCGAGCGTGACGGCGGCTGCGCCGTCGTTCCAGCCCGACGCGATCCACAGTCCGCACGCGACGATCACCGCGCCGACGGCCGATGCGGTGGAAAACAGCATCATGCCGTAGTCGAAGTAGCGCTCGGTGCCGCCCAGCCGCCAGTGGCGAAAGTGTGGCCGCCACAGGACCGTTTCGTGCACGATGGCCGCGCGCAGGCAGCGGATGTCGCGCCAGACGTCGATGACCTGGCCCAGACGCCACAGCGCGTTCGACAGCAGCGCGCCGTCCCAGCTCGCGAGCGCCTGGGCGGAGGGCCGCATCGCATCGACGCGCGCGCGCAGCGCTTCGGCTTCGTGATCGGGCTCGTCCGCGTGTTTGGCTTCGAGCGCGGGCGCCTTGATCCACTTCGCGACGTCCGCGAGCAGCGTCTCGAGTTCGGGCGTATGCGCGCCGCGCTGCCGTACCAGCTCGATCAGCGGATCGGCCATCGACGATATCAGCGGCAGGAAAATCTGCATGCGGCCTTGCAGGGCGCGCGCCCGGCGCACGATGTCGGGCCGCGTGTGATCGTAGGTCAGTTGACTCAGCAGGAATTCGAGCCCGTTGACGGTGGCCGCGAGGCGCTGGCGCGAGGCCGAGATCGTCGCGCCCGCGATATGGCCGGACAGCGTTTCGCTGGCGTAGAACGCGGCGTCGCGGAACCACGCGTCGGTGCGCTCGATCAGCGTCGGCGCAAGGCGGCTCGGAAACACCACGCTGCCGACGATGCTCGCGACCACGATCCCCAGCAAGATCTCTTCCGTACGCGTGATGGCGAGATCGAAGACGGTGGTCGGATTGGTGACGGCGGGCAGCGCGATCAGCGGCAGCGTGTAGCCGGCGAGCAGGCACACATAGCTGCGCGCGGTGCGGTCGTTCAGCGACACATAGAGCATCGTGCCCGTCCACAGCCCGACGATCGTGCTGAACAGGAACGGCGACTCGACGAAGGGCGGCACGATCAGCACCGCGCCCGCCGCACCGAGGGCCGTGCCGAGCGCGCGGTACAGCGCCTTCGAGCGGGTCGCGCCGACGAACGGATTCGAGACGATATAGACGGTCGCCATCGCCCAGTACGGACGGGGCAGTTCGAGCGCAAGGCCGATGTACAGCGCGATCATCGCGGCCGCGAAGGTCTTGGCGGAAAACAGCCAGTCGCGGACTGAGGGATAGGCCATGGCGGTTATGCGTTGCGTTTGCTGCCGGATCGTGCGGCTGCGGCTGGCTCGTCGGATACGCCCTTGTCGGAGGTGACTGTAGCATCCAGCGACGCGTTGAAGGCATTCAGGACCCGCAGGGTCGTCTCCAGGTCTTCGCGGCTCACACCTTTGAGCACGCGCGCGCGCAGGTCCATCAGCCGCTCTTCCATGCGGGCCGTGACGGCGCGGCCTTCGTCGGTGAGGGTGATGGTCTTGGCGCGCCTGTCGTCGGGATCTTCGTCGCGGCGCACGAGGCCCGCCGCGCACAACTGATCGAGCAGCCGCACGAGTGACGGGCCTTCGATCCCCACATGTTCAGCAAGCGTCACCTGACGCACGGCCTCGCCCAGGCGATGGGCCGTCAGCAGAGGACCCGCGCACGCTTCCGACACGTTGTAGGCAGACAACACGCTATGGCTCGTGCGGCGCCAGCGGCGCGCGGCGACGACCAGCGTGCTGCTGACGGAGCGGCGTAGAAGGTGGAGATTGACCATGGGCCGGGATTGTATGTCGATTTTTATTCGTTAGCATCCTATCGACATAAATTTTTAAGGAAATACTTCAAAATTTGCTTGCGCTGTGTTTGGCAGGCGAGCGCTGGCGCGGCGCTTGCCCGCCGGAGGCAGCTTGTCGAGCGTCAAGGCGGACTTACGCGTCGTTCAGACCTTTGCCGTCGAGAATCATCGGCAGGCATTTTTCGATTCGCGATTCCCGGGTTTTCGATTGCTTCGCCGAAGAGAAGTGGAGCAGATAGGCGCGTTGGCGTCCGGGCGTTAGTGCTTCGAAAGCTTTTTTCAGCGTGGGCGTTTTATCCAGCCTGTTCTGGAATTCCTCGGCGACTTCAAATTCTTCGGTCGATTTGTGAACCACTTTCAGGCCGGCTTTTTCGACTTCGATCGCCGCGCGGATGTAGGTCTTCAGAACCGCTTGCAGCTTGACGATTTCCTGCAGGCTCGTGAACCGTACCTGCCGGGCCGACTGCACGTTCTCCGTCTGCTGGATCAGGATGCCTTTCGGGTCCTTCAGCAACGCGCCCTTGACGAACAGGATCGCGCAGTATTCCTTGAAGCCGTGAATGAGCACGACGTTTTTGTCGTCGACCGTGTAGCAGGGAACGCCCCATTTCAATTCTTCCGTGACGGGGCATTCCAGCAGGATCGCTCGGAGTTTTTCTGTTTCTTCACGCCACTTTTCGAGCTTGTCGATATAGGCGTCGACCTTGGGATTCATTTTTGTCCCTCAGGAAAAAGGCGAGCCTATGGTACCGCCCGCCGCCGGGGGCGGCAAACCGGGCTTCCAGCCCGCCTGGAAGCCGGACTAGAAGCGGGGCTAGAAGCGATCGGCGCGGAACGGATGAGGATCGGTGACGGTGGCGGCGCCCGTCATCATTTCCGCGAGCAGGCGCCCCGTGACGGGCCCGAGCGTCAGCCCGTGGTGCGCATGGCCGAACGCGAACCAGAGGTCCTTGTGGCGTGTCGCGGGGCCGATGATCGGCATCATGTCCGGCGTGCACGGTCGGCGGCCGAGCCACGGACGCTCGTCGAGCCGCGCGCCGAGCGGAAAGGTCGCGCGCGCGATGGGTTCGATCGCATCCAGTTGCACGGGTGTCGCGGGCGCGTCGCAGGCGGCCAGTTCCGCGCCCGTGGTCAGCCGGATGCCGCGCGCCATTGGCGTGATCATGTAGCCGATCTCGGTGTCGAGCACGGGTTGATTCAGCCGCGCGCCGTCCTGCGCCGCGTAGTGCATGTGATAGCCGCGCTTGACCGCGAGCGGCAGACGGTAGCCGAAACGCGCGCTGACGGTATCCGACCAGGGTCCGAGCGAGATGACGGCCGACTGCGCGTCGATACGGCCCGCGTCCGTATCGACGCTCCAGTGCGGTTCGAGTGTCGACGCATCGCCGATGAAGACGCGGCCGCCAAGCTGCTCGAAGTAACGCGCGTAGGCCGTGACGAGCGCGTTGGGATCGCTGACGGACTCGGCGTCGGTGTAGCGCAGCGCGCCCAGCAACGCGTGGCTCAGCGACGGCTCCGCGCGCCGCAGCTGCGTGGCGTCGAGTGCGTCGAAGGTGACGCCGTACTCAGCTTGCCAGCGTTCGACGTCGCGCAACGCGGCGTCCTGCTTGCGCGCGCTGCGAAACACTTTCAGCCAGCCGCCCGTGCGCACCAGCGCCTGCGCGCCCGAAGCGTCGATCAGCGCCCGATGCTCGCTGACGCAATGCTCGATCAGCGTCGCGTACGAGCGCGCGATGGCCGTGTGACGATCCGCGCGCGAGTAGTGCCAGTAGCGGTAGAGAAACGGCAGCAGCTTCGGCATCGCGCTGAAGTGATAGCGGACATCGAGCGAGCGGTTGCGCGCGTAGCGCAGCAGCGTGCTGGCGTCGCGCGGAAACGCATACGGGTAGACGCCTTCGCGCTGGATCAGCCCGGCGTTGCCGAACGACGTCTCGTTGCCCGGCGCCTTGCGATCGACGAGCGCCACGGTCAGCCCGCGCTTTTGCAGATGCACGGCAACCGACACGCCCACCATGCCGCCGCCGAGTACGACAGTATCGAACTTCATTGCTGCGTATCCTCGTGCGATGACCTCATGCGAGCGCCGTCACGGCGATTTCGACATCGAGGCCCGGTTTCATCAGCAGGGCCTGCACGCAGGCGCGCGTCGGCGCGTGGCCCGCGGGCACCCACGCATCCCACACGGCGTTGAATTCGTCGAAGTGCTTCGGGTCGCTGAGCCACACGTTCGCGGTGAGCACGCGCGTCTTGTCGACGTTCGCGGCTGCGAGCAGCGTGTCGATGCGCGTGAGGATTTGCGTCGCCTGCACGGTGATCGACGCGCCCGCCGTGTCCGGCACCTGGCCGGACAGATGGACGACGCCGTTGGCGATCACCACCTGGCTCATGCGGGCGTTGGTTTGCAGTCGTTGGATCTCGTTGGACATGATGGATTGCTATGAGTCAGACGGATGATGTGCCGGCTTGCGCTTCGCCGGTGGAATCGAAAATGGGCGGCGCGGTGACAATCGACTTGAGCGCCGGGTTCGGCTTTGCGAGCCGCGCCAGATCGGGACGCGGGCGGCGCAATGCGGGGTGTGTGTCGAAAGCCTGTTCCATCGCGCGCGCGACGGCCAGCGTCTTGAGATCGCCATGAAACGGCCCGACGATCTGCAAGCCGAACGGCATGCCCGCAGCATCGACGCCGCATGGCAACGACAAGGCGGGATGCGTCGTCAGCGTCACGACGTAGGTCAGCGCGAGCCAGCGGTAGTAGTTCTCCTGCGCGCGGCCGTTGATCTGCGCCGCGTAAAGCTCGCGCCACGGGAACGGCGAAACGGGCGTGGTCGGCGAGAGGATCACGTCGTAACGGTCCAGCGCCGACTGGAAGCGCCGGAAAATCCGCGTCTGTTCCGCTTGTGCCCATGCGCTGTCGGCGAGTGTCATCGCGGCGCCCATCTCGTAGTTCGCGCGCGTGTTCGGACCGAGCGCGCCCGGGTCGCGCGCATACGCGTCCCGCAAACCCGCGACGAAGCTTTCCGCGCGAATCACGTCGAACGCGCGGTGCGCATCGCCGAGATCGAACTGGACCGGTTCGCAGGTTTGCACCATCGGCGCGAGCGCCGCCACACGTGAGCGGAAGAGGGCGCGGATGCCGTCGTCGACGTCGCAGCAGCCGAAGTCTTCCGTATAGCCGACGCGCAGCGTGGCGAGATCGAGCGCAGGCAGCGTTGCAAAACCGAGGGGATCGACTTCGTAGCTAAGCGGATCGCCTGTCGAGAGGCCCGCCGTTGCCGCGAGTTGCAATGCCGTTTCTTCGACATCGCGGCCCATCGGCCCGACCACGGAAATAGGCGTCCAGCCTAGTAGCCGGCGCGAATTGGGCACGAGCCCGGCGGACGGCCGGAAGCCCACCACGCCGCATTTCGACGCGGGAATGCGCAGCGAGCCGCCCGTATCGGAGCCGGTGCAGACGGGCAGCATGTCGCAAGCGAGCGCCGCCGCCGAGCCGCCCGATGAGCCGCCCGCGTTCAGTTCCGGATTGAACGGATTGCCTGTCGCGCCCCACACCGGATTGCGCGTGTTCGCGCCCGCGCCCAGTTCGGGCACGTTGGTCTTGGCGACGAGAATCGCGCCCGCCGCGCGCAATCGTTCGACCAGCACGACGTCGCGCGACGGCACATGGCCGCGCGACATCGGCGAGCCGTAGGTGGTCAGCAGGCCCGCCGTGTCTTCGAGGTCCTTTACGCCGAGCGGCAGCCCGTGCAGCAGCCCGAGCGGCTCGCCGTCCAGCACCTTGCGCTCGGCGGCCTTCGCGGCCTTGCGCGCGTCGTCGTAGCAGGTCGCCGTGATCGCATTGACGGCGGGGTTGATGGTTTCGATCCGCTCGATGCAGGCTTCGAGCAGTTCGACGGGGGAAATCTCTTTCGCGCCGATCATCCGGCGCAATTCGACGGCGTTGCGGGCGACGAGGTCGTCGTTAGCGGACATGGTTCAGGTTCCGGGTTGTGCCTGCTCGTTCATGCTTGTTCATGCTTGTTCGAGATGACGGACAAGTTCAGTCGAGCGCTTCGCCCGTGCGGTCGCGCAGCCAGATCACGGGTACGAGCGACACCGCGCAGGCCGCCGCGACGTACCACGCGGGCGCGAGCGGGTTGCCCGTCAGCGCCACGAGCCAGCTCGCGACGAACGGCGAAAAGCCGCCGAAGAACGACGCGCTCACCACATAGGTTAGCGCGATGCCCGTCGCGCGCACATGTTTGGGGAACAGTTCGGGGATCATCACGAGCACGGGCACGATCTGCCCGGCGACGAACAGCGCGAGAAACGCGGACACGGTGCACAGCGTCAACGTCGAAGGCTGCGCCGACAGCCACGCGAAGGCGGGATACACGGCGAGCAGCAGCGTCACGCGCGATATGACAAGCACGCGCTTGCGACTGAAGCGGTCGGCGAGCCTGCCCGCGACGGGCGCAGCGACGAACAGCACCAGCGAGCTGATCACGCCCGAAGCAACAGACGCCGTCGACGACAGATGCAGCGTGCGAACCGCATGACTCGGCAGAAAGAACGCGGTGATGTAGACGGAGACGGAGCCGCCGAGTTCGGCGAAGGTGCCGAGTATCGTCAGCTTCAGATGGGTGGTGAGCGCCGCTTTCAATGCGCCGCGGCGATGCGTGCTGGCGGACGACGCGTCGCTGAGCGTCTCTTCGAGACGCCTGCGGATCAGCATGCCGACGGGCGCCGCGACGATGCCCAGCACGAACGGAATGCGCCAGCCCCATGCGAGCAGCGCATCTTTCGGCAGCGAGACGTTGACGAGCGTCGCGACGGCCGCGCCGAGCGCGAGGCCCAGCGCGGTCGCGGCGAAGTTCCAGCTGGCGAAGAACGCGCGCGTCGAGTCCGACGCGTATTCGACCAGCAGCGTCGTGCCGGGGCCGAACTCGCCGCCTGCGGCGAAGCCCTGTATCAGGCGCGCCGCCAGCACGATGAAAGGCGCGGCCATTCCCGCCACCGCATAGGGCGGCGCACAGGCGATCAGCGCGCAGCTCAGCGCCATCAGCATGATGGTCAGCACCATCGCCTTCTTGCGGCCCGCGCGGTCAGCGTAGGCGCCAATCACGATGCCGCCCAGCGGACGCACGACAAAGCCGACACCGAACACGCCGATCGACAGCAGAAACTGGTTCACGGGCGACGCGGACGGGAAGAACAGTTGCCCGATCTGGATCGCGAAAAAGCTGTAGATGGTGAAGTCGTAGAACTCCAGCGCCGTGCCGAGCGTCGTCGCGGCGATGACCTGGGTTTTCGACAGACCGGCTTTTTCCAATGCAAGCGTTGACACGTCGAGCGCTCCTGAGTGGAACTGCATGGGACTGGAATCGATGCGAGTTATCATATACGAGAAAAAATAAATTCTCGTATACGACAAAACTCTTTGTCATCTCTGAGTATCGCCATGGCCAGATCCGTCGCACGCAAGCAATCCGAACCTGTCGAGCCCACGTCGCAGATCGATCATCAGGTGGTCGGCGCGCGGCTGCGCGACGCGCGCAAGGCACGCGGACTGACGCTGATGCAACTGTCGGAGCAGTCGGGCATCGCCGTGTCGACGATCTCGAAGGCCGAGCGCGGCGACATCGCGCTGACCTACGACAAGTTCGCCGCGCTCGCGCATGCGCTGCAGCTCGAATTCGATGCGATTTTCGGCCGCGCGAAGCACACCAGAGGCTCGGGTGCGAGTCCCATCGTGCCGACGTTCACGGCGTCCGGGCAGCAGATGATCTACGACACGCCCAACTACGAGTACGGGATGCTCGCCAACGACCTCACCGGCAAGCGCATGGTGCCGATGCGCGCGCACGTGCGGGCCCGCAAGCTCGCCGATTTTCCCGACTATATTCGCCACAGCGGCGAGGAGTTCGTGTTCCTGCTGGATGGGACGCTCGAACTGCGCTTCGAGACGGGCGCGGTGTTTCAGTTGAAGCCGGGCGATAGCCTGTACTTCGACAGTTCCGTTGGACACGTGTATCTGAGCACGGGGAAAAAACCGGCGGAAGTGCTCGTGTGCTGCGTGGACACGGACGCTCGCCGGCCCGCCGATGCGATCTGAACACAACACCCGACGCGGGTAACATCGCGGCTCGAGCGATCTTCGGCGAGGGCGCTTCGTGATTTACGCGAGCGAGCAATAGCGCGGGCCATGCGACATCGCGATCGGAAGAGGCGGCGCGATTCAAGACCGCGTAAGCAACAACGTCGAAGGCCACCCGCGGGTGGCCTTCGATTCTCGTCATCCGCGCAGATCGGCGAATGCGTCAGATGCGTTGCCGAAGCGTTCGCGCAGCCGCCACCATGTTCTTCAGCGCGGGAATCACTTCATCCCATGCGCGCGTCTTCAAGCCGCAATCGGGATTGACCCACAAGCGTTCCGCAGGAATCCGCCCGGCCGCCTTCTGCATCAGATTCACGATGTGGTCCTGACTCGGAATGTTGGGCGAGTGAATGTCGTACACGCCCGGCCCGATCTGGTTCGGATAGTCGAAGTCGTCGAATGCATCGAGCAGTTCCATATCCGAGCGCGACGTTTCGATCGTGATCACGTCGGCATCCATGTCGGCGATCGACGCGATGATGTCGTTGAACTCCGAATAGCACATGTGGGTATGAATCTGCGTTTCGTCCTGCACGCCGTTCGCGGTGATACGGAACGACTCCACTGCCCATTGCAGATAGTCGTTCCACTGCGAGCGGCGCAACGGAAGGCCTTCACGCAGGGCCGCTTCGTCGATCTGGATCACGCGCACGCCCGCCTTTTCGAGGTCCAGCACTTCTTCGCGGATCGCGAGCGCGAGTTGGCGGCACGACACCGCGCGCGGCTGGTCGTCGCGCACGAACGACCAGTTCAGGATCGTGACGGGACCCGTCAGCATGCCTTTCATCGGCTTCGTGGTTTGCGACTGCGCATACCGGGTCCATTCGACGGTCATGGCCTTCGGGCGGCTGATGTCGCCGAACAGAATGGGCGGCTTCACGCAACGCGAACCATACGACTGCACCCAGCCGAACTGGCTGAACGCGTAGCCATCCAGTTGCTCGCCGAAGTATTCGACCATGTCGTTGCGTTCGGCTTCGCCATGCACGAGCACATCGAGGCCGAGGGCTTCCTGTTCTTTCACGGCGCGCGTGATCTCGCGCTCCATCGCGGCCTTGTAGCCGGCCTGATCGAGTTCGCCCGCCTTGTACTGGCTGCGCGCGCGGCGGATGTCGCTCGTCTGCGGGAAGGAGCCGATCGTGGTGGTCGGGAACGCAGGCAGGTTGAGAATCGCGGACTGCTTTTCCGCACGCTGCGGATAAGCGCTCACGCGCTCGCCGAGCGCCGCGTCGATACCCGCAACGGCAGCCTTGACAGCCGGGTTGTGCACACGCGGCGACACCCGACGGCTTTCGATTGCAGCGGCGTTCGCTTCGAGCGCAGCGGCCACCGACTCGCGCCCGTCGTTCAGCGCTCCCGCCAGCGTCGTCAGCTCGTCGAGCTTTTGTAGCGCGAATGCGAGCCACGATCTGATGTCGGCATCGAGCCTCTGTTCACTGTTCAGATCGACAGGGGTATGCAGCAGCGAGCACGAAGGCGCAATCCAGAGCCGGTCGCCGAGCGAGCGGTGCAGCGGTTCGAGCCATTCGAGGACTGCGTGCAGATCGGCCTTCCAGATATTGCGGCCGTTGATCACGCCCACCGACAACACCGTTGCATCCGCGAGTTTCGCAGCGACCGCCGCGACTTCATCGCGTGCATTGATCGCGTCGATATGCAGGCCGTCGACGGGCAGCTTGCACGCGAGTTCGAGGTTGTCCTGCAACTGCCCGAAGTAGGTGGCGAGCAGCAGTTTGACGCGGCGTGCCGACAGCGCATCGTAGGCGGTGACGAACGCGTCGCGCCACGTCGCGTCGAGTTCCGTCACGAGCAGCGGCTCGTCGATCTGCACCCAGTCGATGCCTTGCGCCGTGAAGTAGTCGAGCAGCGCCGCATAGACGGGCAGCAGGCGCGGCAGCAGCGCGAGCTTGTCGGAGTCGTCCTTTGCCTTGCCGAGCCACAGATACGTGACGGGCCCGATGATGACGGGCTTCACGTTGACGCCGAGCGCGCGGGCCTCGTTGATCTGTTCCAGCAGACGCGAAGGATCGAGCGTGAACTGCGTGTTCGCGTCGAACTCAGGGACGATGTAGTGGTAGTTCGTGTCGAACCACTTGGTCATTTCGCCTGCCGCGACACCGCCGCAGCAGGCACCGTGTGCTTCGGCGTTCTGCGCCGAACGTCCGCGCGCGACGCGGAAAGCGTTGTCGAGCGTGTCGCCTTGAAAGCCGCGCACGCGCTCGGGCAGATTGCCGAGCGTGAAGCTCATGTCGAGCACCTGATCGTAGAACGCGAAATCGCCGACGGGCACGAAGTCCATACGCGCCTGATCTTTCCAGTGACGCTGACGAAGCTGTGCGCCAACGGCCTTCAGCTCATCGCGCGTCGCTTCGTTCTTCCAGTATTTCTCCAGGGCGAATTTCAGTTCGCGTTTTGCGCCGATGCGCGGAAAACCCAGATTGTGTGTCGTGACCATCGCTATTCCCCGTTCGGATAATGAATCTGGAAGCGATGATAGAATTTTCGATGTATGAATAAAAATGGATTTATTTCATACAACGATTAATTCTGTTCATGAGGTGGTCATGCTGGAGCGCAGTCATCTGATGGTGGTCCGGGAAGTGGAGCGGCAAGGTTCGCTCACAGGCGCCGCCGACGTGCTGAACCTCACGCAGTCGGCGTTGAGCCATACGGTGAAGAAGCTCGAACAGCAACTGGGCACGCCCGTGTGGACGCGCGAGGGCCGCTCGATGCGTCTCACGCAGGCGGGCCAGTACCTGCTCGGCCTCGCCAACCGGCTGCTGCCGCAATTCGAGCTCGCGGAAGAACGCATGAAGCAATACGCGCAAGGCGAGCGCGGCACGTTGCGTATCGGCATGGAATGTCACCCGTGCTACCAGTGGCTGCTGAAGGTCGTGTCGCCGTATCTCGCGCGCTGGCCGGATGTCGATGTGGACGTGAAGCAGCGCTTTCAGTTCGGCGGCATTGGCGCGCTGTTCGGCTATGACATCGATGTGCTCGTTACGCCCGATCCGCTGAAAAAGCCGGGATTGCGCTTCGAGCCCGTGTTCGATTACGAGCAGGTGCTGGTCGTCGCCGACGGGCACGCTTTGTCCAGCGAGGCTTATGTGACACCGGAGCAACTGTCGGCGGAGGTGTTGATCACCTATCCCGTCGAAACCGACCGGCTCGACATTTACACGCAGTTCCTCACGCCCGCCAACGTCGTGCCGAGACGGCACAAGGTGATCGAAACGACCGACATCATGCTGCAGATGGTCGCGAGCGGCAGGGGCGTCGCGGCGCTGCCGCGCTGGCTCGCGGAAGAGTACGCGGGATGGATGCCGCTCACGCCGCTGCGCCTGGGCAGGAAGGGCATCGCGAAGCAGATTTTTCTGGGCACACGCGAGGCGGACGATGCGATCGATTATCTGAGCGCGTTCGTCGCGATGGCGCGCAAGGCGGATTGGACTGGCGCGCGGTTTCGGGAATAGGACTGCGGCGCGCGCGCCGCGTTCTGGGGCTGACAACTGAGGCTCAGCGCGCGAGGCGCCGAGCTTGACGCTTATTCCGCCGGCACCACCGACACCGACGCTTCGCCCGTCAGCATCAGGAAAGTCAGCGATTCGCGCAGATAGAGGCGCACGGCCGAGTCCGTATGGCTCTGATAGCCAATCGACACATCCTGCCCGAGATGCAGTTCGTAGTCGCCGCCGCGCATCGACAGCACGCTGCCGCCTTCGATCGCCGGTGCCCAGATGATGTCGCCGTTCACGAGCCGTTTGATGTGTTCCAGCACGGGGTAGCCCTGATCGCGCGCTTCGCCGAGCGCCGTGTACGCGTCGGCGCCGAGCAGCACGGAGTAGGGTCCATCGACGCCCGCCAGCCGCAGTTGCTGAAGCGCGCCGCCGATCGCATCCGGATAGTCGGCGACATCGGCAGGTAGCGTGAGCGACGCATTCGACGAACCCTCGCGAATCCCGACAATCCCCGCGGCCTTGTAGCCGTCGAAGATCGCGCGGTCTTCGGCATAGGCGAGTTGCTTCGCGGCATCCTTGGCGGGCTGCCAGTCCGAATCGTTCGCGCCGCGCTCGACGGCATCGATTGCGTCGCGCGACAGTTCGAACGGCACGTTCAGCTCCACGAGCGCCTTGACCTCGGCCAGCTTCGCGATCACGCCGTGATGCGGGGCCGCGATCGCCGCCTGATGGCCCGTGCCGACGCTGGACAGATCGACTCCGCCCGGGCCCTTCACGTCGACCACGCGGCGGCCCGCGACCGAGCGTTTGAAAGTGCGCGCCACTTCCTCTTCGATTTGCGACCAGGCTTCACTGGAGATCGGGGCAAGCTCGCGATGCAGGTTATTCATATTGAGAAGTTCCTTTCAAAGAGCCTATGTTCAGCGAGCCGTTGTGAGTCGGCCCGGCGGATGCGGGGAGGTCGAACGGCGCGCTCGGGCTTGCGTCGGCTGCGGTGCTGGCGGCTTGCGGATCGCGATCGGCGAGCGCCTCGAGCAGCGTCGCCGAAGGCACGAAGAACAGTCCGCCCGTGGCGGCGCGGCTGAAGTCGAGCAGCCGGTCGTAGTTGCCGGGCGGGCGTCCGACGAACATGTTCTCGAGCATCTTTTCGATGGGATCGGGCGAGCGCGCGTAGCCGATGAAGTACGTGCCGAACTCGCCGGAGCCGGGCCGCCCGAACGGCATGTTGTCGCGCAGAATCTTCACTTCCTGTCCGTTCTCGACGAGCGTCGTCAGCGAACTATGCGACGAGGTCGGCTTGACGGCGTCGTCGAGCTCGATGTCGGAAAGCTTCGTGCGGCCGATGATGCGCTCCTGTGTCTCGACGGACAGCGCATTCCAGCCCGCCATGTCGTGCAGGTACTTCTGCACGAGCACGTAGCTGCCCGATACGAATTCGGGGTCTTCGTCGCCGATCATCGTGAAGTCGACGGCATCGCGTCCCGTCGGATTCTCGGTGCCGTCGACAAAACCCACCATGCTGCGCAAATCGAAATAGCGAAAACCATGCACTTCGTCGACGACCTTGACCGACTCGCCGAGCCGGTTCACCAGTTGCGTGGCGAGTTCGAAGCACAGGTCCATCTGGTCGGCGCGGATATGCAGCAGGATGTCGCCCGGCGTGGCGATCGCGCGGCGCTCGCTCGGGCCGAACTCGCGAAACGGGTGCAGTTGCGCAGGGCGGGGCGCGCCGAACAGCGTGTCCCACGCGCCGGAACCGAAGCCGACCACGCACGACAGGTTGCCGGACGGCACACGCTTGCCGACCGAGCGGACGAGCGCGGCGACGTCGGCGCACCATGCGCGCGCGGTGGCGGCATGCTCTTCGCCCTGGGCCAGCGTGGCAACGATGAAAATCGCGCTGCGGTTGATGGGGGTGGTGACGGCTTGGGGTTCTGGAATGTCGTTGGGCATCGGACCATGTCCTGTTGAAACCATTGCGGATTGCGTCGTGGCAGAAAAGGTGCCGGATTAGGAGAGTACCTCGAACATGGGGTGTTTGTCGTACGAGAGGTCGGAGCGGCCGCGTGGGAAACGCGGCGCCGCGCTCAGGTCGGACCGACGTGACGTGATGGTGCGGCAAGCCGCCTTGTCATGCTTTTGCGGGGCGCGCGCGATTCTGAAATCGCACGGTGGGCCGGGTCGCCGGACGCACGACGTTCAACTCCAGTCGTCCATGTCGTGTTTGATCGTATGACGGTTGGCGATCAGCGTGTCCACGCCCGGTTCGTTGCTCATCGCCCGCCGGATCGCGAGTTTGGTTGCTTCGTAGTTCGTGCGGTACATGTCCTTCTTGTCGAGATTCGCATCGGTGACGCAGCGCGGATCGATCCAGACCAGACTGACGATGCATAGCTCATTCGCCTGGTCTTTCGGCAAGATGCCTTCGATCAGGCAATCGACGATCGCATCCGCCGTGGCCGATTGCACGACGCCGCCGAACAGTTCGATAGTCGCCATGTCGCGCAGCGTCACCTTGGGGACGATCATCGTCGCGGGCCGCACCATCTGGTTGCAGGCGCGAATCGCAAACATCGCCGTGTGCCCTTTGCTCTGCGCCATCATGTTCGCAAACGCATGCCCGACCGGGCCGTCTACGCGGCCGATCAGGATTTCGGGCATGGCGTCCGTCACCTGGCCGGGCGCCGCGAAGACGGTGGCTTCACCGGCGCGGAATGTCAGATCGATGCTCATCGTGAACCTCCTCGTTGATTGGACGATATGGGAGGTGCGATGAATGCAAGGGCGGTGCCATTGATTTCGACGCGCGGGAGCAGGGCGGCGCCGTCAGGCGCTTACGCACCCTGTTACGCAATATGTGCCGGGCTCGTGACAGAGTGACAAATGGCCGCGGAGTGCGTGCTACGCTGCGACAAAGACCGTCGCGCCCCGATCCTCGAAGTGCGCGGCGCTGCGAACGAAGCGGTACTTCTGGCCGCCAATTTCGAGGTGGTTACGTCCGCAGCGGGTCAGCCTGAGAATGTCGTCGACGATCGATGCACTGATCGCGCCGTGATACCGCCACTGATCCTGGGCCTTCGTCGCGTCGCCGACGTAGATCGCACAGAGGCCGTCGCACATCTGCATCACGAGCACGCTGCCGCCGTTATCGAGCGATATTTCCAGGTACGCGGCCAGCGTCAGCAGTGACTCGGTCGTCGGCATGATGACTTCCCCAAGAAACGCAGCTTTGCGGGTGTCGTTCGGACTCACCCATCAACCGATCTGCCTGGTGGGGGCGGCCGGTATTTTTCAGAGCCCGGCGAGCAACGCGTTGATGTGCTCGGGACGCGTATCGAGCAAAACGGGCTTGACCAGCAAGGGCGCGAAAAGCGGTTCGCCCAGGCGGGTCATTGCCGGCGTCCGATGAACTGACGGATCGATGAGTCGCCGCGCCATGGTACTCCATGCATGGCCCATGCGCTGCGCATTCGGGCGGGCATCGGCGTCTACGTGAGATGCCCGTTTC
Organism: Paraburkholderia caribensis; assembly: GCF_002902945.1. Classification (NCBI taxonomy): domain Bacteria; kingdom Pseudomonadati; phylum Pseudomonadota; class Betaproteobacteria; order Burkholderiales; family Burkholderiaceae; genus Paraburkholderia; species Paraburkholderia caribensis. Next base: position 1,329,409 of record NZ_CP026102.1, read on the forward strand.
AGGCGGGTGGAAAGCAAAGTTTCGCTGTACAAATGCCTGAATGCGCGTACGATGGACTGAGTCCTCGCACCTCGCGCTCATTTCGGTTTTCATTTCCGTTATATCGCCCGCCTGAATGCACCGCAACGCTGTCGCCCGACAGTCGCGTGTGCGCCGATTCGCGACGCGGCCATTGGGTCCGCGCTCGTCCCACCTGCATGATCTTCGCCGCACATTGCGGCTAAAGAGGTGTCTCATGGAAGCCGCTGCCTATCTGTACAGGGGGCTTGAAGTTCGTCTGCTCGTCTATCCGCGTCAACGCACGATGGCGGGAACGGGGCACAGCTACGATCAGGGCTTCGATGCCGCTGTCCGGATCAACGAACCAGGGCAGAAGGAAGTGGAAGGGCGCAGCCGCGTTTTTCAGCTCAAGGTTGAACACGGCTTTGAAAACATCGGCGATGCGAGAAGGGCGTCGACGGCTTATGCCGAACATCTCATCGATGCGTGCCCTTCGGGCCGAACCATCTGGGATGCCGAAGTGTGAGTAGCCGATGGTGCGCGCGGTGTTCGATGGTTCTACCGTGCATCGCGGGCGTGCTTCGATTGATGACGGATGCCTGGCGTTGTTGGTTGGTGTGCATTGATGATACGCACGCCGCGAGTTTGCTGAAAACGGACTGTGTACTCGCGCAGCGCGCGATGGGAGCGTTGTATGTATCTCGATTCTGCACTGTTTCGAATAGACCCTACGCCACGTCGAGCCGATGGCGAATACATGGCTCACGCCATGATCAGTGGTCCGCTGCCGGACGGCCAGCCGTTCATCCATATGAGCGGTGATCTGGCGGGTTTCGATCTTCGCCAGGATGCTGTTCAGTATGCGACCGACTGGGCAAACGACTGGCTGCAGAAAAGCTTCGACGACTCGCGTGATGGGCCGCGCGGTTCGATGGGGATGAAGGATGTATAAACGGAAAGCTGGTGGTCAGGGTTCATGTCGTTTTGTGATTTGACATAAGATAAATTATCAACAAAAAATCTGTAGCGGCTCTATCCTAATGTCGTGTTCTGGCTATTTACAGATGTCGTGTTTCTGAACGCTGGCAAGCTGGCACCGTGCTGCAACCATGCGGGAGCCAGCCATGAAGCCGGACACCACACTGGTGAGTCTGAGCATGCGCGAACTGGACAGGCTGAAGGTTATCCAGGCCATCGTTGAGATCGGCCTGAAGCCCGGCCGTGCCGCCGAACGGCTGGGCCTGACCGTGCGCCAGGTCGAACGTCTGGTGACCCGGTATCGGGAGCGTGGGCCATCCGGCGTGGCCTCCGGCAGACGTGGCCGACCGGGTAACCGCAAGCTCGACGCAGGGCTGGCGGTGCGGGCCCTGACGATCGTCCGCGAGCGCTACGCGGATTTTGGGCCGACGCTGGCGCGCGAGAAGCTCGAGGAATGTCACGGCATCCGGCTGGCCAAGGAGACGGTCAGGCGACTGATGACCGAGGGCGGACTGTGGGTGCCGCGCAAACAGCGTCCGCCGAAGCTCTACCAGCCACGGGCGCGGCGCGCCTGCCTGGGCGAACTGGTGCAGATCGACGGCAGCGATCACCGCTGGTTCGAGGACCGCGCGCCGGCCTGCACGCTGCTGGTGTATGTCGATGATGCGACCAGCCGGCTGATGCAGTTGCACTTCACGGCCACCGAGTCGACCTTCAGCTATTTCGAGGCGACGCGCGCGTACCTCGAGCGCCATGGCAAGCCGGTGGCGTTCTACAGCGACCGCGCGAGCGTGTTCCGCAGCACGTGCGCCGGCAAGACGGGGCGCAGCGTGACGCACTTTGGCCGCGCGATGTACGAACTGAACATCGATACGTTCTGCGCGAACTCGAGTTCCGCGAAGGGTCGTGTGGAGCGTGCGCACCTGACGCTGCAGGACCGGCTCGTCAAGGAGTTGCGCCTGAAGGGCATCAGCACGGTCGCTGACGCCAACGCGTACGCGCCCTGCTTTATCGCGGCCTACAACGCGCGTTTCGCGAAGCCGCCGAGAAGCACGTTCGACGCACACCGGCCGTTGCGTGACGATGAGGATCTGGACCGGCTGATGACCTGGCGCGAGACGCGCCGTGTGACGAAGTCACTGACGGTGCAATACGACCGGGTCATGTACCTGCTGGAAGACACGCCGGCCAACCGCGCGCTGGTTCACCGCTACATTGACGTGTGGGAGTACCCGGACGGGCGCATCGAGATCCGCGCCGATGGTCAGGTGCTGGCGTGCCGGCGCTACGACAAGCTCGCGGAAGTCGATCAGGGCGCGGTGATCGAGCACAAGCGGCTGGCTCACGCGCTACAGGTCGCGCAGGCGCTGCAGGCGCAGCGTGATGACCGGCGCATCTCGGGCTCGCCGTCGCGTACCAACCGGGGCGTGGCACCGCGCGCGAAGGACCGGCTGCCCGGCACGAAGAAACCGCGCGAGTTCACGCGCGACGATCTGGATCAGGCAATCGTGCAGATCGCGCAGCCCTCGAAGGCGCCTTCCACACCTGGCCAGCGGTCCGCACGCACTCACTGAACGGACTGACACGCCCTGCCCGTTCAATCCGCATCCTTCGACACTGCGTGAGATTCAAACCATGAAAGACAGATCCAGACCCAACGTCAGAAACACGACATCTGTAAATAGCCGGCGCTACGACATTTCAATCTGGCTTTGACAAAATCGAGTTTCCAAAAACAGAACCCGATAGAACCCAGACGCGCGAACGACACCTTATCCCAGCGACCTACGATACCGAATCCGCGCAGGCACCAGCCGCGAATCCGGCGCGCCGTCACCTTGAAGCAGAGCAAACACGCAACGCAGACTGTGCTCGGCCAGTTGTGCGCTGTCCTGGATAATCGCGTCGATCTTGAAAGGCAAACAGTCGAGCAGCTTATGGTCATCGAACGTCATCAGTTGTCCTGGCGCCTGCGCCAGTTGATGCGCGTCGTTCATAAACTGCAGAACGCCTTCGAGCAACGTAATCGAGCCTGCGAACAGCGCTTGCGGATATCGCTGGTGTTCGGCGAACCATGACTTCATCAGCTCGTAACCCGATTCACGCTGGTAGTCTCGCTCGAACACCCAGTCGGGTTGCTCTTCGAGACCATGTTGACGCAGCGCCTGCCGGTATCCAGCCAGACGGTCGCGGCTTGCCGACAATTCCGGCTGACCGCCAAGATAGACCACCTCACGCGCGCCGCGCGCAATACTCTCGCCCACCAGTGTCGCGACCGTTTCAACCGCGTCGGTGACGACGTACGGTATCCGGCTCGACTCGACGCGTCGATCGGCAAACACGAGCGGCAGGCGCTTCATCCATTTCTCGTAGCGCTTCGCATCGCCCGTGCACGGCACCACGATCAGGCCATCGACCTGATGCGACACGAGGTGCGCGATGCCTTCCGTCTCGCGCACCGGGTTTTCATCGCTGGTGACGAGAACGAGCTGATATTGATAGCGTTCGCGGCATTGCCATTCCATCGCTTGCGCCAGTGCTGCGTGCGCGGAGTTGGTCAAATCGGGAATCACGAGACCGATCGTATTGCTTCGACGTGTGCGCAACGCCCGCGCCGACTGCGAAGGCGTGAAATGATGGTCTTTGGCGACCTGCAGCACCCGCTCGACAGTCGCCGCCGATATCCGGTAGCGCTCGGCATAGCCGTTGAGCACCATGCTGGCCGTGGTACGGGAAACCTTCGCGAGGCGGGCAATGTCGTCGATGGTCAGACGCTCGAACTGAGTCACGCGGGCTTCCTGCAGGTCAATGAGTCAAGCGCAAGCGCACCGCTTCGGTGAGCGGTGCGTGCGTACGATATAACTTCGTCGGGGATTCGCCGCCCAATCTCGATCGGAGGCAGAGGCAGGCGCGCAGCGACGTGAGTCCTGGCGCCTGATGGTACTACGGGAAGGGACAGATGAGAACTTACTGCTTGTAGAGGTTCAGCGGCACCGGGATGAACTTGTCGACCGTCTGGCCATCGACCAGCTTCTTCGCCGTCTGCACACCGTACTGGCCGATCAGTTCCGGCTGCTGCTGCACGGTCGCCGCCATCTGGCCGCCCTTGACGGCCGTGATGGCGTCGCTGGTCGCGTCGAAGCCAACCACCGCCACGTTCTTCAGACCCGCCGCCTGCAGCGCCTTCACTGCGCCAAGCGCCATCTCGTCGTTCTGTGCGAACACACCCTGAATGTCCTTGTTGCTCTGGATGATGTTCTCCATCACCGACAGCCCCTTCGCACGATCAAAGTCGGCAGGCTGTTTTGTCGTGATCTTCACGCCGCCCTTCGCCGCCACTTCGTCGTCGAAGCCGGCGCCACGCTCGTTGGCTGCCGACGAGCCAGGAATGCCTTGAAGCTCGACGATATTGCCCTTGCCGCCCAGTTTTTCGGTGAGGAAATCAGCTGCCATCTTGCCGCCGGCCTTGTTGTCCGAGGCGATGTGCGAGCTGACATCCGCGCCGTTCACGCTGCGGTCGAGCGAGATGACCTTGATGCCCTTGCTGGTCGCTTCCTTGACGACGTTCGCCACGGCCGACGAATCGGTCGGGTTGATCAGGATCACGCTGACCTTCTTTTCGATCAGGTCTTCTACGCTCGCCTGCTGCTTCGCGGGATCGTTCTGCGCGTCGACGGTGATCAGCGTCACGCCGTCTTTGGCAGCCTCGTCTTCCGCGCCCTTGCGCAGCGAGACGAAAAACGGATTGTTCAGCGTCGAGATCGACAGCCCGACCGTGATCGCGCCGTTTGCAGCCGGCGCCGATGCCGCGCTGGCCCCGGCATCCGCCGACGCAGCCGGGCCCTCCTTCGAGCACGCAACCAGACCAGCCATCAGCGTGCTTGCGCACAGCGCGGCGAAAAGCTTCGAGAATCGCGGCGAAACGGGTTTCTGCATTGTCTTCCTCTTCTTCCTTGTGTGGTGAAACCGGGTTTTGCTGTCCAGCAATCGGTAATAGATAAAGCGGACAAAACTCTGGGGAACGGCACTACGCCCTTCCCTCGTCGACCTGCGTCACGTCTTCTTGTTGCCACGGTCGATCAGCACGGCAAGCAGGATCACGCCGCCCTTGATGACCTGCTGATAGAAAGACGACACGTCGAGCAGATTCAGGCCGTTGTTCAGAACACCGATCAGCAACGCCCCAACGAGCGTGCCGAAGATCCAGCCGCGTCCGCCCGTCAGACTCGTTCCGCCGAGCACGACGGCGGCGATCGCGTCGAGTTCATAGCCTGTGCCCGCCGTCGGCTGCGCGGAGTTCAGACGGGAAGTCAGCACGACGCCCGCCAGCGCGGCCATGACGCCCGAGATCGTGTACACATAGAGCTGGATGCGATCGACCTTCACGCCCGAGAGCTTTGCCGATTCAGCGTTGCCGCCCGTCGCGTAGATGTGACGGCCGAATACGGTCTTGCGCAGCAGCACCCAGAAGATCGCGAACATCACCAGCATGAGGACGACGGGAATCGGCACGAGGCGGGCCACGTAGCCGCCGCCGAGCAGCGAAAAGAAGTCGCTGTTGAAGCTGCTGAGCGGGCTGCCGTTCGACAGGACCAACGCCAGCCCCCGCAATACCGTCATCGACCCGAGCGTCGCGATAAACGGCGCGACTTTGCCTTTGCTGATCACGAGCCCGTTGACGAGTCCCATCAGGCCGCCTGCGACGAGTCCGGCGAGCGTCGCGAGACCTGCCGGCATGCCCGACGTCAGAAGGCTCGCGATGATGACCGACGACAGCGCCAGCACCGAGCCCGCGGAGAGATCGATGCCGCCCAGCAGAATCACCAGCGTCATGCCGAATGCGATCAGCGCATTGATCGACGCCTGGCGCATCACGTTCAGCAGGTTGTCGACGGTCAGAAAATTGTGACTGACGATAGACAGTCCCACCGCAATGACCAGCAGGGCAATAAACGGCCCGAGCTTCTGCAGCGTCGCGCGGTTGGTCGGTGTGATACTCAGTTGCGCCATGATGTGTCTCGCGTTGTGTCCCTTCGCTTGTGACGGGACCATTCAAATGGATGCACGGCGCGCTGCCAGTCGCGCAGCCGTCATGGATCGGGATGTGGGGTGTCTATGCAGCAGCCGGGACGGGTGTCGCATTGCCGCCCGCCGCTGCCGTCATGATGAGTTCCTGCGTCGCGCCCTCTGCATCGAACAGGCCGCTCTGGCGGCCCTGATGCATGACGAGAATCCGGTCGCTCATCGCAAGGACCTCGGGAAGCTCCGACGACACCATGACGATCGCCACGCCGCGCTCAGCCAGCTGGTTGATGATCGTGTAGATTTCCGCCTTGCCGCCCACGTCGACGCCGCGCGTCGGTTCGTCGAGCAACAGCACCTTGGGCGGTCGCGCAAGCCACTTCGCGAAGACCACCTTCTGCTGATTGCCGCCGGACAGCGACTTCACGTCCAGTTCGGCATCCCGCGTGCGTACCCGCAACTGCTCGATCAAGCCGTCGACCGCCTGGCGCTCGGCCTTGCTGTCGACGAAGCCGAGCTTCGCATAACGTTCGAGATGGACGAGCGTCGCGTTCTCGCGCACGGACATACCCAGCACGAGCCCCTGCCCTTTACGGTCTTCCGTGACGAAGCCGATGCCCGCCGCGATCGCAGCCGATGCATCGCGGACGTCGAGCGGCTTGCCATCCAGCGTGACGGTTCCCGCTGTCTTCCGGTTGGCGCCGAACAGCGTTCTGAGAATTTCGCTGCGCCCCGCCCCCATCAATCCGGCGATGCCGAGCACTTCGCCTGCACGTACGTCGAACGAAACGCCGGAGATGTTGCCTTGATCCGCGAGGCCGTCGACCTGCAAGCGGACCGCGCCCGCCTTGTGCTGCCGCTTCGGGAAACGCTCGCCGAGTTCGCGGCCCACCATCAGCCTGACGATCTCGTCGAAACTGGTGTCCCTGATCGCGCGTTCGCCGACGAAGTGACCATCGCGCAGGACACTGATCTTGTCGCAGATGCGGAAGATCTCTTCCATCCGGTGCGACACGTAGACGATCGCCACGCCGCGAGCCTTCAGCGACAGCATGATCTCGAACAGCGTGTCGATCTCGCGATTGGTGAGCGCGGCCGTCGGCTCATCCATCACGACGACGCGCGCATCCAGTGAAAGCGCTTTGGCGATTTCGACGAGTTGCTGCCGGCCGATCGACAGTTGACCGGCTTCCGTCTGCGGATCGATGTCGCGCGCGCCAACCATGTCGAGCCACTTGCGTGCCTCGCGCCGCATCTTCGCGTTGTCGACGATCCCGAACCGGCTCGGTTCGCGGCCCAGGAAGAGGTTCTCCATCACCGTCAGTTGCGGGATGAGGTTCAGCTCCTGGTGGATGATCGCGATGCCGGCATGTTCGGCTTCGACCGTGTTGCGAATCTGCGCGGCGCGGCCATCTATCAGGATCTTGCCCGCGTCGGCCTGATAGACCCCGCACAGAATTTTCATTAGCGTCGATTTGCCGGCGCCGTTTTCGCCCATGAGCGCGTGGATCTCGCCCGCACTGATGTGAAAATCGACGCCCTCGAGCACGCGTACCGGTCCGAAGGCCTTGCCGATGCCCTGCATCAACACTTCCATGGTGTGCCTCTCAGAAGATGACGCCGGAATGCAGAATTACATTCGCGTAAGGACTGCACTCGCCCGTGCGAATGATCGCTTTCGCCTCGCGCGAGCGCTGCTTGAACGCCTCGTGCGGCACCTGTTCGACTTCGATCTTGCTGGACGCCATCTGTGCGATGCGCTCCACGACGGCGGCGTTGTGCTCGGCGCTCTCGCTCGCGAACACCGCGCGTTCGACCTTGAAATCGGCGAGCACGCTATCGAGCACGTCGAAAAAGCCCGGCACGTTGAGCGCGAGCGATACGTCGATGCACTCGACGCCTTCGGGAATCGGCAGGCCGCAGTCGGCAATCACGAGGCTGTCGGTATGGCCCATCGATGCCAGCACGCGCGCAATGTCGCGATTCAGATGTCCAAGCTTTTTCATGATCGGGCGTCGAGAAAAGTGTTCAGTTCGGCAAGCGTCGGCATGCCGCCTTGCGCGCCTGCACGCGTGACAGAGAGCGCTGCCGCCGCATTGGCGCGGCGTACTGCTTCGTCGATCCCGAGACCCCAGAAGGCGGCGAGCGCGCCGTTGAACGTGTCGCCGGCACCCGTCGTATCGACGGCGTCGACCGCGAAGCCGGATTGGTGCACGAGCTTGCCGTCCTTGTCTGCGTAGCACACGCCATCCTCGCCGCGCGTCATCGCGATCTGGCCGGGGCGCCGCGCGAGCTCGTCAGCCCAGAGCTCTTCACGCGTTTGCAACGCGGTCGCGAGTTCATGCTGGTTGGGCGTCAGCAGCGTGACGAGATCGAGCAGTTCGTCGCTCAGCGCGACGGCGGGAGCCGGATTCAGAAAGAACGGCTTGTTGAGCGCACGGGCGCGGCGCGCCGCATGCAGGACGGTCGCATACGGCACCTCGAGCTGGGCCAGTACGACATCGGCCTGCTCGAAAGCATCGGCGGCACGGTCGATATCTTCGGGCGACAGTTCATAGTTGGCGCCCGGCACGACGACGATCGCGTTATCGCCGCCCGTCAACGTGATCGATGCGATACCCGTTGCCTGGCGCGCGGTGGTGACGTGGCGCACGTCCACGCCTTCGCGCACGAGCGTCGCCTTCATGTCTTCACCGAAGGCGTCCGCGCCCACCCGGCCGACCATCGTCACCTGCGCGCCAAGTCGAGCCGCCGCGACGGCCTGGTTCGCGCCTTTGCCGCCGGGACTCGTCGAAAAACCCGTGCCGAACAGTGTCTCGCCAAGCCGGGGAAACGTATTGGTGACGACCACCATGTCCATGTTGATGCTGCCCACCACAACTACGCGCGCCATGCCATTCCTTTCAAACGGTCCCGCTGAACCTTGCCAATCTTGCAAGAAATCGCCGTGCTAAAACGTCATCAGCTACGGAGCGCAATTTATAGCAGAGTCGGCGGTCGCGCGGAATAGCACCTAGGGTTTTACCCGATACGGCGTCGGAGGTTGCACTGCGGCGTCCGCGCGCCGGACATAGCGCGCTGTTCGGACGCGGCCAGCGCCGCGCTTTCGAAATCGTCAGGCCAGGGTAAACATCCACCTGTGCACGAAGCGCTTGGAAATGGTTGGTGTACGGAGTATATTCGGCGTCAAGATGACACGCACTACCTGGAGGAAGACACCATGCAATTTCATCTCAACGGTTTTCGCGTCGGCGATCCGACCATCGAACCGGCCGCCGGCAATGCGCCTCAACTCGAGATGCCCGATACGGTCGACGTGCTGATCGTCGGGAGCGGTCCTGCGGGACTCGTGCTGGCAGCCCAACTCTCGCAATTCCCGTCCATCCGCACCCGCATCGTCGAGCGACGTTCGGGACCGTTGCAGATGGGACAGGCGGACGGTGTCGCGTGCCGGACTGTCGAGATGTTCAACGCATTCGGCCTTGGCGATCGCTTGCAGCGGGAAGCGTATTGGGTCAACGAAACGGTGTTCTGGCGCCCCGACGCACAGGACCGCGGTGCGATCAGGCGTACCGGACGTGTTCAGGATACCGAAACAGGCATGTCGGAGTTTCCGCATGTGATCGTCAATCAGGCGCGCGTGCAGGACTATCTGCTCGATGTGATGCGTCGTTCCGCGCCGCGGCTCGAACCCGACTACGATCTGGAAGCCGTCGACGTGCAACGCGACGATACGGGCGACTATCCCGTGCGCGTGACGTTGCGCCGTACGGATGAAGCGCGGCTTGGCGAGGAAATCACTGTGCGTGCGCGTTACGTCATCGGTTGCGACGGCGCCCGCAGCCGCGTGCGCACGGCCATCGGACAAACGCTGCGCGGCGATGCCGCGAATCATGCGTGGGGCGTGATGGACGCGCTCGCCGTCACGGACTTTCCTGATATTCGCCTGAAGGCCGCCATTCAGTCCGCGAGCAAGGGCAACCTGCTCATCATTCCGCGCGAAGGCGGATACCTGGTGCGCTTCTATGTCGATCTGGGCGAGGTCACGCCCGAGAATCGCGACAGCATCAAACAGACCACCGTCGATCACATCATCGAGACGGCCCGGCACATCCTGCATCCCTATACGCTCGACGCAAAGGAAGTCGCGTGGTTCTCCGTCTATGAAGTGGGACAGCGCCTGACCGATCGCTTCGACGACGCCATCGCCGCCGACGGCACTTCTCGCGACCCTCGCGTGTTCATCGCCGGCGATGCCTGCCATACGCATAGCGCGAAGGCGGGCCAGGGCATGAACGTATCGATGCAGGACGGCTTCAATCTCGGCTGGAAACTCGGCGCGGTGCTGCTGGGACGCAGCGACGCCCGTCTGCTGCGTACGTATTCCGACGAACGCCAGCCCATCGCGCAGGAGTTGATCGACTTCGACAAGGAATGGTCGGCGATGATGGCCGCGCCGCCGAAAGACCCCGGCCGGCCCGAAGCAGGCGGCGTCGATCCGGCTGAACTGCAGGCCTACTTCGTTCGCGCGGGCCGATATACGGCGGGCGTCGCGACGCACTACCGGCCGGGTGTGCTGACAGGCGAAGCGACGCATCAGGCGCTCGCCAGCGGATTCGTGATCGGCACGCGTTTTCATTCAGCGCCCGTGGTTCGTCTCGCGGATGCGAAGCCCGTCCATCTCGGACACGCGGCATGCGCGGACGGCCGCTGGCGCCTGTACGCGTTCGCGGATGCGAAACGGACTGCGCTCGATGCGCTGTGCGAGCATCTCGCGACATCGCCCGAGTCAGTCGTGCGGCTCGTCACGCCAGAGCACGCCGACGTGGATAGCGTGTTCGATCTGCGCGCGGTGCTGCAGCAGCCGCATCGCGAGGTGCGTCTAGACGGGCTGCCCGGCCTGTTGCTGCCGCGCAAGGGACGCTACGGCCTCATCGACTACGAGAAAACATTTACGAGCGACGCCACGACTGATATCTTCGACGCGCGCGGCATCGACCGCGAACGGGGCGCGCTCGTCGTGGTCCGTCCGGATCAATACGTCGCGCATGTTCTTCCACTCGATGCATACGCGGAACTGAAGGCCTTTTTCCGGCCGATATTCCGCATGCGCTAACCCGCTCCTGTACTCCGAAATTGCCGACCAGACACGACAACCCCGCAGCGCTCTCGAAATTCACGGGCAGTCTCGTGCGCCGCGCCCAGCAGCGCCACGTAGCGGTATGGCTCAGCGAAGTTTCCGCCGAGGTCACGAGCGTCCAGTATGCGGCGCTCGAGATCCTGCAGAAAACACCTGGCGTCAATCAGCGGCAACTCGGCGATGAACTGGACGTTGACCGTTCGACCATCGCCGATCTCGTCGCGCGCATGGTTCGCAACGGCCTGATCGAACGTTCCGATGATCCCGTCGACAAGCGCAGCTACGTGCTGTTTCTCACAGCGGACGGCAAGAAGCAGCTTGCGAGCTTGCGTCCGCGTGTCGAGGAAGTCGAGCGCATTCTCACGGCGAGGCTGACGCAGCGGGAATGTCTGGAGTTGCGGCGTCTGCTTCTGGCGCTGTTGCCGCCGCACGAATAGATGCGTGCATGACGGATTGACCGCGTCTGCTGTGCGCGACGTTCGATGCGCCGCGCTCAGGCGGCGGCTGCCCGCAAAGGTGCCGGCGGAACGACAGTCTCGATCTTGCCGGTTTTGACGTCGTAGACGAGCCCCGACACCACCATGCCATCGGGCAGCGCCTTGTTTGCCCTGAGCGCTGCAACATCGAGGGCGACCGCCTTGTAGGGCTCGGTGATCGCGAGATCGTCGAGCGCCTCCGTTTCGACATCGAGATGCCGGGCGAGCAAGGCAGGCGCATGCCGGTGGCAGCCGATGATCCCGCAATCGGTGTGCTGGAGCAGCACGAGATTGCGTGCGCCATCCGGTCGTCCCGCCGATGCCGCGACGACGCTCAACACCGCCAGCGTTTCGAGCAACGATTGATTGATGCGGCCGCCGACATTGCGGATCACAGCCGCTTCACCTTGCTTCAGGCCCAGCACGTTCACGGGATCGACGCGAGGATCGACACAGCCGATGACAACCGTCCCGGTCGACGGGAGCATTTTGAGCTCAGGCGCAAACTCGGTCTCGGCGAACCGGGCGTTGCGCTCCAGCGTGACATCATTGAAGTCCATTTCTGCTACTCCTTGATAATTGGGCAAGATCGCTCGACACGCCATGTGTCACGCGAGGATGTTCAGCGTGCCCGGCCGCGAAACGGCATGCGGCGCGGAACGAACGTGAACGAAGCGACGGGAATGACAGTATCGAGCGTGAGTACACGCCCTTCAGGCGAGTACTTCGAGATCCCTGACGGGCTCTTCGCCAGCCGCACGCAGTGTGCGCTCGATGACGTGCGTCTTCGGCGTGCGGTCGATCACCAGCCCGAGCACGTCGGGACGGCTGTAATGGCCGCGCGAATCCATCATGCGTTTGCGCTTGTCGATCTGCCAGAAATCGAGGTCCGCGATGATCTCGCCCTCGCCTTCGCGCAGCGGCGCACCACCCATGTACTCGCCGTCGGGCGAAACGATCGCGGTGAAGCAGCCGCTCGAGATCGGGCCCAACTGGGTGGTATTCGTATCCTTCAGGATCTGCTGCTGTTGCTCAGGGGTCAGCCACGCCGTCGCGTTGACAACGAAGGCGCCCGCCTCCAGCGCATGCTGGCGGATGTTGACCGAGATCTGCTCGGAGAACAGATCGCCCGCAAACGAACCGGGATACATCGCCGAATGGATTTCCTCGCCGTCGGCCATCAGCGCGTAGCGCGCCAGCGGGTTGTAGTGCTCCCAGCAGGCAAGCTGACCGACGCGGCCCACGGCGGTATCGATTGCGCGCAGACCTGAGCCGTCGCCCATTCCCCAGACCATACGCTCGTGATAGGTCGGCGAGAGCTTGCGGCGGCGTTGCACGAGTGTGCCGTCCGCGTCGAACAGCAGTTGCGTGTTGTAGAGCGTGCCGCCGTCGCGTTCGTTGACGCCGATCGAGACCACCATGTTGGCCTGACGCGCCGCTTCGCCGATGGCGCGCGTCGTCTCCGAGGGCACGACCACGGCCTGGTCCAGAAGCTTGTAATGCTCGGCGCCCATCGCAAACGGAGATTCGATGAACGAGAAATACGGATAGTACGGAACGACAGTTTCAGGGAAGGTCGCAAACTGGACGCCCTGCTTGCCGAGTTCGAGAATTTTCTTGACGACCTTATCGACGGTGCCTTCCCGGCTGTAGAGAACGGGCGCGATCTGAACGGCTGCGGCCCGGATGATCTTCGACATGATGGTGTTCCTTTCGCTGGTGCGAGACAGATGATGAAGTGCTTGTACCTTATCGCCTCCGCCCTTTACGATCTATGTCGTTGTTGCCACCATTCATGACGTGCGTCGCCGGGGCCGCGGAGGTTCGCGGCATCGAGAAGGAATCCGCGAGTCTGACCGTGGAATGACACGAACTTGCGGCAAGGTGCGCAAGCCGGACTTCATCGGGAAACCCTATGCATCGGATTGGCTTTATCGTGCCGCAACGATTCCAGATGATGAGTCTTGCGGCGCTAACGGCGTTCGAGATCGCGAACCTGCCGCCGGCGGGTCCGTGCTACGACGTCCATGTGCTGTCCGCGCATGGCGGTCCCGTCCGTTCTTCGGGCGGCATGACGCTGGAAACCGAGGCGTTCGGAGATCCGGCTTTCGATACCGTCATCGTGGGCTCGATCACCGAAATGAAAATGCCCTCGTCCGATGCCGCCGTGATCGCGTTCGTTCAGGAGGCAGCCAAGGCATCGCGACGGATCGCCTCGATTTGCAGCGGCGCATTCGTACTCGCCGAGGCGGGGCTGTTGAACGGCCGGCGCGCCACCATGCATTGGGCCCATGCGTCGGAATTCAGGGCCCGCTTTCCGGAAGTCATCACGGAAGAAGACCGGATTTACGTCAATGACGGTCCCATCTGGTCCTCGGCGGGGATGACGGCCGGCATCGATCTCGTGCTGGCGTTGATCGATAACGACCTCGGTCCCGAGGCCGCGAAAATGGTCGCGCGGCTTCTGGTCATGAATCAGCGCCGGCTGGGCGGACAGATGCAGCATTCCGCGCTTCTCGACATGACACCGAAGTCGGACCGGATCGAACTGGTGCTGGCGCACATCCGCCGGAACCTGCGCAATCCGCTGACAGTCGAGGAACTTGCCGCGGTCGCCAACCTCAGCCCTCGCCAGTTCAGCCGCGCGTTCGTGGCCGAGACCGGCCAGTCGCCCGCCAAGGCCGTGGAGCAGCTACGGCTGGAAGCGGCCCGATTCATGATCGAACAGGGCCGGCACACGATCAACGTCGTCGCGCAGGAGACGGGGTTTGCGGATCGGGAGCGCATGCGCCGCGCCTTTGTCCGGACGTTCGGCGTGCCCGCCGACATGCTGCGGCGGAACGCTCGACGGGAACCTGTTGCCGGCAACTGAGAAGTTCAGCCGCGCCCCTTCACGTCTGCGAACTCTGGCCCGAAAAAAATAGTTGAACCGGGCTCTATTCTTTTGGCAGCCGATGCCGATAAGAGCGCTCATAAGCCCCTGCCAGACGAGCCATGCCAATGCGAATCGACCTTATTGCCTGCCGCCCCGCCCGATTGAAACGCACGCTGATCATGCTGGTCGGCTGTGCCGGCGTACTCGCCAGCCTGTCCATCTGGGGACGGGTACCCGCCGATGCACTCGCCGATGCCGACAGAGAGGTCGCCCAATCCGGCCCCGCGCTTCCCGGCTCCGCGTGTACGGCGGAAGGCGCGGTTTCAAGAGATGCCCACGGCACCTTTCTCATGTGCTGGAGGCTGGTGTGGAGCAAGCCATAGTGTCTGAGTCCATATCGACGCAGCGCTGGCGCGACGTGTGGTGTTCAGCCCGCACGGCGTGAGACCGCGCGCGACGGACGCATGCCGCCGCGTCATGTTTCATTCCAGACGCATGCGATTGAGAAGGTTCGGTTGGGAAGCGCACGCAATGACATGGCTAGCGTGCTTTTGTCGCTGGAGACGTTGTACGATTCGCCATCAATAACCATAAAGGGAGGCCTCATGGACACACGCTTGAGGCAGACTTTGGCCGGCGCGTTTGTCGCCACAGGTTGCCTGGTTTCGGCATCATCCCACGCGTACAGCGCGGCCGACGACGCCGAGGCCCAGGACCGCGAGGTGAAGGCGGCCTACGATCGAGGCTACAAGGCAGCGAAAGAGGAACTGGCGCGCGAGGCCGCTGCAAAGGGCACGGCCGCCACGACGCCACCCGCACCACCCGCAACGCAAGCGCGGGCGCAGAAATCGACAAGCGAGACTGCTCGCAAGCCCATCCTCGACATCAAGCACGTTTACAGCGACGCGAGCGATATCGAAACCGTGCAAGAGGTGCCCGTCACGTCGAAGCCGCTCGGCGAACAGCCAGGCGCACAATCTTCTGCAACCAGCAGCACTCGCGTCGCGCCGCCCAAGCCGGTTGCCCGCCGCTCTCCCGTCGCGACAGCCGACGCCTGGACGGATACGGACTCGCTGCAGAACCCGCAACCGGTTCAACGCATCAACGCGCCGCCGCAAAATGGCGGCATCGTGCGGTCTGCGGGACGCGTGCAACAACAGCATGCCATGCCGCCCGAAGCGTTCGCTGATGACGAAGGCGACGACGTTGTGATGCCGCGTACTGCACAGGTCTACACGACCGGGCCACAGTATGCGCGACCGCAAACGCAGTACGCGCCGCCGCCCGTAGCGATGCCGCCTGCGCCTCAAGCCTACGGCTACGTGCAACGGCCAACCAGCGTGGCCGCCCGTCCATATGCCTACTATGCGCCGCCCGCTGCCTGGGCTGGCGAATACCAGCCGGCGCCGTATGCTGGCCGCTGGTACTGGTCGCCGGAGTATGGACGCTGGCTTTACTACTGACCCGTCACGATCTTCACCAGCAAGGTGAAGATCGCCTGCGGCAGCCTGATCGCTGCCGCCGCCCGCTTCAAACCGCCAGACAAACTTTGCCAAAATGCTTGCCCGCCGCCTGATGGCGGAACGCATCGGCAATCTCGCCGAGCGCAAACGTGCTGTCGATCACCGGCTTGATCCCGTTCGCGTCGATCGCGCGAATCATGTCGGTCTGGTGCTTCCGGCTGCCGACAATCAACCCCTGCAACTTCTGCTGACGACGCATCAGTTCAGCCGTCGGCACCTGTCCGGCCAGTCCCGTCAGCACGCCGATCAACGCGATGTGCCCGCCGATCCGGCAAGCCTGGATCGACTGCGCAAGCGTGTCCGGACCACCCACTTCGACCACGTTGTCGACGCCGCGTCCGTTCGTGATGTCGAGGACCTTCGCAGCCCAGTCCGTGTCGCGCTTGTAGTTGATCAGGTGATCGGCGCCGAGCGCGCGGGCCTTCGCCAGTTTCTCGTCGGACGACGACGTTGCGATCACTGTCGCGCCCATCTGCTTCGCGAACTGCAGCGCGAAGATCGAGACACCGCCCGTGCCCTGCACGAGCACGGTGTCGCCCGCCTTCAGCGCGTAATCGACGACCAGCGCGCGCCATGCGGTCAGGCCAGCCGTGGTCAACGTCGCCGCCTCCGCGTGGCTGTAGCCGCGCGGCGCGTGCGTGAACCACTGTGCGGGACGGACGACGCTCTCGCGAGCGTAGCCGTCGACGCCGTCACCCGGCGTCGTCGAAAAATCGGCCACCGTCGGGCCGCCGTCGAGCCAGTACGGGAAGAACGTCGAGACGACGGCATCGCCGACCGCGAATTCCGTCACGCCGTCGCCGATCGCTTCGACGATGCCCGCGCCATCCGACATCGGAATGCGGCCGTCTTCCGTACGCATGCGCCCCGTGACGACACCCAGATCGTGGAAATTCAGCGAACTCGCATGGATGCGCACGCGGATTTCGCCGGGCGCCGGCGCGCCGGGATCGGCAAGGTCCACGCGTACGAGATTTTCCAGTCCGGCGGGCTGGCGCAAGGTAATGGCTTTCATCGAGGCAACTCCTGATAGTCGATTGACGGACTGACGATGCACGATGCCGCATCGCCGTCGAAAAGGCGCTCGCGCGCTGATTGGCGCACGAGGTCGCGACCGATCCGCGACCACGTCGTGATTGTCCCGTCGCACGTCGATTACCACAAGAAGGTACAATTATGGCCAGTACTATCAATTATGTAGGTATGAATGCCATGCGACCCAAACGCCTGGACAGCAAAAGCGGCTGCGCCGTCGAAGTGACGCTTTCGGTAATCGGCGGCTTATGGAAGCCCGTGATCCTGTTTCATCTGATGCATGAAAAAAAGCGCTTCATGGAGCTGACCCGGCTGCTGCCGAACACCACGCAGCGCATGTTGACGCTGCAATTGCGCGAACTGGAGGCGGACGGGATCGTGGCGCGGCATGTCTATCCTCAGGTTCCGCCGAAGGTCGAATACGAATTGACGCCGTTCGGCAAGACGCTCGCCCCCGTGCTGATCAGCCTCAGGCAATGGGGCGAGTCGTATCAGGCGCAGCGCGCGAGCGATATCGCGCCGATCCAGGAAGTGTCGAAGCCAACGACAACGCGGCGGCGTCGTACCAACGCGGCGGGGCACGTTGCGTGAGCGAACCCGTGGCTCGATCAGGTTTCACGCCCGCGAGCCGAATCGCCTCGTGAACATCGCATCGAACAGCAGTACGATAGACAATCGACCGATGCAATCGAGGAGGCACCATGAACGCGGTATGCCCGCTACACGGGCCGACCACCATCATCCGCACGAACGCATACGGTTTTCCCGTCTACGCGTGTTGTTGCAACGACGTGCCGTACGCCACGCCCCCGGACGCCTGCACGAGAGCGCCGACGCAACGCGGAAAAGACCCGCAGCCGCAACCCGACCAACCCAGGACAAAAAAAGAATGACGGGTCGCGGGACGTCTATCAGTGCGGCGTTTTCCCCGCGAGCCACAGTGCGACATTGATTGCATATCGGTGCGCATCCTGCAGCGCCTGTTGCTCCGTCTGCATTCCGTCGCCGGGCGGCTCGTCCACGAAGCTCGGACAACCGAGCCGCGCGTCCCAGTTGTAATCGGCAAAATGATGAAACGTGCTTTGCGCGACAGCAGGTCCTCCGTCGCTGGACGGCTCAAAGGCAACGGCAAGATTGAAGCGCTTGCCCGTGATCTTGCTATTGCCTCGCGCGATCACGCGGGCCGGTTCGTCGCCGGGTGCATCGACAGCGCCTTCGTGCGGGTGCGCGGGCAGATAGCGAATTGCGCCCGTCGGTGAATCGGCGTTCGTCAGTATGGGATGGGTCGGCCCGACCACGGCGACTTCCTGATAGTCCCCATTCGCGCCCGAGTGAAAATTGGGCCATGAAATATGCGTGGAGAACGGATCGTCGCATACGCAATGCGACTGGTCGGGGTCGACGTTGCGCGTATGAAAATGATGTGCCTTGCCGACTGCACCCAGGCTGCACAGCGAACAGCCCACATCCATGTGATCCCTCGTCACCATCAGACCGCGGCCTGCCTGGCGGAATCGCGTAATGCCTGCGCAGTCTTCGGGTGTCAGACCGTCTCCGTTGTCGACGGCAAATAGCCACAACTCGTCGAACCCGGTTTCGTCCAGACGGGAAAGCACCGGGTCGGGCTCTCCGTTTTGCTCGCGGTCTCTCGCGACGACGTCGAATACGGCGCGCCCTTGCGTATCGCGATGGTTGCGCAGCAGTTCGGCAAGGCGGCTGAAGCGCGCGATCGACCAGTCGTCGGCGATGGACGGAATGGTGGTTTGTAGCAGGATCTTGATGGTATCCATGATGGTCACGCAGCACGCTGCGCCCGTTTGAGCATGCCACCATGCTAGACGGATTCGAATGGGGACAGTAGACATGGGGACGGATACACCGTGTTGCCTCGTGGACACCTGGCGCAAGCCTGTCCGCTCCGCCCCCTTTCTGCACGAATCTGATGATGCTGCTAGATTGTCGCCAGCAGAACTCTCGAGCGAGACTTCCATGGCTGACAGACCCGGTTCACCCGCATCCGCTGCCCGCTCGCTGGCCTTGATTGCGATCATCGTCGGCGTCGTGGCGATTGCGTTTGCCTATACGGCAGGCTGGCTCACGCCAGGCCGGCTGACACCGCCGAAGATCGTCAATGCGCTGGCGCCGCCGGGCGGCCCGGCTTTGGGTTTCCGGCGCAATCATGCAAAGGGCATCTGCTTCACGGGCACCTTCGAATCGAATGGAGCCGCCGCTGCATTGTCGAAGGCGCCCATGTTCGCGCAGGGTTCGTCGCGCGTGACGGGACGCTTCAATCTCGCCACACCTGACCCCAACGCGCCCGACGCGACCGTGCGGGTTCGCGGCCTGAGCCTGCGCGTGGTCGCGCCGGACGGCAGCGAATGGCGTTCGGCGATGATCGACGCGCCCTTCTTCCCCGTCGCGACACCGCAAGCGTTTTATGCGTTGCTCGAAGCCGCGGGACGCAAGGACGATCCCGATGCGATGAAGCAGTTCATCGCCGCGCACCCCGAGTTTGCCGCGTTCGGCGCATGGGCGACGACGGCGCCGTGGACGGCATCGTTCGCGCAGGATCAGTACAACAGCCTCAACAGCTTTGTGTTCACGAATGCCCAGGGGCAGGACCAGGTCGTGCGCTGGTCATTCGTGCCGGCGGCGAAGCCGGAGGCCGTGTCGCCCGACGTCCTCAAGCAACGCCCGGCGAACTTCCTCGACACCGACATCACGCAACGCGTGCAGAGCGGGCCGCAACGCTGGACGATGATCGTCACCGTCGCCAATCCGGGCGACCCGACGGCCGACCCGAGCAAGGCATGGCCGGAAGACCGCCGCAAGGTGGAAGCCGGCACGCTGGTGGTCAGCGCCATCGAACCGGAGCCAGATGGCCCCTGCCGCGACCTCAATTTCGACCCCACCGTCCTGCCAGCGGGGATGCACGTTTCCGACGATCCGTTCCCCGCTGCGCGTTCGGCGGCTTATTCCGTTTCGTTCAATCGCCGGACTGCCGAAGACAAGCACTATCCGCACACGCCCGCCGAAGGAGCGAAGCCATGAAAACGACTCTCGAGCGCTTTACGCCGTTGCAGCGCGCGCTGCACTGGATCATGGCGATCTGCATTCTGGCGATGCTGTTCATCGGGGTCGGCATGGTGTCGACGATCCGGCCTGACTATCTGACGCTGGTCTCGATTCACAAGCCGCTCGGCATGGTGATCCTGATACTCGCGCTGATCCGTCTGGTAGTGCGGCTTACGCGCGGCGCGCCGCGACTCCCGCCCGACATGCCCGAACCGATGAAGCTCGCCGCTCATCTGTCGCATCTTGCGTTCTATGCGCTGATGATCGCGTTGCCGCTGATTGGTTGGGGCATGTTGTCGGCGGCGGAGTATCCCGTGATCGTGGCCGGCATCCAGTTGCCGTGGATACTGCCGCACAGCAACGAACTGCACACGCTGCTATGGAACGCGCACCGGTTCCTGGCGTTGTGCTTTTTCGCGTTGATTCTCGTGCATTTCGCGGCCGCGCTGTTTCATGCGCTGGTCAGACGCGATGGTGTGTTTCAGGCGATGGCGCCCTGGCGCTGAGCGCCCGGCCCGATGTCGCGGATCTTGCGCGCCGGCACGCCGCCCACCAGCGTGTGAGCCGGCACGTCCTTCGTGACGACTGCGCCGGCGGCAACCACCGCCGCCTCGTGAATCGTCACGCCGGGCAGGATGGTTGCGCCTGCACCGATCCACACCCTGTTGCCGACGCGGATCTCGTGGTGATCGAGTCCGCGCCCGATCTCGGGCTCATAGACAATGTCATGCGTCGCCGTTTCGAACGACACGCGCGGCCCGACCTGCACGTCGTCGCCAATCGAAATCCGGCTGTTGCGGCAAGCGAGTCGCGTCTGCGCGTTCAGATAGACGTTGTCGCCGATCGAGATTCCGCAGATCGTCTCTTCGTTGAGGCTCAGTTCGAGGTTCAGCGGACCGATGATCGTCACATCGCGACCGATGGCCATGCCTGCCTGACGGAACATCGAGGCACGCATGCGATTGAAGGGACCGTAGGCCGGCATTGCGTTGCCGAGGGTGATGAAGAGGTGTCGTTTGAATGCCGTCAGAAGTTTCATCGTCCGCGTATCGAGAGACAGCGGGCATGGCCGCTCGATCCGTCCTTAAAAGAGCGATTTTACTGACGGGATGCGCGCCTATGTGCATTGGGTCGCCGACGTGGCGTGTTGTGCGGAGGTTTTGTCGCGAATCCAGGCGCGTTTTCATCTTTCATGCGGCCCATTTGCGCTGGCCCGTTCCATCCGCTTGATGGCAACAGGCGCAAAAGCTCTCATAGACACCTGCTCCCGGCAACTCGATCTCCCCCGTGTTCAGCGCGCGCACGCTCTGAAGCGTCGCCTGCCTGGTCGCGACATTGACGTGCCCGCCTTGCTCCAGCAAGAAACGCGCACGACCCGTCGACCGAGCCGGATGGTTGCCGTAAGAAACAGTGGCTCGTGAGCCGACACGCGCGAACAGGCGGCGGTCGTACGATTTACATCACGACATGCGATATTTACACGCGGCGCCAGCTATCGTCATCGCGCGATTGACCGATGCCGTGCCTAGTCTTTTCCGCCCGGAATCACGGACCCGAGCACCTGGCGCGCCGTGTTGGCGATCACGCTGCCTTCTTTCGGATCGCCTTCCATCAAGGTGCGCGCAAATGCGCGTGCCTGCGCGAGCGTCACGTGCGGCGGCAGCGGCGGCACCTCCGGGTCCGACTTCACTTCCAGCACGACGGGGCGCCTGGCAGCCAAAGCCGTCTCCCATGCGTCGGCCAGCTGCTCCGCCTGATCGACATAAATGCCCGTCAAACCCAGCATTTCCGCAAAGCGGTGATAAGGCACATTGGGCACCTGCTGCGACGCGTCGAACTTCGGATCGCCTTCCATCACGCGCTGCTCCCACGTCACCTGATTCAGATCTTCGTTGTTGAGCACCATGCAGATCCAGCGCGGATCGGCCCATTGCTTCCAGTACTTCGCGACGGTAATGAGTTCCGCCATATTGTTCATCTGCATCGCGCCGTCGCCGACCATCGCGATCACGGGCCGCCCCGGGTGCGCGAACTTCGCGGCAATTGCGTACGGCACGGCGGCGCCCATCGACGCCAGTCCGCCCGACAACGACGCCATCATGCCGCGCCGGATCTTCAGATCGCGTGCGTACCAGTTCGCGCAGGAGCCGGAGTCGCTGGTGAGAATGACGTCGTCGGGCAGGCGTGGCGACAGTTCCGTGAAGGCGCGCTGCGGGTTCACGCCGTTGCTGGCGGGCTGATGCGCCCGTTCATCGAGCGTGTCCCACCAGCGCGAAGTCCAGCGTTCGATACGCGAGCGCCACGTATGGCTATCCTTTTCTTTGAGCAAAGGCAGCAGCGCGCGCAAGGTTGCCGCGCTATCGCCGACGAGGTTCACTTCCATCGGATAGCGCAGGCTCAACATGTCGGCCTTGATGTCGATCTGCACACCGCGCGCGTCGCCTTCCTTCGGCAGGAATTCGGCGTACGGAAAGCCCGAGCCGATCATCAGCAGGGTGTCGCACGCGGTCATCATTTCGTAGCTGGGCTTCGTGCCGAGCAGACCGATCGATCCCGTCACCCATGGCAGATCGTCGGGCAGCGCGGCCTTGCCGAGCAGCGCTTTGGCGACGCCTGCGCCGAGCCGGTTGGCGACGGCGATGACTTCATCGGTGGCGTTCAAGGCGCCGGCGCCGACGAGGATCGCAACCTTATGCCCGGCGTTGAGCACGTCGGCGGCGCGTTGCAGATCGTCTGGTACGGGAATGACGGACGGCTGCGAATAGCCGACACCCGAATGCGCCGTGCCGTGCTTGCGCGCGGGCGGCTCATATTCGAGGTCCTGCAGATCGTTCGGCAGGATTAGCGCCGTGACGCGCCGTTCGGAGAGGGCAATACGTATCGCGCGATCGACGAGGTGACGCACCTGCGCGGGCACGCTGGCCTGCTGAACAAACGCCCCGGCCACGTCCTTGAACATCGCCGCGAGATCGAGTTCCTGTTGATAGTGCGAGCCGAGTGCCGCGCGTGCCTGCTGTCCGACGATGGCGAGCACGGGCATGTGATCCATGCGTGCATCGTAGAGGCCCGTGATCAGATGGGACGCGCCCGGCCCCGACGTGGCGATACAGACCCCGAGTTCGCCGGTGAACTTTGCGTGGGCGCTTGCCATGAACGCGGCCATTTCTTCGTGTCGCGCCTGCACGAACTGGATCTTTCCCTCCGCGCGATTCAAAGCGCCGAACACACCGTTGATACCATCGCCGGGGTAACCGTACATGCGCCTGACGCCCCACTGATGCAACCGTTCGACGATGAAGTCGCCTACTGTCTTTGCCATGGAAAGCCCCACGAAAGAGAATTCGCACACGAGTCGAATGGGCAAGTGTGTCTGGTAGTCGCTGAATCAGCACCAACCAGCAAGTGTCGGGCCGCGGCGTGAGCCTGCAAAGAAGGCCTACGCTCCTGTCTCTTTCGATTGGGTTTGGGATTCCTGTTTTTTCGCCTGGCATCCGCGTGATGCCGTCGCGCTTCTCCTACTGCTCCTCATCCTCATCATCGTCCTCGGGCTCGAGATCCTGCAACTCGACCATCTCCCCATCAACGACCATTTCCGCGCCTGCCTCGAGCGTTTCGCCGAGCACCGGGTCACCGTCCACGATCAACCGGACGGGCGCATCGCCTTCGTTGGCTACTCTCACTTTCATCATCGTGCTCCCTTCAGGACAAAGTCACGCGGCTTCACCGCGACAGGATGCGTCAAACAACTCTTCGCGCAGTAGCAAGTTGCGGATGTGCTTGCAAGATATCGGCCAGCCCTGCCTGGGATCGTGGTACGCGCGACGGGGAACGAACCTTGCTGATTCCGTCATATACGGATGACCCACACGGGGCCGGCGGCGCGACGCGTCGCAGCAGGTTCGACAAGGGAGGGCGCGACGATGAAATCGAGCACACGTTACGTATCTGCCGCATTAGCGGTGGCGGCGCTCGCGTGCGGCACTGCCGGCTGCAAGAAGGTAGACGAGAAAAGCAGCAACACCATGGACTCAGCCAGCAGCGGCGTGATGAGCAATACGTCGGGCATGAGCGGTGCGCCGGGTCAAAGCGCGGCGGCACAGCGCGCGAGCGAGACCGCGACGGCAGCGAACGGCCCGGCGGCCTCGAGCGAGGCGCCCGTCGCCGCTACGCCTTCATCGGCGGCCAGCGCCGTGCCATCCGGCGCCAGCCAGTAAAAGATTGCTGCCCGTCCATTACCGGCGAAACGTGAGGCTGTTGTCGCCCACCAGTTTGCTGCCTGCGGCATCGAGCTTCTTCATCAGCCTCTCTTTCTCCGCCGCCATCACTTCGCCGAGTCGCACCAGGTTGACACCGCTTTCGCGCAGTTCAGGAAAGAGGCTCGATTCCTCTTCCTCGATATGGTGGAGCACCATCTCCGACAGCACCTTGAACGTTGCATCGAACCCATGGTCGCCCGGCTTCAGCGTGTCGAACTTTTCGATCAGTGTCTTCGCGAGAAAGTGCTCGACGTAGGCTTCGTCGACGTCGATCTCATCATCCTTGCCGAGCGCCTTGTGCGCGGCGGGATAGAGGATATTCTCCTCGATCATCGTGTGGACGGTCAGCACCTCGCACGCGCGGCGCGCCAGCGTACCCTTCGCTTCCAGGTCGGAATCGCCGGCCTTTTCGAACGCGTCGAACAGTTGCTTTGCCACGCGATGGTCCGCTTCGAGTAACTCTATTGCGTCGAGTGCGGTGTTTTCGATTGAAGCGTCGGCCGCCAGTTCCTTGTTTGCGTCTTCGTTCATGATTGCCTCCCGGGAATTATCGTCAGTGAACAGTCAGCGATGACATGCACAGCAAACGCCATTCCGCGCCGCTTTCTCCCTGGGGAAAACAAGGTTCGACGGCACCCTGCACCACGAAGCGTCAACCCGCCCACTTCCAGTCGCGAATCTCTTCGCTATCGATCCCCTCGCTATGCGCATAATCAAGATGCCGGATCTTCTGATCGCGCAGCCGTTCCTTCGCGTGATCGCCGACACCACGCAAGCGATGCACGCGATCAATCACGTCGATCGCTAGTGAAAACCGGTCGATACCATTGATGATCGCAAGTTCCAGCGGCGTATTGATGTTCCCCTTCTCCGCATAGCCGTGCACGTGAATATTCGCGTGATTCGTGCGGCGATAGGTCAGCTTGTGCACCAGCGACGGATACGAATGGAAGTTGAAAATCACCGGCTTGTCCGTCGTGAACAGCGAATCGAAATCGCGCCCCGACAAGCCATGCGGATGATCGGAATCGGGCATCAACCGGAACAGATCCACGACGTTCACAAAACGGATCTTCAGATCGGGAAAAAGTCCCTTGAGAATTTCCACGGCTGCGAGCGCCTCCATGGTCGGAATGTCGCCCGCGCTCGCCATCACGACATCCGGCTCGTGATCCAGATCCGTCGACGCCCAGTCCCAAATGCCGATGCCTTTCGTGCAATGCGTGATAGCCGACTTCATGTCCAGATACTGCAAATGCGGCTGCTTGTCGGCGACGATCACGTTCACATAGTCGCGCGAACGCAGGCAATGATCGGCGACGCTCAACAGACAGTTCGCATCGGGCGGCAAATAGATGCGCACGACATCGGGGCTCTTGTTCGTCACGACATCCAGAAAACCGGGGTCCTGATGCGTAAAACCGTTATGGTCCTGGCGCCACACGAGCGACGTGATCAGCAGATTCAGCGACGGCACGGGCTGCCGCCAGCGCAGCTCGCGCTTGGCTTTTTCCAGCCATTTCGCGTGCTGGTTGAACATCGAATCGATGACATGCACGAACGCTTCGTATGTTGCAAACAGACCGTGCCGCCCCGTCAGCGTATAGCCTTCGAGCCAGCCTTCCAGCGTATGCTCGCTCAGCATTTCCATCACGCGGCCATCGGCGGACAACTCGCCGCCGTCGCGATCCGATTCGACGATCTGCGCGAGCCACGTCTTCCCCGATGCTTCGTAAATCGCCGTGAGTTTGTTGCTGGCGGTTTCGTCGGGGCCGAACACGCGAAAGCTCGTCATATTGCGGCGCATGACGTCGCGCAGAAACTGGCCGAGCACATCCGTGGGCGACACGTAGCTCGTAGCGGGCTGGCTGACGTCGACGGCATAGCCGGCGAAGTCCGGCAGGTCCAGCGCCTTGCAGAGCGCTCCGCCGTTCGCATGCGGATTGGCGCTGATACGTCGCGGCCCTTCGGGCGCGAGCGCGCGCAACTCGGCGACCAGCCGCCCCGATTCGTCGAAGAGCGTTTCCGGCCCGTAGCTGCGCAGCCATTCCTCGACGAGCTTCAGGCTCTTGCCGTTGGTCGCGGGATCGGCAATGGGCACCTGATGCGCGCGCCACGAGCCTTCTATCTTGTGCGCGCCGAATTCGCGCGGCCCTGTCCAGCCCTTCGGCGACCGCAGCACGATCATCGGCCAGCGTGGCCGCTGCGCGTCGACATTGCCGCCTTCCTGACGCGCGCGCTGCTGGATCGCGCGAATTTCATCGATGCATTCGTCGAGCGTCGCCGCCATCTGCTGATGCATCTTCTCCGGCTCATCGCCTTCGACGAACCACGGCTTGTAACCGTATCCCGTGAATAGCGCTTCGAGTTCTTCGTGCGGAATACGCGCGAGTATAGTCGGGTTCGCGATCTTGTAGCCATTCAGGTGCAGAACGGGCAACACCGCGCCGTCGCGCGCCGGATTCAGGAATTTGTTCGAATGCCACGACGTGGCGAGCGGCCCGGTCTCCGCCTCGCCATCGCCGATCATCACCGTCACGATCAGATCGGGGTTGTCGAACGCCGCACCGTATCCGTGCGACAGGCTATAGCCGAGTTCGCCGCCCTCGTGAATCGAGCCCGGCGTTTCAGGCGTGCAATGCGAGCCGATGCCGCCCGGAAACGAGAAGAGCTTGAAAAGACGCGCCATGCCCTCTTCCGTTTCGCCACGGTCCGGATAAATCTCCGAGTAGCGCCCTTCCAGATAGCTGTGCGCGAGCGTCGCGGGTGCGCCGTGGCCCGGCCCCGAGATGAAGATCACGTTCAGATCGCGCTGTTTGATGACCCGGTTCAGATGCACGAGCACGAAGCTCTGTCCGGGATCGGAACCCCAGTGGCCGAGCAGACGCCGCTTGATGTGCTCGGGCTTCAGCGGTTCGCGCAAAAGGGGATTCGCGCGCAGGTAAATCATGCCGGCGGACAGATAATTGCAGGCCCGCCAGAAGCGGTCCATGTTGCGCAGTTCATCGGCTTGCAACGGCGTGGGTTGCGGGCGGGTGTCGTCCATTGTGCGTCTCCATGCAGGGGGTTCGCGGTACGCAGTGCCTTCCTAATCATAGAAGGTGGTTTGCGCATGTCCATTGACGTATGTCCATTGCCAATGCATGCGTGTTCGGCGCAGGCGGCACAACGATTGCAGGACGGCTTGCATGGCCCGCCATCCACGGGCTGCGTGCGCTGCAACCGTCACGCATGCATCAAAGGAAGGAGACACAACATGGACGTGCTGATGACGCTATTCGGCGAAGGCAAGGATCTCACCGCCCTGCAGACGGCCATGCGCGCGGTCGTCGTGTTCTTCGCGACGCTCGTGTTCATCCGCATCTCGGGCAGGCGCTCGTTCGGGCAACGCTCGCCGTTCGACTACGTGGTCGCAATCCTGCTCGGCGCCACGCTGAGCCGGGTCATCGTCGGCGCATCGCCTGTGGTGCCGACGCTCGCGGCGGCGCTGGTGATCGTGCTGATTCATCGCGCGCTCGCGTGGTGCTGCGTGCGCTCGCCAAGGCTCGAATCGCTGGTGGTCGGGGTCGAACGGGAGGTATATCGCGACGGACAGTTCAATAGCCGTCAGATGTCAGCTGCGCTGATTACGCGCACGGACGTGTTCGAGGCCGCGCGTCATGAACTTCACGCGCTCGATCTGCACGACGTGCACGCGGCGATTCTCGAACGCAATGGACAGATGAGCCTGATTCGCAAAGGTGCGAACCGGAAGGATGGAAAGACGGACGCATGGACAGGACAGTGTGACGCGTGACGTCACCCGTTAAAAGAAACGGGGCGGGCCGCGCGAGCTTCACGCGAGACCCGCCCCGTCAGCAGCCAGGCTTACTCGGTATCGTTCTTCAGCTGCGGCAGCGCCGACGACTCGCCCGGTGCGAGCAAACCGACCTGCGCGTAGACGCGCAGCTTGTCGCGCGTATCGGTGATGTCGAGGTTGCGCATCGTCAGCTGGCCGATGCGGTCACGCGGCGAGAATGTCGAAGCGACCTTCTCCATCGACAGGCGCTCGGGCTGATACGTGAGGTTCGGCGACTTCGTGCTGAGGATCGAGTAGTCGTTGCCGCGACGCAGTTCGACGGTCACTTCGCCCGTGATCGCACGCGCGACCCAGCGTTGCGCCGTTTCGCGCAGCATGATGGCCTGCGGATCGAACCAGCGGCCCTGGTACAGCAGGCGGCCGAGACGGCGGCCGTTTTCACGGTACTGCTCGATCGTGTCTTCGTTGTGAATGCCCGTGACGAGGCGCTCATACGCGATGAACAGCAGCGCCAGACCCGGGGCTTCGTAGATGCCGCGGCTCTTCGCTTCGATGATGCGGTTCTCGATCTGGTCGCTCATGCCGAGGCCGTGACGTCCGCCAATACGGTTCGCTTCCAGCAGCAGTTCGACGGCGTTCGGGAACGTCTTGCCGTTCAGCGCGACGGGCTGGCCTTCTTCGAAGCGGATCGTCACTTCTTCCCTGGCGACAGGCACGTCGTCGCGCCAGAATGCGACGCCCATGATCGGGTTGACGATCTTGATGCCCGACTCCAGGCTTTCGAGATCTTTCGCTTCATGCGTCGCGCCGAGCAGGTTCGAATCGGTCGAATAGGCCTTTTCCGCCGACATCTTGTACGCGAAGCCCGCCTGGCGCATGAACTCCGACATTTCCGCGCGGCCGCCGAGTTCGTCGATGAACTGCTGGTCGAGCCACGGCTTGTAGATCTTCAGATCCGGATTGACGAGCAGGCCATAACGGTAAAAGCGCTCGATGTCGTTGCCCTTGTACGTGCTGCCGTCACCCCAGATGTTGACGCCGTCTTCCTTCATCGCGGCGACCAGCATCGTGCCCGTCACGGCGCGCCCGATGGGCGTGGTGTTGAAGTAGGTGACGCCCGCCGTCGAAATATGGAACGCCCCGCATTGCAGCGCCGCAATGCCTTCCGCGACCAGCTGCGCGCGGCAGTCGATCAGGCGCGCGCCTTCGGCGCCGTATTCCGTGGCGCGGCGCGGAATCGAGTCGTAATCTTCTTCGTCCGGCTGACCGAGGTTTGCCGTGTACGCGTACGGCACGGCGCCCTTCAAGCGCATCCAGTGCAGCGCGGCGCTCGTGTCCAGGCCGCCGGAGAACGCAATACCGACCTTCTGGCCGGTCGGAAGATTTTCGAGGATTGTGCTCATAATCAAAACCGTTGAATCGACTTTTGAAGGGAATAGGCGGAACTTTATCAGACATGCCCGTCTGCGAGCCGGATTCGGCGGAAAACGGGCATGATGCGATGCTGCGGCGCTACCGCAAGTCAGGCATCGGGATGCAGCGGGTCGTCCAGCAGCGACGCCGGCACCGTGTCGGGATCGGTGGCTTGCGCGTCGTTGAAACACTGCTCCGCCAGATCGATCATGCCGACGGCGGCGTCGATCAGCTCGTCGAGGCGATCCAGCAACGCGCCGCGCGCGCCGGCTTGGCCGGAAGCCGCCGGTTGTCCACCCGGCTGACCGTCAGGCTGAACGTCCGGATGCCCGTTCAACTGCGCGATCAGCGATTCCGCCGCCTGCAGGTACGGAATCGCCTCATGGTAGTTCTCGATCGACACCAGCGCGTTGCTGCGCGCGCCGACCAGCAGGCTGCGGTAGTGATCCGCAAGCTCGGACTCGCGGCTGATCCGGGGCAGTTTGTCGGAAATGCGCTGCAGGCAAGCCGGCACCTGCTCGTCGAGCGCGGCTGCGCGCTGCCGCAGATCGGCGTATTCGGCGAGCAACTGGGCCTGGTCGAACGGGGAAACGCTGTCCATCGTGGGCGGCTCGTTGTCTGGTGAACCCAGCATCTTACTGCACGCGGCAAAGTCGCTGCGCGCCGGGGCCGATGACCTACACTACGCACTACCGCGCCAGCATCGGAACCCGCTATCGACGTACCGCAGCGGAACACCGGCCGCCCCGCGTCAACCCGAGCTGTTGCGTAGTCGATAGCCGCACCGTCGCCGACTGAAATGCGGAGGCCTCGCGATCATGGGACACGTTGCCAGCCGCTTGCGGATTCCCGTGCTCGACTGGATGCACGGCTATCGCAAGGAGTGGATCAAGCCAGACCTCGTCGCTGGCGTCACGGCGGCAGCCGTCGTGCTGCCCAAGGCCCTCGCCTATGCGTCGGTGGCGGGGCTGCCCGTCGAAGTCGGGCTGTACACCGCCTTCGTGCCGATGATCATCTATGCCCTTTTCGGCACCTCGCGGCCGCTCAGTGTCAGCACCAGCGCGACGCTCGCCATCCTGACGGCCGCCGCGCTCGCTCAGGCCGTTCCCGGCGGCGAAACGGCCGCGCTGATGCGCGCCACGGCGACCCTCACGCTGCTCGTCGGCGGGATGCTCGCGCTGGCCGCGATGCTGCGGCTCGGGTTCGTCGCGAACTTCATCTCCGATCCCGTTCTGACGGGCTTCAAGGCGGGGATCGCCGTCGTCATCGTGCTGGATCAACTGCCGAAGCTGCTCGGCATCCACCCTGAGAAGGGTTCGTTTTTTCACAATGTCGCGGCACTGGCGATGGGCATTCCCCACGCGTCGTGGTGGACGGTCGCCGTCGGCGCGACGACGATCGCCCTCCTCGCGGCATTCGAGCGCTACTATCCGCGCGCGCCCGCACCGTTGATCGCCGTCGGGTGCGCGATCGGCGCGGTTGTGCTGCTGGACTTGCCCGCGCATGGCGTCGGCGTGGTGGGCCCTATTCCGACGGGCTTGCCCTCGGTCGTGATACCCGATTTCTCGTTGCTCGGCTCGCTCTGGAAGGACGCCGCCGGCATCGCGCTGATGAGTTTCACCGAAACGATCGCGGCCGGGCGCGCATTTGCGGCCAACGGCGAACCCATGCCGAAGCCGAACCGCGAACTGTTCGCGACAGGTCTCGGCAACGCGGCGGGCGCGTGGCTCGGCGCGATGCCCGCCGGCGGCGGCACGAGCCAGACGGCCGTCAACCGGCTGGCAGGCGCGCGCTCCCAACTCGCCCAGCTCGTCACGGCGGCCGTCACGCTCGGCACGATGCTGCTGCTCGCGCCCTTGATCGGCCTGATGCCGCACGCGACGCTGGCCGCCGTCGTGATCGTCTATTCGATCGGCCTGTTCAGTCCGGCCGATTTCCGCGCAATTCTGCGGATACGCCGCACCGAATTCCTGTGGGCGCTGGTGGCGCTGGCGGGCGTCGTGCTGCTCGGCACCTTGCAGGGCATACTGGTGGCGATTGTGGTGTCGCTGGTCGCGCTCGCGCACCAGGTGGCCGATCCGCCCGTCTACGTGCTGCGCCGCAAGCCAGGCACGAACGTGTTCCGCCCCGTCTCGGACGAGCATCCCGACGACGAAGCGTTCCCGGGGCTGCTGGTGCTGCGGGTCGAAGGGCGCGTGTTCTTCGCCAACGCCGAGCACATCGGCCAGAAACTGCGGCCGCTGATCGACGCCGCGCAGCCGGAGGTCCTTATCCTGGAGATGAGCGCCGTGTTCGATCTCGAGTACACCGCGCTCAAGATGCTGATCGAAGCCGAGAAAAAGCAGCGCGAGCGCGGTATCGCGACCTGGCTCGTGAACCTCAATCCAGGCGTGCTCGCGGCCGTGCAGCTTTCGTCGCTCGGCGCGACGCTGGGTCATGGACGGATGTTTTTCAACCTCGAAGAAGCGCTGGCGGCATGGCACGCGCTTCATGCGCCGGATGCGGCGAACAGCGCATCGACGAAACGTTAGACGCTTGCGTCAAACGCCCTTCCGCCGTCGCGCGATCCGGCGGCGGGCTGATCCTCGCCGATCAGCACCACGGGCATCGGCACATCGACGCCCCGGCCGGGCGGCAAAGGCTTGAGCACATTGTCGGCCAGCCCGGCGATGAACGTGTCGACCGCGAAGATGATGGTCGCGGCGCTCGCGCCCCCGGTGGCGAACACGAAGATGATCACGGGAATCGTGACGAGGGTGGACGGCAACTGCATGATGCCGATCAACAGCACCGCGAGCGCGATCAGGCCCGCGCGGATCAGCACGTCGAGCATGCCGCGCGCAAGCGGCTTCTCCGAACTCTGGATGGGCAGCATCGATTTTCTCCGCTGAGTCACTGCGCGATTACCCGCGCTAACCGTTCGCTCCCGCTGCCCGCGAGATGCGCTGCCGCACCACGCTGATGGCCTGCTTGAGCACATAGACGTCGTGCAGATAACGCGTCGGCACGCGTATCTGGCTCGCCTGCGCGTCGATGCTCTCGAGTTCGTTGTGCCATTGCGAGAGCTGCTCCGCGGATGGCTGCGCGGTGATCCAGATTTCGTCTTCCAGCGCCTTGAGCTCGCGATACCAGACCACGAAGCGTTTCTTGACGCGCGACTCCAGTATCCGCGGCAGCGCCTGCACCAGCCCGATCAGCACGGCCAGGAACGGCACCAGAATCAGCAGACGCCGTTCGACGAAGCTCGCCAGCCAGAACGGCAGGTAGCGCTGAAGGAATGGACGTCCCGACTTGAAATAGCGCTCGCTCTCGCTGGAGACGGGGAATTCGTCCGTATTCAGATTGGGGAAAGTGCCGAGCGGCGTGAAGTAGTCCTCGCCCGCGTGCGCGGTTCTGGCTGCGTCGAGCAACAGGTAGACGAGCGCGGGATGCAAGGTGTCCTTCGCAACCAGCAGCGCCGTCGCGGCCAGCAATGTAACGTCCGTTTGCGGGCGATCGTCGACGACGCTGGTCGACGCGCGCGGGAACACCACCTTCTTCAGCGACGGGAATTTCTGCACGAGCGCATCGGCCTGAGCGAAGCTCATCAGCTTCAGGTCGCTGTTCAGCAACATCTGCTGCATCGGCGCATCCGGCCTGCCGATGAAGAACGCCGCATCGAGGCAGCCGTCTTCGAGGCAGCGCCAGGCCTTCGACGCATCCATCTCGAACAGCTGGGTATTGTCGCGCGTGACATCGCTGTAACCCAGCAACACCCGCGAGACCTCCAATAGCCCGCTGCCCGGCACGCCGACGCCGATCCGTTTGCCGCGTAATTGCGCGAGCCGGTTGATGGTCTGCGCGTCACGATAGAACACCCAGACCGGTTCGTACGAAACGGCGGCAATCGTTTCCAGATGATCGCTCTCCTGCGGCACGGTGGTGCCCGACTGAACGAAGCCGACCTGGTACTCGCTCGCGGGGTCTTTGAGCCGATCGTAGTTCTCGACAGAACCGGACGAACTGCGGATATCGAGCGTCACGCCGTCGCGTTTGAGGATTGGCGCATAGCGCTCCGCAAAGCCGCGATAAATGCCCTTGTCCGCACCCGTCGTGATGACGATGCGCGTCTGAAAAGCCGGTTCGATGACGGCATACAGTCCCCAGCCCAGCGCCGCCAGCGCGATGACGGCACCAACGGCGTAAAGCCACCGGCGCCGCGGCGCGACGGGTGGCCTCTGACTGCGGTGAAGCGCTGGGTTGTCCCTGGGCATCGCCTGGCCCTCTCTTTCGCCAGGGTCCGTTCACCTGTGTGAAAGGACATTCGGATCGCATGTGTCGGAGCGCATGTGTCGCGTATGGGTCGCATCAGGCGTCCAGCGTTCTGTTCAGCGTAATGCACGATTCCGGGGATCGGTATTGGACCAAAGTCCAATGGTGCGGGCCGAGCCGTTGCCAGATACTCGCTGCGTGAAGCCCGCGCTTTCGGTCGCGGCGTGTGCGCAGACATGCCGCGCAACATTGCGGACCTGCGCATTCGCTGTTCTCCCGCCCAGCGGCGAACACGGTGACGGCGCGAAGGAGACCTTCGAAGCAGCCAGGCGACTGGATGTTTTGGCCCGTCAACACAATTCGAACCTGGCTGCCGCGGCGCGCGAGCGCGCTCGTGTTGTCGCGTGATACACGGCACGTATGAGCTTGAATGGGGAGGCGCTCATGGCGTCTTTGTCGTATTGGCGATCGAACTGTTTCGGTCTTGCTATGAGTCAACGTCCGGCGCGCAGGCGGCTGCTGATGCCTCTCGCGCTGCTGGCACTGGCATCGCTCACCGCCTGCAAAAAAGCCCCCACCGAGCCCCCACGCCCGACCATCGAGGTCACCGTCGTGACGGTGCATCAGCAGGAAACCCCCGTCGACTTCGAGTTCACCGCGCAGACACAAAGCTCGCGCGAGGTGGAAATCCGCGCCCGCGTGGACGGTTTTCTCGAGCGGCGCATGTACACGGAAGGCGCGCTCGTCAAGGAAGGCCAGGTGCTGTTCGTGATGGACAAGAAGCCGTTCGAGGCCGCGCTGCAGTCGGCCAAGGGCGCGCTCGCGCAGCAGCAGGCGCGCCTGCTCGTCACCAAGCAGAACCTCGCCCGCGTGATTCCGCTGGCCGCGCAGAACGCGTTGAGCAAGAAGGACCTCGACGATGCCACGGGCAACGAGAAGCAGGCCGAAGCCGCCGTGATCGCCGCGCAGGGCGAGGTGCGCACGGCCGAGCTGAACCTGAGCTACTGCACGATCAGTTCGCCCCTCAAGGGCCTCTCCAGCTTCGCGCGCGTGCAGGACGGCAGCTATGTGACGCCGAACCAGTCGGGCCTGCTCACCTACGTCTACCAGCTCGACCCGATGTGGGTGAACTTCAGCATCTCCGAGAACGAACTGCTGGGCTACCGCGACCAGATCGCGAAGGGCCTGCTGCGCTTTCCGGCCAACAACCAGTTCGACGTGACGATCATCGAGGCCGACGGCTCGGTCTATCCGCAGCAGGGCCGCATCGACTTCGCGAACCCCGCGTTCAACCAGCAGACGGGCACCTTCCTCGTGCGCGCGGTGTTCGCCAATCCGAAGGGCACGCTCAAGCCGGGCCAGTTCGTGCGCGCGAAGGTCTCGGGGGCGGTGCGGCCCAATGCGGTGCTGGTTCCGCAGCGCGCCGTGCTGCAGGGCGCGAAGAGCCACTTCGTGTGGGTGCTCGACCAGGACTCGAAGCCGCATCAGCGCGTGGTCGACGTCGGCGACTGGCACGGCGACGACTGGTTCGTCAACGAAGGGCTGAAGGCGGGCGAGCGCGTGGTGGTCGATGGCGCGATCCGTGTGTCGTCGGATGCGCACATCAAGGTGGTGAGCGCGGCGCCGGGTGCGCCGGGCACGCCTGGCACGCCCGCCTCCGCGCCACCCGCAGCGAGCGCCGCCGCCGCGTCCGCACCGGCCGCGACATTGGCGCAGACGGCAACGTCAACGCCAGCGGGCCGCAGTCCCACGCGCCCCAGCCCATGACCGCCCCGACGACCCGATGACGACCGACGCCATCCGGCGCACCCCGACCCGATGAACATCTCCCATTTCTGCATCGACCGGCCGATCTTCGCCTCGGTCATCTCGATCGTGATCACGCTGGGCGGCGCGCTGTGCATGCTCGCGCTGCCCACCGCGCAGTACCCCGACATCACCCCGCCGCAGATCACGATCTCCGCCACCTACCCCGGCGCGAGCGCCGACGTGGTGGCCAACAACGTTGCCGCGCCGATCGAGCAGCAGGTCAACGGCGCCGACAACATGATCTACATGAGCTCGTCGAGCTCCTCCACCGGCAACCTGACGATCAACGCCTACTTCCAGATCGGCACCAACCCCGAACTCGCCCAGGTCGACGTGCAGAACCGCGTGAACCTCGCGCTGCCGCAACTGCCGCAGTCGGTCACCAACCAGGGCGTGCAGGTACAGAAGAAGTCGCAGGCGTTCATGATGGTGATCGCGATCTACTCGCCCACCGAGCGCTACGACGCCACCTACATCGCCAACTACGCGAACGTCTACGTGCTCGATGCGCTCAAGCGCATCCCTGGCGCGAACCAGTCGAGCATCTTCGGCACGCCCGACTACGCGATGCGCATCTGGCTGCGCCCCGACCGCATGGCGCAGCTGGGCATCACGGCCGCCGACGTGCAGCGCGCGGTGGCCAACCAGAACCAGCAGTTCGCCGTGGGACGATTAGGCCAGTCGCCCACGGGCAATCCCGTCGAACAGTCGTTCGCGGTCACCACCACCGGACGCCTGACGGAACCCTCCGAGTTCGAGAACATCATCATCCGCGCGCAGAGCGGCGGCGCGGCGATCGTGCGGCTCAAGGACATCGGCCGTGCCGAACTGGGGCAGAAGGACTACTCGATCCGCAGCCGCTTCCAGGGCAAGCCCGCCACCGTGATCGCCGTCTACCAGCAGCCGGGCGCGAATGCGCTCGATGTCTCGAAGCAGGTGCGCGCCACGCTCGCCGAGATGAAGAAGTCGTTCCCCGAGGGCATCGACTACGAAATCGCGATGGACACCACCGAGTTCACGCGCGCGTCGATCACGGACGTCGTGCACACGTTCTTCGAGGCCGTCGTGCTGGTGGTGATCGTCGTGTTCGTGTTCCTGCAGAGCCTGCGCGCCACCCTGATCCCCGTGCTGGCCGTGCCCGTGTCGATCGTCGGCACCTTCATGGGCATGGAGGCGCTCGGTTTCTCGATCAACATGCTCACGCTGTTCGGCATGGTGCTCGCCATCGGCATCGTGGTCGACGACGCGATCGTCGTGATCGAGAACGTCGAGCGCAACATGACGGTGAACAGGCTCGATCCGAAGACGGCCGCCAAGCAGGCGATGGACGAAGTGGCGGGCCCCGTGGTCGCGATCGTGCTGGTGCTGTGCGCGGTGTTCGTGCCCGTGGCGTTTCTCGGCGGCATCACCGGCCAGATGTACAAGCAGTTCGCGATCACGATTGCGATCTCCGTGGTGATCTCGGGCATCGTCGCGCTGACGCTCTCGCCGGCGCTCGCGGCGCTGCTGCTCAAGCCCGGCCATCACGAGAAGAAGGGCTTCTTCCGCTGGTTCGACAACCAGTTCGCGCGCATGACGGCGGGCTATACGCGCGCCGTGCGCCTGATCATCAGGCGCTTCGTGGTCGCGCTGCTACTGTTCGCCGGCATGATCGCGCTGGCCGTCGTGATGATGCGCGACATACCCACCGCGTTCCTGCCGCCCGAGGACCAGGGCTATCTGCTGGGCGCCGTGATCATGCCCGATGCCGCGTCGCTCGATCGCACGGGCCAGGTGTCGGACCGCGTGTCCGAGTACTTCATGAAGCAGCCGGCCGTGGGCAGCATCACGACGGTGGATGGCTTCAGCATTCTCGACAGCCAGAACAAGAACAACTCGTCGACGTTCTTCGTCGGCTTCAAGAGCTTCGAGGACCGGTATTCGTCGGCCAATATCCGCACCCAGAACGCGCGCGCCGTGCTCGTCGATGCATACAGGACGCTCTCGCAGATCCGCGAGGGCATCGTCGTGCCGCTCAATCCGCCGTCGATTCCGGGGCTGGGCACCACGGGCGGCACGGAGATGTGGATCCAGAGCAAGGGCGATGCGACGATCGCGCAGTTCGCCGCCGTCGTCGACGACTTCGTCGCGAAGGCGAAGCAGCGCCCCGAGCTGACGGGGGTCACGTCGACCTTCAATGCGAACTCGCAGCAGCTGCTGGTCGACGTGGACCGCGACAAGGCCGAGACGCTCGGCGTGCCCGTCCAGGACGTCTACAGCGCGATGCAGACGATGTTCGGCTCGCTGTACGTGTCGCAGTTCAACCGTTCGAGCCGGCTGTGGCAGGTGATCCTGCAGGCCGAGCCGTCGTACCGGTTGAAGCCCGACGACCTGACGCAGGTCTTCGTGCGCAGCGCGAACGGCAGCATGGTGCCGCTGAAGTCGGTGGTGACCTCGCGCTACGTGACGGGGCCGGACCTGATCACGCGCTTCAACAACTTCCCGGCCGTGAAGATCACGGCCAACGCGGCGCCCGGCTACGCATCCGGCCAGGTGATCAGCGCGCTCGAAGAGGTGGGCGCGCAGATGCCCTCGGAGTACGGCATCGCCTGGAGCGGCGAGGCGTTCGAGGCGAAGCAGTCGGGCGGCACCTCGGGCCTCGTGTTCGTGTTCGGTCTGATCATGGTGTTCCTGATTCTCGCGGCGCAGTACGAGAAGTGGAGCCTGCCGTTCGGCGTGCTGATGGCGGTGCCGTTCGCGCTGTTCGGCGCGCTGCTGGCGATCCTGCTGCGCGGGCTGAACAACGACGTGTATTTCCAGATCGGTCTGACGATGCTGGTGGCGCTCGCGGCGAAGAACGCGATCCTGATCTTCGAGTTCGCGGTGCTCAACCGCGAGGCGGGCAAGTCGGTGTTCGACGCGACGATGACGGCGGCCGAGGAGCGGCTGCGGCCGATCGTGATGACGTCGCTGGCGTTCATCCTGGGCTGCGTGCCGCTGGCGATCGCGACGGGCGCGTCGGCCAACAGCCGGCATTCGATCGGCACGGGGGTGATCGGCGGGATGCTCGGGGCCACGGCGATTGCCGTGTTCTTCATCCCGATGTTCTTCTATGTGCTGGAGACCATGTCGGAGCGCTCGGAGAAGAAGAAGGCCAAGAAGGCTGGCGATGCGCCGCCTTCTGCGCCGGGATCGGGTGCAGGGCCGGGTTCAGCGTCGGGCGAGCCGAAGGTGCCGCCGTCGGCGGGCGGCCCCACAGTGGGCGGTGGGCCGACGACGAACCCGTCCGCACCGCGCGAGGATGACTGACATGCGCCGCGCCCTCGTTCTCTGTGTGCCCTGCGTGCTCGCCCTGAGCGGTTGCCTGCTCGGGCCGGACTACTCGCGCCCGCCGCTCGACGTGCCCGCCACCTACCGCTTCCCCGACAACTACGCGGCGGACATCGCCAACACCGAATGGTGGAAGCAGTTCGACGACCCGGTGCTCGACGACCTGATCACGACCGCGCTGGCGAACAACAACGACGTGAAGATCGCCGCCGCGCGCGTCGACCAGTTCCTCGGCCAGTTCGTGACGACGCGCGCCGCGCTGTTTCCGCAGGTCGGCGCGGGCTTCGATGCCGGACGCGAGCGCATCTCGACGTCATCCTCGCCGCTGCTCGCGAATGTGCAGAACCCCGTGTTCAACACGTACACGGCGGCGCTCTCGGCGTCATGGGAAATCGACCTCTTCGGCCGCAACCGGCGTCTGACGGAATCGGCGCGCGCGAGCCTGCTGTCCACGGAAGAGGCGAAGCGCGGCACGGTGCTGACGCTGGTGTCGTCGGTGGCGTCGTCGTATATCGACCTGCGCAGTCTCGACCGGCAGCTGGAGATCGCGAAGGCGACCACGGCGAGCCGCGCCGAATCCGTGCATGTGTTCGAGCTGCGCTTCAAGGGCGGCGAGGTCTCGCAGATGGAGCTCGCGCAGAGCCAGTCCGAGTATGAGGCCTCGCGCGCGGTGATTCCGCAGATCGAGGCGCAGATCGCGCAGCAGGAAGACGCGCTCTCGGTGCTGCTCGGGCGCAATCCGGGCGATATCCTGCGCGGGCGCGCGCTCGCCGAACTCGCGGCGCCCGCCGTGCCGGCGGGGCTGCCCTCGGACCTGCTGGAGCGCCGTCCCGATCTGCGGCAGGCCGAGCAGGATCTGGTCGCGGCGAATGCGCAGATCGGCGCGGCCAAGGCGCTGTACTTCCCGCAGATTTCGTTGACGGGGCTGTTCGGCACGCAAAGCGGGCAGTTCTCGAAGCTCTTTACGGGGCCCGCGCGCGTGTGGTCGTTCGCGGGCTCGGTCGCGCAGCCGATCTTCGAAGGCGGGGCGATCGTCGGACAGGTGAAGCAGGCCGAGGCGGTGCAGCAGCAGGCGTTGTACGCGTACCGCAAGGCGATCCAGGTCGCGTTCCAGGAAGTCAACGACGCGCTGATCTCGTCGCAGAAGGTGCGCGAACAGTTCGACGTGCAGGGCCGGCAGGTCGAGGCGCTGGCGACCTACGCGCACCTCGCGCGGCTGCGCTACGAGGGCGGCTATACGAGCTATATCGAGGTGCTCGATGCCGAGCGCAGTCTCTTCAACGCGCAGCTGACCCAGACGCAGACGCAGGCGGGCGTGCTGGTGTCGTATGTGAACCTGTACAAGGCGATGGGCGGCGGCTGGGTCGTCACGGCCGAAAGCATGACCACCCAGGCCGCGCAGCATGGCGGCGATCCGGCCGCGCAGGGTGCGAAATGAGCGACCTCGCCCGCCCCTTCACACGCCTCGCCCGCAACGTGAGGCAAGCGTCATGAACCGCCCGCCCGAGCTACCCGAAGCCGTCGCCGTGCCGCGCAAGCGCTGGCGCATCCAGTGGATCTGGCTGGTGCCCGTCGTCGCCGTGCTGGTCGGCATCTGGCTCGCGGTGCAGGCGGTGCTGTCGCAGGGGCCGACCATCACGATCAGCTTCAAGACAGGCGAAGGGCTCGAAGCGGGCAAGACCAAGATCAAGTTCAAGGACGTCGACATCGGCGTCGTGAAGAAAGTCGCGCTGTCGAAAGACTATAAAAACGTCATCGCAACCGCCGAACTCACCCGTGACGCCACCGACATGCTCGTCGACGACACGCGCTTCTGGGTCGTGAGGCCGCGCATCGCGGGCGGCACGGTGTCGGGGATCAGCACGCTGCTGTCGGGCGCGTTCATCGGCATGGATATCGGCCATGCGAAACAGGAGCGGCGCGACTATTCAGGGCTGGAAGTGCCGCCCGTGTTCGCGAGCGACGTGCCGGGGCGCGAGTTCGTGCTGAAAGCGGCCGACCTGGGCTCCGTCGACGTCGGCACGCCGGTCTATTTCCGACGCCTGCAGGTCGGACAGGTCACCTCGTTCGATCTCGACAAGGATGGCGGCGGGGTCACGCTGCACGTGTTCATCAACGCGCCGTACGATCGCTACGTGAACAGCGACTCACGCTTCTGGCAGGCGGGCGGCATCGACGTGACGCTCAACACGGAAGGCGTACAGATCAACACGCAGTCGGTGGTGTCGATCCTGGTGGGCGGCCTCGCGTTCGAGACGCCGACCGCGTCGCTGAGCCGTCCAGAAGCGCCCTCGAAGGCCCTGTTCCCGCTGTTCGCCACGCGCGCCGATGCGATGAAGCAGCACGACCGGATCGTCGAGACCTACGTGTTCAATTTCCAGGGTTCGGTGCGCGGCCTCGTGGTGGGGGCGCCCGTCGATTTTCGCGGCATCACGGTCGGCGAAGTGTCGGCGATCTCCACGCGCTTCGATCCCGCCACGAAGCAGATCAGCATTCCCGTCGAGATCAAGCTGTTTCCGGAACGCTTCACATCGCGTTACGCGTCAGAGCCGAGAGGCGGCCGTCTCGCGGACGACCCGAGAGCGCTGGCCGATTTCCTCGTCGAACGCGGCTTGCGCGGGCAACTCAAGACGGGCAGCCTGATCACGGGCCAACTGTATGTCGCGCTCGAGTTTTTCCCGAACGCGCCGAAAGCCCATATCGACTGGAACCGCACGCCCCCCGAACTGCCGACCACGCCGAGCGGCCTGCAATCGCTGCAGGAGTCGATCAACCGGATCGTGGCGCGTCTCGACAGCCTGCCGCTCGAACAGATCGGCAAGAACGCGCAACAGACGCTCGCCAGCACCGCGCAGTTGATGCGCAATCTCAACACGCAAGTGGTACCGCAGGCGAAGAGCGCGCTAACGGCGGCGCAGGCGACGCTCGATTCCGCGAACACCGCGCTGCAGCCCGATTCGGCACTGCAGCAGGACACCAGCGACGCAGTCCGCGAGCTTGCGCGCACGGCCGCATCGTTCCGCGCGCTGTCGGACTATTTGCAGCGACACCCTGAAGCGCTGCTACGCGGCAAAACCGGGGACGCGAAATGAACCGCGCGAGAGCCCATTGCTCTCGCGCGACGAATGCGTGTGCTACGCGATGCGTCGATAGCCTTCAGAACTTCTCGCGCACATAACGGACGGGCCGGTCGGAAGGGCGATATCCCCCCGCCTTTTTCCGCTTCGGCAGCTTGATCTTCGGGCGCGGCATCGCCTTGTACGGAATGCTTTCCAGCAGATGCGTGATCAGGTTCAGACGCGCGCGTTTCTTGTCGTCGGAGCGCACCACGTGCCACGGCGCCTGATCGGTGTCGGTTGCCGCGAACATGTCGTCCCGCGCGCGCGAGTAGTCATACCAGCGGCTGTACGACAGCAGGTCCATCGGCGACAGTTTCCAGATCTTCCGCTCGTCGGTAATGCGCGCTTCGAGACGGCGCGTCTGCTCGTCCTCGCTGACCTCGAGCCAGTACTTCAGAAGAATGATGCCCGACTGAATGATGGCGCGCTCGATCAGCGGGGCGGCCTTGAAGAAGTTCTGCACCTGATCTTCCGTGCAGAATCCCATGACCCGTTCGACGCCCGCGCGGTTATACCAGCTTCTGTCGAAGAGAATGATCTCGCCCGCAGCAGGCAGATGCGGAAGATAGCGCTGGATATACATTTGCGATTTCTCGCGATCCGTCGGCGCCGGCAGCGCGATGACGCGAAAAATGCGCGGGCTGACGCGTTCCGTGATCGCCTTGATCGTGCCGCCCTTGCCTGCGCCATCGCGTCCCTCGAACACCACGCAGACCTTCGCGCCCGTTTGCACGACCCATTCCTGCAGTTTCACCAGTTCGATATGAAGCGACTTGAGTTCTTTTTCATAGTCCTTGTTCTTCATTCGTCCCGGCGCTTTCGTGCTTTCACGCGCGCCACTCGACTCTGCGCTGCGTACGCTGTTCTTTTCGTTCTTCAATTCAGGCATCGCTCGTCTCCTGTGACCGCCGTGTCGGTTCGGCTCGCGGCCCATGCCGCGCATGGACCGGACCGGTTTCAGGATTCGTCCCGCGTGGGCACGACCTGCACCGTCAGCGTGCGGCTTTTCCAGAACATGTTGTGAACGCGCGGCTGCAGACTCTGCAACACATGCGCGCCGACGTTATTGAACTCAAGCACGACCGCGGGACGCTCGCCCGTTCCTTCCACGCGCCGGATCGAATCGAACGGCGGAAACCCGTAGTGACACAGGAACGTTTTGATTTCTTCGTCGGTCGTGTTGTCTTCGATATTGCCAACCCAAAGCTCAGCCATAACGACGTTCTCC
Organism: Paraburkholderia caribensis; assembly: GCF_002902945.1. Taxonomy (NCBI): domain Bacteria; kingdom Pseudomonadati; phylum Pseudomonadota; class Betaproteobacteria; order Burkholderiales; family Burkholderiaceae; genus Paraburkholderia; species Paraburkholderia caribensis. Next base: position 1,372,717 of record NZ_CP026102.1, read on the forward strand.
TCATTGAAAGTCAGCCCATCGAACAAAGCGCACAACGTTGACAAGCCGGCGATAACTTATCGGGTCCTTCAAAACCAGTTCGGTGCATGCAAACAGTCTATGACTTTCCACGCGCGTTGTCGGGTTTCCGCAAGCGTCTCAACAATACGAATTGCACAACGCTGAAGGTGATCTCCGCAAAAACTGAAACGGCGCCCATCAAGGCGACGATGCCGGCTTCGCGCTTTCCTGCTTTTGCGGTTCGTCAGGGACTGCCGCCCGCTCGTCTTCCTTCTTTGCCTCGCGCGCCTTCTGTTCGGCCTTGCGCTGCGCGTCCTGCATCGGCTTCAATGCGGACGGTTGCGCAACGGCCTGTTGCAACGGCGCCAGAGAAACGGAAATACATGTGGCTGCGGCCAATAAAAGCAGATAGATCTTCATCAGTTGACTCCTGCGTTTCGCTAAAGACCGTCACATCTTTCCGATCTTAAAGAGCGCGCATGGCGGCGTCGATACGCAATCCCCCGGGCGGCAGATCGGAGCGCCGAAAGCGCACCAGCGCGAAGGCGCGCATCTGCGGCGTGACGCCGGGAACGCGTACGAAGTGAAACTCGATATCGTTGCCCCCTTTCGTCTCGCCTTCCCGAACCACGTTCATCATATCGATGCGGATGTGCCGGCTCTTGATGTAAACGTATTCCGCCGGCTTGCCGAACACTTCGCAAATGCCTTCGAGTTCGTGTTCGACGATATTGGTGGGCACTCTGAGCGCGGCAAGGCTCTCGGCGTTCTGCGCGATCTGCGACTGCACATGCGCGAGTTCGCTCACTTCGACAGCGTCGCCGCTGCCCGCGACGGAGGCCAGGCCCGTGCCGCCGCGATGCAGCAGCGCAACGCGTTCCTGCATCAGTTCGCGCCCGCGCGCGAGGCGCGCGGCGCGCGTGGACGCCAGCATCGACAGTCCTTCGAGCGCCAGCTGATCGATCAGTCTGCGCTCGATTTCTTCGCGTAGCGACGTTTCGGTTCGCCCGCAGACCCTCACGCGGTGGTCGCCGAAACTCAGCGTGGTTTGCGCGACGTCGTGATGCAACGTGTCGCCGTCCAGCGCGACGCCCAGCACGTGCCGCTCGGTCAGGGCCATGCCGAGCGTACCGTGCACGTCGACGGCGTCGGGATTCGATTCGAAGAAAGCGCGCACCTCTTGCGAGCGGCCGAAGGTATCGGCGATATCGTCGGGGGTGGCGAAGAATGCGCGCAGGCTCGGATTGCCGGCCCACGCGTCGGCGCTCGCATCGAGCGTGGCGGGCAGCGAGGCCATCAGTTCGTCTGCGTATTCCAGCGTCGCTGCAACGGGTTGTGTGAGGCGATGCCGGTAACGGCTGACAACGGCGATCCGCGGATGAATCGCGACAATGCGTCCGATTGCCTCGTCGATGCGTGCGGCTGGCATCGGCGGCACCGATGAGCTATCGCGATGAAATAGCCGGGTCAACAGGCCCATTGCCGCTATCTCCGTGAAATGAGGCACAGGTCGGAACCCATTGCACTCCGTGAAGTGAGGCACAGGTCGGAACTCATTGCACTCCGTGAAGTGAGGCACAGGTCAGAACCCATCGCACTCCGTGAAGTGAAACACAGGTCAGAACAGCGTCGATCGAAAAACAGCATACCGCATGAAAAGTCCGCTGCGTGAGCGCGTCGCGTCTGACGTGACCATGGGCCGCAGCGCGATGCATTGCCACTAGCCGTCCGCGACCTGCCTGAAATCATCGAAGCGCGCGAACGGCGGCGCCAACTCTTCCACCTCCATCCTGTCGACGAGCGCTGCCGGCATGCCGTCGGCCATCCAGTCACGCATCTCGTTCACTGCCGTTGCCGCGCCCTGCAATAGCGCCTCGACAGACCCGTCCGCATGGTTGCGTACCCAGCCCGTGATGTCGAGCGACTGTGCGTGCTGGACGCATGCGGCTCGGTATCCGATGCCCTGTACCGTGCCATGCACGCGTATTAGCAGCGTTTTGATGAGGTCATCGGGCTCTTTTGCCATTCTTGGTCTCCACTTTCTGGCATTGGGCGATGGTGCGGCAGCCTGATGTGCAATATGCACGTCGTATGGGGTTTTTATGTCGCCTGGCCAGGTCGAACGTGACGCTTAATCTTCATATTAAAACGCTGGCTGGACCGCGGAACGTCGCTCTTACGCTGGCATCCGCGATTCGTTAGCGTGCTTCAGGCGTCGCCCCTGTGCGGGGCGGCACCTACTTTTCTTTGCCGCCGCAAAGAAAAGTAGGCAAAAGAAAGCGGCTCACACCGCCAATTCTTGACGTTTACCCACGGGCCCCCGACGTCCCCATCCTTCACACACCAGCGCCTTGGTTGGTGCCCGTTGCCATCGCTTCGAACAAACGCCTCACCCGCTTCAATTGCCCGTACCCGGGCCAGCGGCAGCGAATGGTAAGTGCCGCCCAGGTGGCAAACTGTGTGTAGGTTGTCGCGTCGTATAGGGTGGCGCTCTTACGGTCTGGAACGCGTGCGCTATCGGTCCGGAGTGAGGCATGCGAAGCACTACGGCCTACACACAGTTTGCCACCTGGGCGGCGGCGGACTGTCTGGCGCGGCATGCTCAAACACGGATGTGTGAAGCGGGTGAGGCGCTCGTTCAGAGCGTTGGCAACGAACGTGGGTCATGTGATTGCCGTGTGAAGCGTAAGAACCTTTGGGGGCCCTCAGGCAAGTATTAGCGCTGGCGGTGTGAGCCGCTTTCTTTTGCCTACTTTTCTTTGCGGCGGCAAAGAAAAGTAGGTGCCGCCCCGCACAGGGGCGACGCGTGAAGCACGCTAACGTAACGCGGATGCCAGCGCAAAACCAAATCCCGCATGCCAGCGCAAAACCAAATCCCGGATGCCAGAAAAAACTACCAAACCACCGACTCAGCAACGCGCAATCCACCCCCCCAATCAAAAGCTAGACACCGCCCTCCCCGCCCGGTGTCCAGACACCCGTCGCCGCCGTCGCACGCACATAATCTCCGAACTCACGCGGACGCCGCCCGATCGCACGAACCACCCCGTCCTGCACGGAAGCGTTGCGCCCGTCGAGCACCTCGGCGAACAGATAGCGAATCAGCCCGATCATGTCAGGCGGCAGTTGCGCCGCTTCCATCGCGGCAACGTATTCGCGCATCGTCACGCGCGTGAAGCGGATCGGCCGTCCAGTAGCGCTGGCGATCTCCGCGACAGCCTCGCCGAAGGTCCACAGCCGCGAGCCCGTCAACTCGTAAAGCTGGCCCGCGTGGCCATCCTCCGTAAGCGCGGCGACGGCCACATCGGCGATATCGTCGGCATCCACAAACGGTTCGCCGATATCGCCAACCGGCAGCGCCAACTCGCCCGCGAGTATCGGCTCCAGAAAATGCGCCTCGCTGAAGTTCTGCGCGAACCAGCTCGCGCGCAGCAACGTCCATTCGACACCCGACTCGCGCACGATATCTTCGCAACGTCGCGCTTCCGTCTCGCCGCGCCCCGACAGCAGCACGAGGCGGCGCACGCCGCTTTGCACGGCGAGACGGGTGAACGCCTGGATTTCGTCAGCGGCGCCGTCGACGGCGAGATCCGGGAAGTAACTGATATACACGGCCTTCACGCCTTCCAGCAACGGTCCCCAGGTCGCCCGATCCATCCAGTCGAAAGGCGGCGTGCCGGAACGCGAGCCGTGCCGTACGGCGGCGCCGCGCGCCATGAGCCGCTCCGCCACGCGGCGGCCTGTCTTGCCCGTGCTGCCGAGCACGAGAATGGCGTCTGCTTTCATGGATCATCTCCGTCTGAAGGCCGCGACGTGTGGCGACCGTGAATCCAGAATAGCGACGCGTCTCTGGACGGACAATGATCCGATATCCGCCTTTCTTGATCGTTCGTCCAGACGTTTGGACGACCGTCTTCCGCCGTCTAGACTGTCTCCATGAGCGAACTGCCACCATCCGGTGATCCCCTTGGCGAAGCGCTGCACTTCCTGCGCATGAGCGGCACCTTCTATTGCCGCTCGGAATTCACGGCGCCCTGGGCGCTCGAATTGCCGCCGTTCGAGCGCTCGATGATGTTCCATGTGGTGACGTCGGGCGAATGTCTGCTCGAAGTGGATGGCGCCGAGCGCTGCGTGCTACGCCCCGGCGATCTCGCGCTCGTGCCGCACGGCGCGGGGCACCGGCTGATGAGCGCAGCGGGCGTCACTGCCGGCAAGCTTTTCGACCTGCCACGCGAAGCCGTCAGCAACCGCTACGAAATCCTTCGTCATGGCGAAGGCGGCGCGCCGACCACGATGATCTGCGCGCTCGTGCGCTTCGATCACCCCGCCGCGCAACGACTGATCGGCCTGCTGCCGGCGCTGATTCGCGTCGACACGTGGCAGTCGCCGGAAATGGAATGGATACAGAGCACGTTGCGTTTTATCGCAGCGGAAGCGCAGCAGTTGAACGCGGGCGGCGAAACGGTCATCACGCGGCTCGCCGATATCCTCGTGATTCAGGCCGTGCGCGCATGGATCGCGCATGCGCCCGCCGCGCAGGCGGGCTGGCTCGGCGCGTTACGCGACGGGCAGATCGGCCGCGCGATCGCGATGATTCATCGCGATCCGTCGCGCAACTGGACGGTGGCGGCACTCGCCGACAGCGTCGGCATGTCGCGCTCGGCGTTTTCCGCGCGCTTCACGCAACTGGTCGGCGAACCCGCCATGCGCTACGCGGTGCGCTGGAAAATGCAGGCCGCGCTCACGCAATTGCAGGAAACGGATGCGTCGCTGCTGGAGCTTGCGCTGCGCCTCGGCTATGACTCCGATGCCGCGTTCAGCCGCGCGTTCAAGCGCATCGTCGGCGTCACGCCGGGCGCGGCGCGACGCCATGCGCGCATGCAGGTCGACAACGCGACGGTGCCGTCAGCCGGCTGATACGCTCACGACTGCTTCAACGTCGGCGGACTCATCTTCGCCAGATCGATCGTGCTGGCGCCGTGCGTCGGCGCGGCCTTGTCGGCGGCCTTCGTCACGTTCGCGCCCAGCCCCGTGCCGTCCGATTTGCGCCGCGCCGCATGCCGCTCGATGATGCGCTGAAGCAGGCAGAACGCGCACAGCAACGCGCCGATCACGATACGCGTCCACCATGAACTGAGCGTGCCGTCGAAGGTAATCAGCGTCTGGATCGTGCCCAGAATGCCGACACCGAACACCGAGCCGATCACATAGCCGACCCCGCCCGTCAACAACGTTCCGCCTATCACAGTCGCGGCAATCGCGTCGAGTTCCATGCCTTGCGCCTGCAAGCCGTAGCCGGACAACACATACAGCGTGAACACGAAGCCGCCGAGCGCCGAGCAAAATCCGCTCAACGCATACACGCCGATGCGCGTGCGCGCCACGGGCAAGCCCATCAGCAGCGCCGAACGTTCGTTGCCGCCGAGCGCATACACGTTGCGCCCAAAGCGCGTGAAGTGCGCGACGAAAATCGCCGCGGCCAGCGTCAGCAGCGCGATCAGCGCGCCCGACGTCAGCGAGCCGCCGCCGATCGGCACGCTGAAGCCCGCCATGGCGTGAAAGGTCGACTCGTTGATCGTGATCGACTGCGTGGTGATCAGAAAGCAGGCGCCGCGTGCGAGGAACATGCCCGCCAGCGTGACGATGAACGGCTGCAGACGGAAGAAGTGGATCAGCGCGCCCATCGCCGCGCCGTACAGCGCGCCGAACGCGAGCACCAGCGGCGCAATGACCCACACGGGCCAGTGCAGGCGCTCGGCGCAGATCGCGCACAGAATGGTCGTCAGCGCGACGACCGAGCCGACGGACAGATCGATGCCGCCCGACACGATCACGAACGTCATGCCGATCGCGACGATCAGCAGGAACGCGTTGTCGACGAGCAGTCCGAGCAACACCTGCAGCGAGAAAAAACCGGTGTACATCACCGAGCCGAAGCCGAACAGCACGGCGAACAGCACGACGGTAACGACGATGGGCAGCGTGCGCGGATCGAGCAGACGCCCGAGCAGATTGTTCATTGTGGCGTCCCCGTAAGCGGCTTTGTTTTCATGAACGCAAACGCGCGCAGCAACTGACGCACGAGCATCGCGCGCGCGACGCTCGACTGGATCACGCTGACCAACAGCACGACGATGGCCTTGACGACGAGCGTCGCTTCGGGCGGCACGCCGATCGAGTACGTGGTGTACGTGAGCGTCTGGATGATGAGCGCGCCGAGCACGGTGCCCGCGAGACTGAACCGTCCGCCGAGCAGCGACGTGCCGCCGAGCGTCACGGCCAGAATCGCATCGAGCTCGAGCAGCAGGCCCGCGTTGTTGCCGTCTGCGCTGCGCACGTTCGAACTGGCGAGTATGCCGGCGATAGCCGCCGTCACGCCCGAGAACACATACACGCTGAACACGATCGCGCCCGAGCGCAGACCGACCAGCCGCGTCGCGACGGGATTGACGCCGATGGCGCGGATAAAGAGGCCGAGCGCCGTGCGATTGACGAGCAGCGCCGTCGCGGCCGTCACGCCGAGCGCGATCCACACCGAGCAGGGCACGGTCGCGAGATAGCCGCCGCCGAACACCAGATAGCCCGGCGCGCCGATCGGAATGATCTGCCCGCCCGTCAGCAACTGCGCAACGCCGCGCCCCGCCACCATCAGGATCAGCGTGGCGATGATCGGCTGCATGCCGACGAACGCGACCAGCATGCCGTTCCAGATGCCCGCCAGCACGCCCACCGCTAGCGCGGCGCCGAGCGCGGTGCCGATACGCGTCGGATCGTCGGCGAGCACGACGGCGGCCGCCGCGCCCGCGATCGCGACGATCGCCCCGACGGAGATGTCGATGCCGCGCGTCGCGATCACCAGCGTCATGCCGAGCGACACGATTACCAGCGGCGCGGCGCGGTTGAGAATGTCGATGGGCGCACCGAACAGATGCCCGTCGAGCAGCACAATCGACAGGAAGTTCGCGCGATGCGCGACGTCGATGGCAAACAGCGCGATCAGCGTCAACGCGGGCCACACCAGCTGATGCCTGAGCACCGCCTGAATCTGCTTCATTCGCTTCCCCCTGCGATCAGCCGGTAGACCTGATCTTCGGATACCGCGCTGCCCGTCACGTCGGCGATCTTGCGACGGTCGCGCAGCACGGCGATGCGATGGCTCACGCGCACGACCTCGCCCACTTCGGACGAAATGAACAGGATCGCGAGACCTCGTGCGCATAGCGCGAGCACGCGGTCCATGATTTCGAACTTGGCGGCGACGTCGATGCCGCGCGTGGGTTCGTCGAGAATCAGCATCTTCGGTTCGGTGGCGAGCCAGCGCGCGAGCACGACCTTTTGCTGATTGCCGCCCGACAGCAGGCCGATGGGCTGCTCGGCGTCGTGCGCCTTGATGCCGAGGCGTTCGATATACGTGTCGGCGATTTCGCGCTGCTTCTTGCGGCCTATCACACGCAGCCAGCCGCGCCGCGCCTGGAGCGCGAGGATGATGTTCTCGCGGATCGACAGCGCGGCGACGATGCCCTCCTTCTTGCGGTCTTCGGGGCAATAGCCGATGCCGTGCCGCACCGCATCGTGCGGCGAACTGAGCTTCACGTTCTTGCCGTCGACGCTGATCGTGCCCGCGTCCGCCTTGTCGACGCCGAACAGCAGACGCGCGGTTTCCGTGCGCCCCGAACCGAGCAATCCCGCGAGACCGAGTATCTGGCCAGGCTGCACGTCGAGATCGATGGGATTCATCACGCCGCGCCGCGCGACGCCTTGCATCGACAGAAACGGCGCGGCGCCCGCGCGCTGCTGCGGCGTGTCGGGCGCGCCGCCCTTGAGGCGCTCCGTCATCCGGTTATGGCCCACCATCTTGGCGACGAGCTGTTCGACGGGCAGATCTTTCGCGAGATATTCGCCCTCGCGTTCACCGTTGCGCATCACGGTGATGCGGTCCGAAATCGCGTACGTCTGCTCGAGAAAGTGCGTGACGAACAGGATCGCAATGCCCGCCTGCCGGATATTGCGCAGCACGTCGAAGAGCCGCGCGACTTCGCCGTCGTCGAGGCTCGAGGTCGGTTCGTCGAGAATCAGCACGCGCGCCTTCACCGACATCGCGCGCGCAATCGCGACCATCTGCTGCACGGCAATCGGATACGCATCGAGCGACTTCGTGACGTCGAGCGACACGTTCAGTTCGGCAAGCGCCTCCTCGGCGCGCCGATGGATTGCTTTCCAGTCGATCGCGCCGCGCCGCTTCGGTTGCCGGCCCGCGAAGATGTTCTCCGCCACGGAGAGATTCGGGCAGAGATTGATCTCCTGATACAGCGTCTGGATGCCCGCGGCTTCCGCTTCGAGCGGCGTGGCGAAACGCACGGTTTCGCCCGCGAGGCGGATTTCACCCGCGTCCTGCTCGTGCACGCCCGTGAGCACATTGATGAGCGTGGATTTGCCCGCGCCGTTCTGGCCCATCAACGAATGGATTTCGCCGGGAAAAAGCCGGAAGTCGACGCCCGACAGCGCCTTCACGCCGGGAAACGTCTTGCTGATGCCGATGGTTTCGAATAACGGTTGTGCGGCCATATCAATGACGCAAGGAGCGTGAGGCGATGACGTTTCATGAAAATCCGGCGCGCCTCGATGCAGGACGCGCCGGACGTATGCAGCGGCTCAGCCGCTCAATACTTGCGCTGCGGCAGAATCTGCGCGGCGACGTTCATCGGGAACACGGTCTCGTTGGTCACGATGCGCTTGGGCAACTGCTTGCCCGCGACCACGTCCTTCACGGCCGTCATCAGCTGCGGCCCGAGCAGCGGGCTGCATTCGACGTCGACGTTGATCTTGCCCGCGATCATCGCTTCGAAGCCGCCCTTGGTCGCGTCGAACGACACCACGCTCACGTCCTTGCCGGGCTTGATGCCTGCTTCTTCCATCGCCTGGATCGCGCCGAGCGCCATGTCGTCGTTATGCGCGTAGACCACGTTGATCTGCTTGCCGTAGGTCTTCGCGAACGCTTCCATCACCTGCTTGCCGCCCGCCAGCGTGAAGTCGCCGCTTTGCGACGCGATGATCTTGAACTTCGGATCGTTCTTGATTACTTCGATGAGGCCCGCGTGCCGGTCGTTTGCGGGCGCCGAGCCGACCGTGCCCTGCAGTTCGGCGATGTTGATCGGGCCTTTGTCGTCCTTGTACCGCTCTTCGAGCCATTTACCCGCGCGGCGGCCTTCTTCGAGGAAGTCGGAGCCGATCATCGTCACGTACAGCGACGTGTCTTTCACGTCGATCGAACGGTCGGTGAGAATCACGGGGATTTTCGCGTTCTTCGCTTCCGTCAACACAGGTTCCCAACCGGACTCGACCACGGGCGAAAACGCGATCACGTCCACTTTCTGCGCGATGAACGAGCGGATCGCCTTGATCTGGTTTTCCTGCTTTTGCTGCGCATCCGAGAACTTCAGGTTGATGCCGGCGTCCTTCGCGGACGATTTCACCGACACGGTGTTCGCAGTGCGCCATGCGCTTTCGGCGCCGACCTGCGAGAAACCCAAGGTGATCTGCTTGTCCCCGGCGAAGCTGTTGACGCTCGCTGCAACGGTGAGCGCCGCTCCGACGAGCATGCCGGCGATCAGACGCGTGGCGACTTTCATATGTTGTCTCCGATGTGGTTGTTTTCCAGGCGCTGCTTTTTCGTGTGCGCGACGACAGCCATGACGCGCGACGAACGCTTTGCGCCAACTCTTGCTGCAAACCTGCAACTGACAGTCAATCTGGAAATCACAGTCCGGACGGCTTCCGGCACGGATGCGCGCTCGTGGCGAGCACCCTGCGCGCCGCGCAGGCCCCGGAGCATCGGCGGGGTCGCATTTCGCGCGTCTGACTTTTACTTATAGCCAAACTATATGTTTGGCGCCGCGCGCTTTCGATTAGCGTTTTCCCGACCTTCGCGTCGATTGATGTAACCTCGCCGGCGACGGAATCGTCGTGCCGATCCCGCGCTGTCCCACGTTTTAGGCAGATATGAAAAAACGGATCGGGTGTCGCGGGGCCGCTTTCAGATGCGGTGCGACGATGCGTTCTGATTGGGTCGCCGTGAATTATAGTAATACTATAAGGCGTCAGATTACGTTTAAATCGCGGCGCAACCGCTCGGGCAAGTCGTGGTCATTCGTCGCCCGCGCGGCGTGCGCTCAGGATGCATGCAGGTCAATCGAAGTCGAACATATCGAACAGTGACTTCTTCTTGCGGCGCGGATCGTAGTGTTTGCGCTGATCGCCGTGGTAAGAATCGTTGCGCCGTCCCCATTGCGGGTCATGGTGGCCATCGCGGTCCCCGTAGCGCGCGTCGCGCTCGACCTGATTACTTCTGCCTTCCGTTTCGGGCGCGTCCTGCATCTGGGTCAACAGCTTGTCCAGTTCGCCACGGTCGAGCCATACGCCACGGCACGTCGGGCAATAGTCGATCTCGATGTTCTGACGTTCGGTCATCAGAAGATCCGGGGTCTTGCAAACGGGGCACTTCATTGCGTTGCTCCTTTCGTAACGTTCACACCTGTGTGCTGCTATTCGGGGCGGCGCTCCACCGCCCCGGTACTTCTGTCATTCCGCTTCAAGCTGTTTCGGTCCGCTTCGGCTTTCACGCTCCGCTTCCAGCACTGCCGCCTTGTGCTCGCGCTTGTCCTTTCTGCGCCGCGTCAGCATGTTCATGCCTTCGACGAAGCCTGCGAACGCCATGGCCGTGTAGATGTAGCCCTTCGGCACGTGCGAGCCAAAACCTTCGGCAATCAGCGTCATCGCGATCACCAGCAGGAAGCTCAGCGCAAGCGTGACGATGGTCGGGTTACGCTCGATGAACTTCGACAGCGGGCGAGCCGCGAACAGCATCGCCGTGACAGCGGCAATCACTGCAATGAACATGATGGGCAGGTGCTCCGTCATGCCGACCGCGGTGATGATGCTGTCGACCGAAAACACGAGGTCGAGCAGCAGGATCTGGCCGATCGCAGCCGTCACCGTCAGGCCGCCGACGCCCATCGCGGAATTGGCATGCGCATCGGCGTCGCGGCTCACGTGATGGTGCATTTCACGCGTGGCCTTCCACACGAGGAACAGGCCGCCCGCAAGCAGGATCAGGTCGCGCCACGAAAACGCGTGATCGAACACGGAAAACACCGGCTGAGTGAGTTGCGCGATCCACGCGACGGTGCCCAGCAGGCCGAGCCGCATCACCAGCGCCAGCATGATGCCGATACGCTGCGTGCGCGCGCGTTGCGCTTCGGGAAGCTTGTTGCTCAGAATCGAAATGAAGATCAGGTTGTCGATGCCAAGCACGATCTCCATCACGACGAGCGTCACGAGTGCAGCCCATGCAGCGGGATCGGCGGCCAGGGTCAATAGGGATTCCATTTGCGAGCGTCGTTGTCCGGTTGAGAAGAAAGCGGCTGATTACTGGGTCACAGCCTGTGGGAAGTATGATCGCCTGGCTCCGCGATCGTAAAAACCAGTGATAAGCTGAGCATTGGTTCGGTTTTTCCGAAGTGAGGCCACGCATGCTCAATTTCCGGCATTTGCACTATTTCTGGGTCGTCGTGAAGGAAGGCGGGTTCGCCCGGGCCGCCGAACGGCTCGACATGGCGGTGCAAACCATCAGCGCGCAGGTGCGCGAACTGGAAAAATCGCTCGGGCATCAACTGCTGAAGCCCGCGGGGCGCGGCGTCGCGATGACGGAAGCAGGACAGGCGGCCTATGCGCGAGCGGAAGAAATCTTCCAGATCGGGCGTGCGTTGCACGACGAAGTGCGCGAAGCGGCGAGCGGGACCGTCGCACGCTTCGCGGTCGGCTTGACGGACGGCATTTCGAAGCTGGCTGCTCATGCCATTCTCGCGGGTGTGCTCGATACGCCCTCGCTGCGTCTGCTCTGTCACGAAGGCGAGGCGGAAGATCTGCTGGCCGAACTGGCACATCATCATCTCGATCTCGTGCTGTCCGGTCAACCCGCGCCGCACAATTCGAACCTGCGTCTATCCAGCGAGCGCCTGATCGCCTCGCCGATCGACTGGTACGGGCCGGCCGCCCTGGTGCGCAAGACGCATATTGATCACTTTCCGCAATGCCTCGCGTCGCTTCCGGTGCTGCTGCCAACCGGACACGCTTCGCTGCGCGCGCGCCTCGACCGCTGGTTCGAAGCGGAAGGCATCCGGCCACGCGTCGCGGGCGAGTTCGAGGACAGCGCGTTGATGGCGCTGTTCGCGTCGCGCGGCATGGGTGTGTTTCCGCTCGCGGCGTTCGGCGCCGAGCGCAACGATCCCATGCATCGCGGCTTGCGCTGGCTCGGCCGCTCGCCGGAAGTGAAGGAGGAAATACACGCCATCGTGTCGCGGCGCGGGCGGCATCATCCTTTGACGCAAAAGGTGTTGAGCGCGGCGCATGCGTGATTGCGCTCGCCTTCAAGAAATCCGGTTCGCTTTTTCCGAAGTTGAGGTTCCGTAATTACTGCTTTTTCCTCGCCCCTCCTCACCGTACTCTTGAGCCGTACCCACGAAGGAGGTGTCTCATGCAAGTCATGTTCAAGTCCCGCGATCGCGAAGCCGTCCTTTTGCGCAGTTTCGCGCGCCAACGCATCCGGTTCGTGTTTCGCCGCATGGACTGGCTGATTTCGAAAGCGACGGTCAGCATGTCCGACATCAACGGCCCGCGCGGCGGACTCGATAAACGCTGCCAGGTGCAGGTTCAGACGCCCGATGCGACGCCCGTCGTCGTGACGTCGATCGCCAGAGACTGGCGCGGCGCGCTCGATCTGGCGCTGGCCCGCGCAGCGCGCGCGATCATCCGCAAGCAGCAGGCGCGGATCGCGACGCGGCGCATCGGTCAGCGCGAAGCCGCGTGGACGACCCAACCCGATGCCGTGTAAGCCGCGCGGCGCATCGGCGCACACGCGACGGCGCGCGATACGGCGCCGTCCGCCATGACTACATTGACCGGTCGAGCAGTTCGAGGCCGTCGATCGCGCCTCGTGCCAGCCCGATCCCGCGATGCGGCGCGATGCCGAAATCGCGTGGATTGATGCGGATCACGCGCGGACCGTTTTGCTCGCTGAAGTCGCGCACGGTGGGTATCGCCTTGCCCGCGCCGATTTCGATCACGACGGGACGCTCGAGCTTCGACAACCACGCCTGCAGCCGCACCTCCTGCTGCTCGGTGCGCAACGCGATCCAGTCGTAGTCCCCGAACATCAGAATGTTGGGCCGCGCCACCGCACCGCACTGCGGGCAGCGCGGCAGATCGCTCACGAGCTCGCATGTCGATTCGTCGACCACGGGCTGCACGCCCGTAGCCGGCCACAGCCCGGCGTGGCAGACTTCCGAGCATTGCAGCACGTGAATGGAGCCGTGGCATTCCGCAATCATCCCGGAGTCGAAACCCGCCGCCTGAAACTGCCCGTCGACGTTGCTGGTGAACACGGCAAGGCCGCGCGGCAACGACTTCGCCCAACGAAGCAGAATATCGAAACCGCGATGCGGCACCGTGCGCCGATACAGATCCAGCCGATGCCCGTAGAAGCCCCAGCAAAGCCGCGGATGCAGCGCCATTACGCGCGGATTGGCCATGTCCCGAAAGGTCAGCCGATGCTGCTTCAAGGGGGGATACGCGCGCCAGAAACCCTCGGTGCCGCGATAATCGGGCAGGCCCGAATCGACGCCCATCCCCGCCCCGGCAGTCACCAGCATGCCATCGGCCTCGCGCAGCCACGACACGGCGCGCCTGATTCGTTCGTTTTCGTCCATCGCGCCACTCTATCAATTCGCCCGACGATCGTCTTGTGAGCGGCGCGGCACTATTGGACAATAGCGTCGCAGTGGCGCGTTCATGCACCCGCGCGTTTTGGCCGTTCCCTTTCCGTTTTGCCGACCGCAACCGAACCGGAGACGTGCAGATGCCTTCGTTGATGAGCCACCCGCTGTTTCTGTTCATCGTGTCGTTCGTGGCGATGTCGATTGGCGCATATGCCGGCGCGATGCTGGCGCAGCGGCAGCGCGAGCTCGCCGACGACATGCGCGACGACTTCAACGTCGTGCAGGCCGCGACGCTAACACTGCTCGCGCTGATGATCGGCTTTACCTTCTCGATGGCCGTGAGCCGCTACGACCAGCGCAAGAACTACGAGGAAGAAGAAGCCAACGCGATCGGCACCGAATACCTGCGTGCCGGCCTGCTGCCCGATACCGATGCGCAGCGCGTGCAGACCCTGCTGCGCCGTTATCTCGATCAGCGCATTCACTACTGTCTGGCGAACGACGACGACGGCATCGCGCGGATCAACGCGGCGACGAACCAGCTAGAAAACGATCTATGGATGGCCGTTCGCAACGTCGCCGTCAAACAGCAGACGCCCGTGATCGCGCTCGCGGTGTCCGGCATGAACGACGTCATCAACACGCAGGGCTATACGCAGGCGTCGTGGTGGAATCACATTCCGTTGACCGCGTGGTCGTTGATGCTGGGCATCGGCCTCTTCTGCAACCTGCTGATCGGCTATGGCACGAGCGGACAGATCAGGCGCAACGCCGTGCTGCTGATCTTGCCTGCCGTGATCGCGCTTTCGTTCGCGCTGATCGCGGATATCGACAGTCCGCGTGGCGGGATGATCCGGCTCTCACCCATCAATCTGATCTCGCTCTCTCAATCATTCGGGTCGAACTGACGCGCGCGCCAGCGCAGACGCGTTGCAGCGGTTGCGCGTTGCATCTATTCTTCCGGCACGCGCGCGTTCATCGCCCGGCGCTCCTCGCCAGGCTCTCGCGCCGAAAGCCGCGCACAAGGAGACAGTTCGATGTCCGCATCCGCCGCCGTATTCGCCATTCTCGTCGCGTTGTTGCTGGGCGCGATGATTCCCGGCCCGAGTTTTGTTCTAGTCGCGCGAAATTCGATCAGCCTGTCTCGCGGCGACGGGTTGTCGACCGCGCTTGGCATGGGCATCGGCGGCATATTCTTTGGCGGCCTCGCGCTCGCGGGTCTTTATACGCTGCTGGTCGCCGTCGAATGGCTGTATATCGGATTGAAAGTGGCGGGCGGTTTGTATCTGATCTACATCGCGTCGAAAATCTGGCGCGGCGCGGCCCGCCCGATTGCGATGGACAACGCCGGTGCAGCGCACAGCCGTAGCGCGAAAAAGTCGTTCTGGATGGGCTTGACGACGCAGCTCAGCAATCCGAAGACGGCGATCTGGTATGGCAGTATTTTTGCCGCGCTGTTGCCGCAGCATCCGCCCGTGTGGTGCTACGTCGTGCTGCCGCCGCTGGTGTTCGCCGTGGAGTTCGGCTGGTACACCGTGGTGGCGCTGTGCTTTTCGAGCCGGGGCCCGCGCGAGGTTTATCTGCGCGCGAAAACGTGGATCGACCGGATCGCGGCAGGCGCCATCGCGGCGCTTGGACTGCGGCTGATCTTGGCGGCTCGAAAAGCCGGCATCTGAGCGCAGCGTCACCAACGCCGCCCCGCGCGATGATGACGCGGCGAAGCGCTGATAAACAAAGGGGAGTTCAAATCGAACTCCCCTTTTGATGCGAAATGCTTAGCGGCGATACGCTTCAGCGAGAACCGCGCAGTGCTGCAAGTGCAGGTCGACGGCGCGGATGGCGAGTTCGCGCAGACGCGAAAGCCAGCTCGTGGACGGGGCAGCGGCGGTCGTAGCTTGTTGCATGGCGAACTCCTTGTGCGGGTAACACCCTAGGTAATAACCCTAGTATATCCGCGCGCATGTCGCGCCGCAACAAAATCAAAAAACTTTTCTCCGGCGTGCCGTTGCTGCCACCCTCCTGCCGGGGCCGCACGAAGCTGTAGCCAACCCCGTGTCGCGCGAGTCGATTGCTTAATTCATCAATCAAATCTCATCCGATTATCTGGAACACCAATCACGGATTATCTGACTTGCCAGTAATCCAATACGTGACATCCGTATTTCGGTTTTGCGTCATCGATATGTCGCTCACGAAAACACGTTATGCCGAATTTCACAATGATTGACGCTTCATTGCACATGCCTGACAGGCCGCGTCACTGTTGCGTGTGGACCAACGGTGTATTGGAGAAATTAATGTGATCCCGAAAAAACTTTTGCTCTAAGATTCGCGGTGCTCCAACAACGCCCAATGCCTAAGAGGAAGTTCATGGACATCAAATCAATCCGGCAATCCGCATTTGCGATGCCCGTTCACAATCCCGCCTATCCTCGCCCGCCGTTCCGCTTTCTCAATCGCGAGTACTTCATCATTTCGTACGAAACCGACATGGATGCGCTGCGCGCCGTCGTGCCGGAACCGCTGAAACCTGAAAACGCACTGGTCCATTACGAGTTCATTCGCATGCCTGATTCGTCGGGCTTCGGCGACTACACGGAAAGCGGCCAGGTGATTTCGGTGCGCGACATGGAAGGGCGCCTTGCGAACTACACGCACTCGATGTACCTCGACGACGAAGGCCCGATTGCCGGCGGCCGCGAAATCTGGGGCTTCCCGAAGAAGTTGGCGCGCCCCAGATTAGGTGTCGACGGTAACGACACGCTGCTCGGCACGCTCGATTACGGCACGCAACGTATCGCCACGGGCACGATGGGCTACAAGCATCGCATGATCGATATCGAAGCCGAGCGCGCCAAGCTCGCCGACACGCCCAACTATCTGCTGAAGGTGATTCCGCATGTCGACGGCACGGCGCGTATCTGCGAACTCGTGCGCTTTTATCTGCGCGACGTCACGGTGCTGGGCGCATGGAGCGGCCCGGCCGCGCTCGAACTGCATCCGCATGCGCTCGCGCCGATTGCCGATCTGCCCGTCAAGCGCGTGGTCGGCGCGCGGCATGTGATCGCCAATCTCACGCTCGATATCGGCGAAGTCGCATTCGACTATCTCGCGCCTGCGCAAGCTGAAACGCAGAGCGCAAAGAAGTCGAATGACGACGCGCTCGAACTCGCGCTCTAACGCTCTCCAAACTTCTATAGGGAACACACAATGTCACTGCAAAACAAGGTCGCGCTCGTGACGGGCGCAGCAAGCGGTATCGGTGAACAATGCGCTCGCAAGCTCGCCAGCCTCGGTGCTGCCGTCGTGATTGCGGATCTGAATCTGGAGAATGCGCAGAAGGTCGCGTCGAGCATCGTCGAAGGCGGCGGCAAGGCCATCGCGGTCGCGATGGACGTGACCAATGAAGAAGCCGTCAACGCGGGGATCGAGCGCACGGTGAAGGAACTCGGCAGCATCGACGTGCTCGTGTCGAACGCTGGCATCCAGATCGTCGCGCCGATCGAGGAATACGCCTTCGCAGACTGGAAGAAGATGCTCGCCATTCATCTGGACGGCGCGTTCCTCACGACCAAAGCCGCCGTCAAGCACATGTACGACAGCAAGCGCGGCGGCTCGATCGTCTATATGGGCTCGGTGCACTCGCATGAAGCCTCGAAGCTGAAGTCCGCCTATGTCACCGCGAAACACGGTCTGCTCGGCCTTGCGCGCGTCGTCGCAAAGGAAGGCGGTCCGCGCGGCGTGCGCGCGAATGTCGTGTGCCCGGGCTTCGTGCGCACACCGCTCGTCGACAAGCAGATTCCCGAGCAGGCCAAGGCGCTCGGCATCAGCGAAGAGGAAGTCGTGAAGAACGTGATGCTGAAGGAAACGGTCGACGGCGAATTCACGACGGTCGAAGACGTCGCGAATACTGTCGCTTTCCTTGCGGGCTTCGAATCGTCGGCACTGACGGGTCAATCGGTGATCGTCAGCCACGGCTGGTCGATGAAATAAGGAGCACGTATGCGCAGCAACACAAAGAAAGCCATCCCGCAGCCGGAACCGTTTGTGTTGCCGCGCTACGACGAGATTGCGCTCGTGCTGCAAGGCGGCGGCGCGCTCGGCTCCTATCAGGCGGGCGTGATCGAAGGGCTCGCCGAAATGAAAGTCGAGCCGCACTGGATCGCAGGCGTGTCGATCGGCGCGCTCAACACGGCGATCATCGCGGGCAATGCGCCGGAAAATCGCGTGGCTGCATTGCGCGGTTTCTGGAATGCGATCTGTCATCCGCTCGACTGGGTGGGCAGCGTAAGCGCGTGGGCGCTGCCCGGCCTGGGCTTGCATGACCTGTCGCGCAAGTGGGCCAGCATGTGGGCCGCCGGCCGTGCGTTGACGGAAGGCCAACCCGGTTTTTTCGCGCCGCGCTTTCCGTTGCCCCTGGCGGGCCTCGGCAAGCTGGAGCCTAGCCGCGTCAGCTACTACGATACGGCCGCGCTGCGGGCAACGCTGCTGCAATTCGCAGATTTCGACCGCATCAACGACGGCCCCATTCGCGTGTCCGTGGGTGCAGTGAATGTGCGCACGGGCAATCTGACGTACTTCGACAACCGCAAGATGCGTCTCACGCCGGAGCATTTCATGGCGTCGGGTGCGTTGCCGCCGGGCTTCCCGGCTGTCGAGATCGACGGCGAATACTACTGGGACGGCGGACTCGTTTCGAATACGCCGCTCACGGAAGTGCTGCGCGATTCAGATCATAAGGACACGCTGGTCTTTCAGGTCGACCTGTGGAGCGCGCGTGGCAATGCGCCCGGCGACTTCCCCGACATTTCCGAGCGAGCCAAGGACATCCAGTATTCGAGCCGGACTCGCGCGATCACCAACATGCTCGCCGAGCGTCAAAAGCACGCGCGCTTCATCAAGGAACTGCTCGAGCATGTGCCAACGTCGGTGCTGAAGGCGGACCCGCTGTTCCGTCTCGCCCAGCAGGCAGCGGACGGCAGCGCGATCAACGTCGTGCATCTGATCTACAGGAACAAGCCGTACGAAGGCCATTACAAGGACTACGAGTTCAGCGTGGACACGATGCTCGAACACTGGCAGAGCGGCCTCGACGATATTCGCGACTCGTTCTCGCATCGTGACTGGTTCGACGTGCCGAGCCGCGAACTGGGTTTCGTCACGCATGACGTGCACCGCCCCGCCGGGTCCGTGCCCGAGTCCGACAAACCGCCCGTCGAAACCGAACTCGGCAAGCGACGCAAGACGGCAGCTTGAACGCTGCCGTACGGCGCGCATCATGAATTGCGGCTCTGCGACACACGTCGCAGAGCCGCAATTGCATCGAGCCGTGCAAACAGCGCGCAGAATTTACATGCCGCCAGGGAATCCTAGCGCGGTCGCTTTCGCGCGCAAGTCGGCAAAGCGTCCGCCGGGCGCGTTGGCCGCCGCTGCCTGAGATGCTGCCTGAGACGCTGCCTCAGGTGCCACCTGAGATGCCGCCTGAGAGTCCGAGGTAGACGGCACCTGCTGGCTGTGATCCACGCCCCCCAGCCCCGGAATGATGCCCGCTGTCGAGCACGCGACGCCGAACGTGCCTTGCGTCACCGCAATCGCGGGCGCGTCGGTTCGCGCGGCGTCGGTGAAGTCGAGCGCGTACGCCATGTTGAAGGTGCTCGTGTCGCTCGCGCGCACGCCCAGCGGATCGAGGCCGAAGCGCCACGCAAGCAGTTGATGAATCGAACTGGGATCGAACGGATAGCGCGACACCATGTTCGCGCGCACGCGCGGCCCGAGTAGCATGCACGGCACGCGAAAGCCGAGCCGTCCGTCGTTGCCGACAGCCTGCTCCGCCGCCGATACGGGCTTGACAGGCGGGACCGCGTGCTCCATGAAGCCGCCCCACTCGTCATACACGAGAATCATCAGCGTCGTGCTCCAGTTCGGACTGGTGCGCAGCGCGTCATAGATCCGGCCGAGCAGTACCTGACCGTTGCGCACGTCGGCGTGCGGATGATCGTCGTTCGACGTGCCTTGCGCCTCGCCCGCGAAACTCGGGTCGACCATGCAGAACGACGGCAGATTGCCGGAGGCCGCATCCGAGAGAAACTCCGCGAACAGTTTCGAGCGGCCGACATAACGTGAGCCATACAGTGCGGTGAACGGAACGTCGTGGAAGTAATACGTCGATGAGACGCTCTTCGCATCGAGCCGGTCCCAGATGGTCGGCAGCGTCGACGTATCGACGCTGTCGTCGAGTCGGTCGGTCTCGCCGCTATGCAGATAGAGACGGTTCGGAAACGTGGCGGACAGAATGCCGCTCATGTAATAGTCGCAGACCGTGTATTGCGGGACGGCGCCGCGGTAGAAGTCGAGATCGCCTGCGCCGAGATAGCCGATGGGCAGCAGGTCGCCGCGCATGAGGCTCGTACCCGGCGTGAGCAGAAAGCCATTCATCGCACCGTTGGCAAGATGCGTGCGCCCTGCGCTGTACAGATGGTTCGGGTCGGAAAAACTGCAAGCCTGGAAACCGTACGCGTCGTTCGACGTCAACGCGAACGACGACCGTGTTTGACCGAATGCGTCGGTAAACTGGCGGGCCTGCTGATGCTCCGCGTTCGGCACCCAGCCAAACATATGATCGAACGAACGGTTCTCCATCGTGACGAGCACGATGTGATCGATGCCCGACGTGGCGGGAGCCGGCAACGCCGGCCGTGGAAGGCTTGCGCGATCGGGCGGAATGCCGTTCGTCGAACCCGCGCTGCCCGACGAGCCGCCGCCCCCTCCCCCACCACACGCCGATAACGCGACACTGCCCGCGAGCGCTGCCAGGATCTTGCGGCGTGTGGGATCGGGTGCATTCGAAGAGTTTGAATCGCTCATGGCCTTACCTCCGTTGTTATCGGTCGGTTCGCCGTTGCCTGATCGCGCGGCGGAGTCAGCCTTTGTCAGCACTTTACGTACCCGTGTGCGACGCAAAACTTGCACTGCGGCGCAGCGCACATCGTTCCTTCCCATCGATACAGGTTTTGAACTGTATTTTTAATTTACAGTTTATAGACTGTATCTTGCTAATACAGGCTTTGACCTGTATTCTGTATCGGCAGAGGCAGCGCGTTCGGCGCCAGCGGCGTGCTGAAGCTCTACCCGCATCTATCCGTCTAATTGAGACCAGCCGTGGACTATTCCGTCAAGACGCTCAGCCAGTTGCGACCCGTTCTGCGCGGCTTTCGCAAAGCCGCAGGACTCACGCAGGCCATGATCGCCGAGCGGCTCGGCATCACGCAGCAAAGCTATGCGCAGTTCGAGGCAGACCCCGCCGCCGCAGGGGTCGAGCGGCTCTTCAAGGTCTTGCGGCTGCTGAACGCCGGGATCACGCTCAGTCAGGACGAGCCTTCGCTCGCAAGAGCGGCGCCCGTGGCAAAGATGGCATCGTCGAACCGCGTGAGCGCATCGCGCCCTGCCGCGTCAAAAGCAGCGCCGGAAACGGCGCCGAAACCAGCGGCGCGCAAGCACGCAGCGCAGCCCGCAACTGAACGCGCCGCACCCGCCCTGAAAGCGATGCAACGCGCGCCCACAGGCGTGGCCGCGCAAGGCGCCCGACCCGCGCCGCGCAAGCCCGCGGCCACGCCGGATACGCGCGCTGCCGCACGCGCCCCGCGCACGGCTAGTGCACCGAAGAAACGGGAGCAGTGGTAAGCATGGGGCGCCCGTCACAGACTCAACGCCTCGACCTGTGGATGAACGGCCTCGCCGTCGGCTACTGGGAAAAGTCCAGCGGCGGCGAGCGTCTTGTCTACTTCGACGACTGGATCGCCGACGAACAGGGCCGTCCGCTGTCGCTGTCGCTGCCGTTCACGCCAGGCAATCAACCGTATCGCGGTGCCGTCGTGTCGGCGTTTTTCGACAACCTGTTGCCCGACAGCGAACCCATCCGACGCAGAATGGCGCAGCGCTACAGGACGGGCAGCACGGCGCCGTTCGATCTGCTCGCCGCGCTCGGGCGCGATTGCGTCGGCGCGATCCAGATGCTGCCGCCGGGTGAAGCGCCCGCCCACCTCTACCGCATCGGCGGCGACACGCTGACGGGCGATGACATCGCGCGGCTGCTGCGCGACACGACCGCCGCGGCCCCCCTCGGCCAGCGCAACGAGGCAACCGACTTGCGCCTCTCCATCGCCGGTGCGCAGGAAAAGACGGCACTGCTGCGGCACAAGGGCCGCTGGGTGTTGCCCACAGGCAGCACGCCGACCACTCATATCCTGAAGCTGCCGCTGGGGCTGGTCGGCAACATGCGGGCCGACATGCGCACGTCGGTGGAAAACGAATGGCTGTGCTCGAAGATCGTCGCCGCCTACGGCCTGCCTATCGCCGCGTGCGAGATCGCGCGGTTCGGCGATCAGAAAGCGCTCGTCGTCGAACGCTTCGACCGAAGGTTGGCGAGCGACGCCACGTGGATCGTACGCCTGCCGCAGGAAGACATGTGTCAGGCGACAGGCACGCCGCCCATTGCCAAATATCAGGCCGACGGCGGGCCGGGCATCGACGCCGTGATGCACATTCTGGCCGGTTCGGACGATGCCGCCGAAGACACCACGCGCTTCTTCACGACACAGCTGATCTTCTGGCTACTCGCCGCCACCGACGGCCACGCGAAGAACTTCAGCATCGCGCATCTGCCGGGCAACCGTTATCGCGCGACGCCGCTCTACGACGTGCTGTCCGCGCATCCCATCATCGGGCGCGGCGCGAACCGCATTCCGATGCAGAAGGCAAAGCTGGCAATGGCTGTGCGCGGCACGAGCAATCATTATCTGATCGGTCAGATACTACGGCGGCATTGGATCGCGCAAGGGCAACAAGTGGGCTTGCCGCCGGATGCCGTCGACACAATGATCGACTCGGTTACACACGCCACGCAGCGCGTGATCGATACCGTCGCCGCGCAACTTCCTTCGGGCTTTCCGGAAGATCTGGCAGTGGCGATCTTCGACGGCATGTTGAAGCAGAACAAAAAGCTCGCGGCCGTTTGAACCGGGTTCTCCAATGCCTATCACCGCATAGGGGCATTTTTGGCGAGCGTTGTCATCAAGATGTCACGTCTCATACTCAACATCGGCGGACACTATGGGCGCATGGCGGCTGAGAGCGCCATCGCATCGCGCGGCATGGGGCGTGCTGACGCTGCTTTCGCGTCCCTACATGGAAGAGACACTGTGAAGCAACGTGCGACTGTCGTGTGCCGGATGGGCACGCGCATTCTGCTGGTCGGCAAGGCCAACTCGCGCTGGTCGCTGCCAGGCGGCAAAGCCAACGCCGGCGAGAGCTTCGAAGCCGCCGCCGTGCGCGAACTGATGGAAGAAACTCGCCTTCAGGCGACGGGCATGCAATATCTGTTCGAGTTCGCGGGCGCGCGCACCTGTCATCACGTGTTCGCCGCGTATGTCGACGAGCGTCAAACCCCCGTGCCCAGCAACGAGATCACGCGCTGCACGTGGGCCAAGGTCACCGATATTTCCGATCTGGACACGAGCGTTTCGACGCGCGGCATCGTCGACGTGCTCGCGTTGAACCGGAACTACGATCCGCGCGTACGGAGCCGCTATCAGCGCGCCGATGCGTTCGTGCAGAATCTGCGCGAGGCGTTGCAGGATGCGCGGCTGCGAGGATGGACACCGGCGCTGTGGTAGTCCCGTTTCAAATGCGTCTTTCTTGATTTATTTCGACATCCATATCAACTGGATGCAGGCCTATCAAAACAAAACCGCCAGCCTTATCCAGACCGGCGGTTTCATCGATTCAACCTCTTCTTACACGGATAGCGTCGACTGATGGCGCGCTGCGCGTGCCCGGCGCGAGCGCGCTACGATCTTCGCGATCGTCACGCGGCCCAACGATCGACGTGTGTTCGATGCGAGATTCGCGAGCCGCCTGTCGCTCACGCGATGACGCGCCCACACGAACGCCGCAATCCAGCCAATCACGGTCCAGCCGAACAGCACGTTGAAGATTGTCAGCGCGAATGCATCTTCACGTTCGCGCGCATCGGCGACGATGGCGGGCAGAAAATACGCGACGACTGCCGCCAGCAACACCACGCCTTCGAAGAATGCTCTCATGGGATCACCTCCTGCTTCTTTTGGGCGCGGCGAGCATTGCCCGCCGCGCGCAGCGATCAATGACCCTTGAACACGTTGACGTCGTTAGCGGCTTGCGCCGGCTGACGGCTACCCGATTCCGACAATGCGCCCGTCACGCCGCCAACGGCCTCGTTCGCCGCAGCCTGATTGCGTTCGGCGGCGAAAGTCTGCGCGCTGACGCCACGTTGCGAAGCGGGCGCGCCAACGGACGGACGATAAAACGGCGCCGGACCATAACCCGATGCAAAAGCGGGAGCGGCGACAGCGGCGGACACGGCGACCAGCAAGGCTGCGATAAGGCGGGTTTTCATGACGTAACTCCAGAGAATATTGAATCAGGGAGGCGTCGCAACCGGAAGGATCTGGCGCGGCGTCGATTGAGAGTGAGTTTAGTCGAGCTCTATCGAATTTCTATGCTCATAGATTGAAATCACAGTTCCCAAATTCCAAACAATGGGACGGGAGGCACGGGCGTGCGGTCCTTGTCCATTGCCCGGTGGGATTTGCGGCGCGATGCTAGGATCGGCTTCCATTGAATCGCCGCCATCGCGGGCATCCCGCCGACGGCGGCAAAGCAGGCAACCGTCGATGAGCGCCGCCAAATCCACAATCGATCACCGGGTATTTTCTGCAGGCCGTCTGTCGCTCGGACTGACGCTGCCCTTGTTGCGCGCGGGCGAGATCGTCGCGGACTTTCGCGAGCAGATCGGATTGGCGGCGCTGGCCGACATGCTCGGTTTTCGCGCGCTCTGGGTGCGCGACGTGCCGTTGAACAGCGCCGACTATCCCGATCCCGTCGGGCATCTCGATCCGTGGGTGCTGCTCGGCGCGCTCGCCTCGCATACCACGCAAATCGCGCTCGCGAGCGGCGCGATCGTGCTGACCTTGCGCCATCCGTTGCATATCGCGAAGGGCGCGGGATCCGTGCAGACGCTCTCGAATGGCCGCTTCATACTCGGCCTCGGCTCAGGCGACAGGCCGCCTGAGTACGCCGCGTTCGGGCGCGATGCCGAAGCACGGCGCGAACTGTATCGAACGCACTGGGACACGGTCGCGGCTGCACTCGGCGACGCGCCGCGCGTGATACCCGACCTGCGGCCGGAAAATGCACCCGACTTCATGCTGCTGCCCGAGCCGCCGTTGCCCGTGCCGATGCTCGCGGTCGGCTCGGGCGGACAGAGCGTCGACTGGATCGCGCGGCATTCGATCGGCTGGATGACCTATCACCGCGAGCCCGAGACGCAGCGCGCACGGCACAGCATGTGGCGCGCGGCCGTCGATCGTCTGCCTGCGCCTGCGTTTCGCGCGTTCGGCGTCGCGATGCGGCTCGATCTGAGCGACAACCCGCACGAGCCGGCAACGCCATTGTCGTTGGGATATCGCGCGGGACGGCATGCGTTGCTGGCTGTGCTGGACGACATGCGCGAGAACGGCACACATCATGTGACGCTGAATCTGGGTTCAGACCGGCCAGTGCGGGATGTGATGGAGGAGTTGGCAGCCGACGTCCTGCCGAAGTTCCACGCGTGACGCCTTTGTCGATTCGGGCAGCGTGAGATTATTTTCCGGTCTTCCTTGACGCGGCTGCGGTTGCCGTTCGGGCCGCGCTTCGTCTGGCAGCAGTTTTCTTCACTGCAGTTTTCTTCACTGCAGTTTTCTTCACATTGACCGCGCGCGCATCGAGATCCAGCACAACCCACGTAGGAGCATGATCGCTAGCATGCGGCTCCCCTCTCACCCAGCGGTCGACGCCCGCGTCGCGCATCATCGCGGCGACCTGCCCGTTTAACAGCAGATGATCGATGCGCAAGCCTGAATTGCGCTGCCAGTGCTGCCGGAAGTAATCCCAGAACGTGAAGACCTGTTCATCGGGAAAGCGCACGCGCAACGCGTCTGTCCACCCCTGCTTCAGCAGCCGCGCATAACACTCGCGGCTTTCCGGTTGCAGCAGCGCGTCCTTGAGCCACGAGCGCGGGTTATAGATATCGAAGTCGGTCGGCACGACGTTGTAGTCGCCCGCCAGCACGACGGGATGTCCGGAATCGAGCAACTTCTTCGCGTAGGCGATCAGCCGCTCGAACCACGCAAGCTTGTAGTCGAACTTCGGCCCCGGCTGCGGATTGCCATTGGGCAGATACAGACAGCCGATCAGCAGGCCTTCGACAGCGGCCTCGATATAGCGGCTATGCGTATCGTCGGGATCGCCGGGCAGACCACGACGCGTTTCGACAGGCTGGGCATCTTTCGCGAGAATCGCAACGCCGTTCCACGACGTCTGTCCATGCCAGATCGCACCGTAGCCGGCGCGATTGATCTCGGCCTCGGGGAAGCCCGCGTCGGGTGCCTTCAACTCCTGAAGGCACACGACATCCGGCGCTTCCCGTTCCAGCCATGCAAGCAATGCCGGCAAACGCGAGCGAATGCCGTTGATGTTGAACGTGGCGAGCTTCATGATCCCGCGCCGCCGCAAGTCGCGTGCCTGCGAAGCCACGCGACACGCCCGCGCGAACCGCTCAGTTCTTCAGATCGTCCGGCACCTTGCCGCCGTTGTCGGCGAGCTTGATCATCACCTGTTTGTGCAGCCAGATATTCATCGATGCGGAATCGTTCATGTCGCCGCTGTAGTCCAGTTCCTCCGCGAGCTGCTTGCGCGCGCCGAGACTGCTATCGAGCCCCAGCAGCTTCATCAGATCGACGATCGATGTGCGCCAGTTCAACTTCTCAGAATTCTGTTCGGCGAGCGCCGTGAGGATCGCTTCGACATCGACAGGCTCCGCCGGCGCGGCAGCGGGAGCCGACGCGGGCGCGGCATCTGCGGCTGGCGCCGCGTCCGGCGTCGAGGCAGGCTGGACGGCCGGATGGCTCGACGGGAAAATCTTGCTGAGGATCGTGCTGAAAATGCTCATGGCTTGCCTCCGGGAAACGGTTGAACGCAATAGCGCGCACGGGCCGAGCGGCCGTGAAGACCCGCCGAGTCCTCGCACAACACGAAACGCTGGCGAACATAGCCAACGAACGCACGTCCAGGCCGCATTGCACGTACCCGGACGCTCCCATCCTCGCCGCAAAAAATGACAGGACGATGCCGCTTATTCTTACGCGAGGACGTAAAATCCGGCCGCCAAACTTGCGCAGGAATCAGACTTGGAACCGGCGACGGCTCACAACAAGGCAAAATACGGGTTTTGACGCGGACATATCGAGCGATATCGAGCGCGCGTCCGCCCGCTAGCGGCGGCCGCCACCGTCCGCCCCGAATTCCACGCCGCCGCGCGACAGCCGCGCGGCGCGACCGTATCCCCAAGAATCAGGAGCGATCTTTCATGACCGAACCGAACGTTTCGTTGCTGGGCAGGCTGTCGCTTGCCTTCGGAACATTTTTCAGCATTCTCGGCGATCGCGACTTCGCCGCCAGCGTGCTGCGCCTGCGCAGCGGCGCGGTGCCCACGCCGGCACCGGCCGCCGCGCCCGTAGCAGCCCCGGCGCCCGCCCCGGCACCGGCGCCGGCGCCCGTCGTCATCAAGGAAGCCACGCCCGAGGCCGCGCTCCAGTTGCTCGGCCTGCTCCAGCGCGATGCACGCTTCATCGATTTCGTCGAGGAAGACATCGCGAAGTATTCGGATGCCGACATCGGCGCGGCCGCGCGCCTCGTCCACGACGGCTGCCGCGCGACGCTGCGGGAGCACTTCACGATTCAACCGGTGCGCGACGAAGCCGAAGGCAGCCGCGTGACGATCAACGAAGGCTTCGACGCGACGGCCATCCGCCTGACGGGCAATGTGGTCGGCAAGGCGCCGTTCACGGGCAGCATCAGCCATCGCGGCTGGCGCGTCGCCGACGTGCGTCTGCCGAAGCTCACGCAAAGCCACGACGCCGCCGTGCTCGCCCCTGCCGAGGTGGAACTATGAGCGAGCCGCGCTATTCGATCGGTATCGATCTGGGCACCACGCACTGCGCGCTGTCGTACGTCGATCTCGCCGCCAGCGACGGCGAAAAGACTGAGCAGCAGGTGCTGCCCGTCACCCAGCTGACCGCGCCCGGCGCGATCGAAGATCTCGATCTGCTGCCGTCGTTTCTGTATCTGCCGCACGAAAGCGAGTTGACGCCCGGCGATCTCGCCTTGCCGTGGACGGGCGAGCGCAGCTTCGCCGTCGGTGAAATGGCGCGCAGCCGGGGCGCAGGCACGCCGATCCGGCTGGTGTCGAGCGCCAAAAGCTGGCTGTGCCATCCCGGCGTCGACCGCCGAGCGGCCATCCTGCCCAGCGACGCACCGCCTGAAGTCACGCGCGTGTCGCCGCTCGAAAGCTCGGTGCGCTATCTGACGCATCTGCGCGAGGCCTGGAACCACGTGCATCCCGATGCGCCGTTCGACCAGCAGGAAATCACGGTGACGATTCCCGCATCGTTCGATCCCGCCGCGCGCGAACTGACGGCGGAAGCCGCCAGCGCAGCAGGCTACGGCCAGATGACGCTGCTCGAAGAGCCGCAGGCCGCGCTCTACAGCTGGATCCAGAAGAGCACGGGCGGATGGCGCAAGCAGGTCAAGGTGGGCGACATCATTCTGGTGGTCGACGTCGGCGGCGGCACGACCGACCTGTCGCTGATCGCCGTGATCGAGCGCGAAGGCAATCTCGAACTGCATCGCGTCGCGGTCGGCGATCACATCCTGCTCGGCGGCGACAACATGGACCTCGCGCTCGCCCACGTGGTCGCGCGCAAGCTGGCGTCGCAAGGCACGCAGGCCGATCCGTGGCAACTGCGCGCCCTCACCTACGCATGCCGTGGCGCGAAGGAAACATTGCTGTCCGATCCGTCGACGGATGCCGTGCCGCTCGTCGTGCCGAGCCGCGGCTCGAAGCTGATCGGCGGCTCGATCCGCACCGAGCTCACGCGCGACGAACTCACGCAGACGATCCTCGAAGGCTTCTTCCCGCAAGTCGAGTCGTCGGCCCGGCCGATGACCCGCACGCGCGCCGGCCTCACGCAGCTCGGTTTGCCGTACGCGCAGGACGCGGGCATCACCCGCCATCTCGCGGCGTTTCTCGGCCGCCAGGTCGCGGCGCTCGCCGAACTGCAGGGCACGCAGGCGCCCGGTCAGTTGCCGCTCGAAGCCAGCGCGACGTTCCTGCATCCAACGGCCGTGCTGTTCAACGGCGGCGTGTTCAAGTCGCCGCTGCTGGTCGAGCGGATCATGACGACGCTCAACGGCTGGCTCACGGCCGACAACGCCGCGCCCGCGCGCCTGCTCGAAGGCGCGGACCTCGATCTCGCCGTCGCGCGCGGCGCGGCGTACTACGGCTACGTGAAGCGCGGCCGCGGCGTGCGCATTCGCGGCGGCACGGCGCGGGCGTACTACGTCGCCATCGAATCGGCGATGCCCGCCGTGCCCGGCATGGAGCCGCCCATTTCCGCGCTGTGCGTCGCGCCGTTCGGGATGGAAGAAGGCACCGATGCGCCGCTGCCGGAACAGGAGTTCGGCCTCGTGGTCGGCGAGCCGGTGCATTTCCGCTTCTTCGGCTCGTCGGTGCGGCGTCTCGATCAGGTCGGCACGATGCTCGATTACTGGTCGCCGGATGAATTGCAGGAACTCGAGGAGATCGAGGCGTCGCTGCCCGCCGAAGGCCGCACCGTCGGCGAAGTCGTGCCCGTCAAGCTGCATGCGCGCGTGACGGAAGCGGGCACGCTCGAACTCGAAGCGATTCCGCGCGGCACGAACGAGCGCTGGAAAGTCGAGTTCGACGTGCGCGGCGGCGCGCAGGCCTGAGCGTCAAGGCTTCGATGAAGCAAAAGCAGAAGCAGTCAGCCGCGCGCTTCACGGTCGGCATCGACCTCGGCACGAGCAATACCGTCGTCGCGTACGTGGAAACAGGTTCCGACGACATCCGCGTGTTCGAGGTCGATCAGCTCGTCGCGCCCGGCGAAGTGGCGGCGCGGCCCCTGTTGCCGTCGGTGCGCTATCACCCGGCTGCGGGCGAGCTGAATCCGGGCGATCTGCAACTGCCGTGGCCGCAGGCCGATTCGCAAGCCGCTGACGCGCCACGGCCCGTCATCGGCCAGCTTGCGCGCGCGCTCGGCGCGCAGGTGCCGGGGCGCTTCGTCACCAGCGCGAAAAGCTGGCTGTCGCATGCATCGGTGGACCGGCTCGCGCCGATCCTGCCTTGGGGCGCGCCCGACGACGTCGCGAAAGTCTCGCCCGTCGCCGCCAGCGCGAGCTACCTCGCACACGTGCGCGCCGCCTGGAACACGCACTTTCCCGACGCGCCGCTCGAACAGCAGAACGTCGTGCTGACGGTGCCCGCATCGTTCGACGAAGGCGCGCGGGCGTTGACGCTCGAAGCCGCGCGTCTCGCGAAGCTGCCCACGCTGCGGCTGCTCGAAGAGCCGCAGGCCGCGTTCTACGACTGGCTGTTTCATCATCGGGTCGATCTTCGGGATGCGTTGAACGACACGAAGCTCGTGTTGATCTGCGACGTCGGCGGCGGCACGACCGATCTCACGCTCATCAAGGTTCACATCGACGCGAGCGGCGAGCCGCAGTTGACGCGCATCGGCGTCGGCAATCATTTGATGCTTGGCGGCGACAACATGGACCTCGCGCTCGCGCGGCTGGCCGAAACACGTCTTACACAGTCGCAGGACGGTCAGGCGCGGCTGTCGGCGGCGAGTCTGTCGCAACTGGTCGAGCGCTGCCGCGTCGCAAAAGAGCAATTGCTCGATGCGAACGCGCCCGAGTCGGTGGCGATCACGCTGCTCGGCTCGGGCTCGCGCCTGATCGGCGGCGCGCGCACCACGCATCTGACGCGCGACGAGATCGCGCGCATCGTGGTCGACGGATTCTTTCCGCAAGTGTCGGCCGACGACATGCCGCGCCGCTCGCGCGCCGCCATCGTCGAGTTCGGCCTGCCGTATGCCAGCGACGCCGCCGTCACGCGGCACGTCGCGGCGTTTCTGAAGCGGCTCGCCGCGCAATCGCGCGAGGCGCTCGGCCCGGCTGTCGAGAACCCGGACGACACGCTGCCCGTCCCCGACACACTGCTGCTGAACGGCGGCGTATTCCGCGCGCACGCGCTGACGCGAAGACTCGCCGACACGCTCGGCGGCTGGCGCGGCAAGCCGCTGCATGTATTGCAGAACGATCATCCCGACGTCGCCGTCGCGCGCGGCGCGGTCGCCTATGGGCTCGCGCGCGCGGGCAACGCGCCGCGCATCGGCGGCGGCTCGGCGCGCAGCTATTTCCTCGTGCTCGAAGGCGATCAGGGCATCTGCCTGTTGCCGCGCGGCACGGAAGAAGCGCACGAAGTGCATCTCGACGACCGCGTGTTCGCGCTGCGGCTCGGGCAGCCGGTGCGTTTTCATCTGATGTCGACAGTTGCCGATACGCGCTTCACGCCCGGCGAACTCACCGATCTGTCGCAAGGCGATTTCATCCGGCTGCCGCCCATCGCGACCGTCGTGCAACGCCAGCAGACATCCGATGCCGACGAGCGGCCCGTGAAGCTCACCACGTCGATCACCGAAGTCGGCACGCTCGAAGTGAACTGCATCGCCACGGACGACCCTTCGCAACGCTGGCTGCTGCAGTTCGAACTGCGGCGCGACGAGGCGTCTGCGACGCCCCATGAAGGCGGCGAACGCGCACGCCACGCGTCGCTCGGTCAGGCGATCGAGCTGATCGAGCGCGCGTTCGGCGCGCGTTCGTCGAATGTCGGGCCCAGCGAGGTCAAACGTCTGCGCGCACAACTCGAACACACGCTCGGCCCGCGCGAAAACTGGGATGTAGCGCTCTTGCGCGAACTGTTCGGTGCATTGTGGGAGCGCGCCAAGCGCCGGCGCCGCTCGGCGGATCATGAGCGGCTGTGGCTCAATCTCGCGGGCTATTGCCTGCGGCCAGGCTTCGGTTATCCGCTCGACGAATGGCGCGTCGAGCAGCTGTGGTCGATTTTCGACGACGGCATCCAGTACATCCACGAAAGCCAGGTGTGGTCCGAATGGTGGACGCTATGGCGTCGCGCGGCAGGCGGCCTGAGCGAGGACGCGCAGTTGCAACTGCTCGACGCAATGGAGTTCCTGCAGGCCGCGAGCATCAAAAAACAGAGGCTGCCGTTCGATCCCGCCAAGGTCGGCTATGCGGACATGATTCGCGTGCAGGCTTCGCTGGAGCGCATTTCGGTGGAGCGCAAGATCGCGCTCGCGCAGCAATTGCTCGAACGGTTGCGCAAGCCTTCGGAGAATCATCCGACGTGGTGGGCCATCGGGCGGATTGGCGCGCGCCTGCCGTTCTACGGCAGCGCGCATGGCGTCGTGCCGCCCGAGGTCGCGCTGAACTGGCTCGAAGCCGTGCTTGCGCTGGACTGGAAGAAGGTCGAACCCGCGGCGTTCGCTGCCGTGCAGCTGTCGCGCATGACGGGCGACCGTTCGCGCGACCTGCCCGACGCCGCGCGCGAAACGGTCATACGGCGGCTCGAAACGCTCGGCGCGGCGCCCACGTGGATCCAGATGGTCCGCGAGACCGTCGCGCTCGATGAAGCCGACACCGGCCGCGTATTCGGCGAATCGTTGCCGGCGGGGCTGAAGCTGATCGGCGGCGCGTAGCCCGCTCAAAGGGTTTGCGCGCGAGCGGATCCGCTCGCCCTGGCCTGCTGACGGCGATGTGCCTGGTCGTCCGCGGGCCCGTCGCGGCGCGTATCGGCTGTTGCCGAGACCAGCACCGCGCGACGCGTGCAGCGCGCGATCACGTCGCTCATCCGCTCTTCCCAGAAGCGCCATTTCGAGCCATGCCCCGCGCCGACCACGATCATGTCCGCGTCGAGTTCATCGGCGAACCGTGCGATTCTGCGGCCCACGCTGCCGCCTTCGAGCGGCACCGTGACGGACTGCGTATGAATGTCCCATGCGTCGAGCTCGAACACTTCGTTGCAGCGGCGCTCGACCGTGCGCTCCAGTTCCTCGACCATCTGTATCGACTCGAGGCAACCGTGCTCGACACCCGCCATCGCCCACCACGGCATCGTATCGACGACATACACGGCCGTCAGCCGTGCGCCCGTGTGGCGGGCCTTGTCGATGGCGGACTTCAATACGCTGTTGTCCGGGTTCGTGCCGACCGCTACCAGAATGTGCCTGATCATTTCGTGTGCCTCCGTCGTTGCGTTACTCCATGCGATGCATGATGCGACGCGAGACTTAGCGATAAATGAGCGAGGCGGAGCACGCTGCGGAGCGCGATTTGAACTGAGGATTCAGACGGCACGCGGACGGCGCGGAGCGCGCCATCCGTGGCATGTGATCAGACCAATACGAGAACGAATGCGAGACGGGTGCGCTTAGATAATAAGGCGGGAAATCTTCGAGCCTTCCAGCGATACGCCCGCCATGAGCCCCGCGTTCGTGAGCACGAACGCTTCGACGGGACTCATTGCCGTCGACGTATCGACATTGCCGTTCGCGCCGACGTTCACGAGCGCGACCGACGCATCGACGCCCGCCGACCACCCCTGGCTGCGCGTGAAGTTGTTGAGCGCATCATCCGTCATGAACAGCATGACGATCGCCTTCGACTGCGCGCCGATCTGCAAGCCGAACGACGCCGCCGCGATGCTGTAATAGCCCGACGTCTGCCCGCCGACGCGCAGCGCGCCTTGCCCGTACTGCCCGCCGATCCAGAAGCCAGCCGAGATCACCGAAGGAAATACGAGAATGCCGCGCGACTTGTCGGCGAGTTCGCGCGAGCCGCCGATGGTATTGAACAGACGCGTGAGTGTTCCGTCGACATCGGCATCGATCGACCGGCGCTTGCCCGCGTTCGCCTCGGGCGACGCATCCGACGACGGCCCCGTGGTCGTGCAGCCCGCAAGCGCCAGTCCGCCCGTCGCGAGCGCGGCCGTGGACATGGCGATGAATCGGCGGCGGTGCATTGTCATTGTTTCTCCCTTGCTTGATGCCGTTGTTGCTACCGTGGTTGATCCCGGTAGCGGGTGTGGTCGATCGTTCTGTCTCGATCCTTTGACGAACGTCAATCCTATCCGATGACAGCCAATGCCACGTTCGAGTTCCTTACGGCCCGCATTTCAAGCCCTGACGATACGCGCATGCACCGCGCGGCAATGGCGCACCAGTTCGGGCCGCGACAGCACATACGCCTTGAGCGGCGTGTCGATCTCATAGAAGTAAATATTCGCGACGAAGCCGTAGATCGCCGCGTCGATGGTCGCCGGTTCGGGGCCGAACACGAAGCCGCTATCGCCGAGCAGATCGGCCACCACCCGCAAATCGCCGATGCCCCGCGCGTACACCTGATCCGGCTCGTAACGGCCGATGCCCTGATAGTGATAGCGCTGCCTGTTGTACTCGCGCGCCGCATCGAGGTCGCTCGCGGCGACGTCGGGGTGCTCGCGCAGCACGGCGTCGCGAAACGCCGGCCAATAACGATCGTCACGCCAGCGCGAATAGCTCATCGGCCAGTAGAGATCGTCAAGTGTGCGGCGCACGAGAAAGTCGAGATTCGCCTGCCCTTGCGACAGCCCGCTGTCGATGCGCGGATCGTACTTGTCCTTCAGATACGCGATGATCGCGTCGCTGTCGCCGATCGTCTCGCCGTCGTCCGACAGATACGGCAACTGGCCGCGCGGCGCGCGCGCCGTATCGAGAATATGCCGGTGCTCGAAATCGAGCCCGCACAGCCGCATGAACGCGTAGACCTTCAGGCCGAACGCGTTGTTGTCGGCGACGCCGAACAGATCGGGGTACGAATACAGCGTCAGCATGAATGGAGCCTCCGGGGCCGGTGAAGTGCGTGACTATCGCGTTCTGCGGGCGCTCTTCATGCCCGCAGCGGTGTGCCACTGGCACGTCTTTAACACCATTGCGCGCCGCGATGCGTGCGACACCCCACATTCGGGCGCCCCGTTTTTTTATTCGGTTTTAATGCGAATCGCGCTACGCTAGATTCGTTGTCAGTCTGGAGAAAGGGCATGACGAAGACCCGAGCCATTCTGCGCGCCATTTTCGGCGTTCACCCTCGTCACGACGATATTGCGCGGCGCCGCGCTTCCGGTCGCAGCGTGATGATGCGCGTGACGCTCGACGCGCAACACGTGACACCGCTGCGCCGCGCGTTGACGCGCGACTGTGCGGGCCAGCCATGGACCATTCGCATCGCGACGCTGCCGCATACCGAGCGCGTGCAGCTCTCGCTATATCTGCCGAAAGACGCGGTCAACGGCGCGATCCAGCAGGTGACGCGCATTGCGCCTGCCGCGCAGTTCGGTCATCTGTTCGAGATTCCCGACAC
This sequence comes from Paraburkholderia caribensis, assembly GCF_002902945.1. Classification (NCBI taxonomy): domain Bacteria; kingdom Pseudomonadati; phylum Pseudomonadota; class Betaproteobacteria; order Burkholderiales; family Burkholderiaceae; genus Paraburkholderia; species Paraburkholderia caribensis. The sequence continues at coordinate 1,407,900 of NZ_CP026102.1, forward strand.
GCCGACGGACGGCTGGCGCGACCTGCTGCGCGCAACCTCATGGGCGCAGGCAGCGAGCGCGTTGCGCCCCGCGAAGCCGCCTGTCAAAACCGGCGACGACGACGTCGAGACGCTCGACCGCCTGCTGAGCCCCGGCAATGTGCTGCTCGACGCGGCCGCCGTGGATCGCGCGGCGCTGTTCGCGCAACTCGGCGCGTTTTGCGAAACGCACTATGGCGTGCCCGCCGGCCAGGTGATCGAAGGACTGAACACGCGTGAAGCGCTCGGCTCGACGGGGCTTGGACAAGGCGTCGCCGTGCCGCATAGCCAGATCGCGGGCTTGCTGACGGCCGTCGTGCTGTACGTGCGTCCGCGCATGCCGCTCGATTTCGACGCGCCGGACGCGAAGCCGGTGCGCGACGTGATCGCGCTGCTCGTGCCCGAAGGCGCGAACACGATGCATCTGAATCTGCTCGCGGACGTCGCGCAGCGCTTTTGCGACCAGCATTTTCGCGAGCGCCTGCACGCGTGCGCCAGCGCGACTGAAGTGTGCCGGCTGTTCAGCAGCGCCGCCGAGCCCGCGGACGTCCCTTCACTGATGCCGCATCCCGCCGCGCGTGGCGATGCGTCCAGCGCGCGGCTGCGGGCGTGACGCCCGCGTCGCCTGTGTTGGGCATCTTGCCCCTTCATTCCCAGCGGGCTTCTTCGCGGTCTTGCAACGCCGCAACCCGCAAGGTTTCCTGCGTACGCCGGAACACGCGCGGCGGCACGCTCGGCGAGTCCTCCGCGAGCCGATCGAGGATATCGCGCACTTCACTCACATAGCGGCCGTCGCGCGCACCGGGGTCGCCCGCGTAGATTGCTTCCAGCCTGCGCCGCACCGCACCATAGCGCGCCCCCGCCGAGCGATGCTGCTCGGCACGCTCCGCATAGCGCAGAAACGTCTGCAACGCCGCCGACACGGCCGCCGCGATGCTCACCAGGCCGACGACGAGCCGCACCCAGGGCGAATCCGCCGACGCCACCAGCGACAGAAACACCGTCGTCCCGACCACGGCCGACACGGCCGTCACGCCGATGCCGAACATGCGGTTGCGCGCGGCAAGCAGATCGGCCATGTCGTAATGGCTCTTCTGCGACTCGCGCGCGCGCCGAATCCACTTCAGCAGCAGCTCGTCCTCGTTGACGGGCGGCCGGTACCCGGCGCCCCCGCTCGAAGCTGGATCTGGACGCGAGCCCACACGGGGGCCCGGCTCCGCATGCGTATCGACCGTCGTCATGCACTTGCCTTCCTTCGACGAAGAGAGGCCAGCATAGCATCGCCGCTTGCGCGCGCGGCGACAGGTGCGTGCCGCGAAAGTTGGTAGGATTATGGGATTCGCAGGGGCATCGATGGCAAAGCGTGAAGTGGAGTCCTGGTATCGGCCGCCGGTGGAAGAAGCGTGTCCATTGTGCGGCCGCGCGATTCCAGCCGATCAGCGCGACGAGCATCATCTGGTTCCAAAGACCGAAGGCGGCCGCGAAACGGTCGCGCTGCACCGGATCTGCCATCGGCAGTTGCATGCGCTCTTTTCGGAGCGCGAACTGGCGACCTCTTATGCATCCGTCGATCGCCTGCTCGAGAACGAACAAGTCAGAGCTTTCGTGAACTGGGTACGCACGAAGCCCGATGGGTTTCACGAACGGACGCGCAGCAGCCGGCGCAAGCGCTGAAACATATCGTGCACATCGGGCGCGTGGTGCCTGTGGTGTCGATAACAACGGAACAAGTCATGCCTGTCTACGACTACGAGTGCGCCGAATGCGGCACCTTTGAAGCAGTACGGCGCATCGCCGAACGCGACGAACCGGCCGGTTGTCCGCGCTGCGGCACGTCGGCGGAACGCGTGCGGGTGGGCGCGCCGGCGTTGCTAGGCAGCGCCTCGGGCGGCTCGTCGGGCGGCGCATCCGAAGGCGAAGGCGGATATGGCATGCGGCATCGCGGCTGCTCGTGCTGCCCATGAGCGGGTGCGAACGGCGCGGCATGCCCTCGCGTAACGCTCGCGGCGCCCGGCACGCCGCCTGTCTCTAGCCACGCCATGCTGGCTGCGCCGACTGCCTCGCGCGACATCCCTTCCCTTCACCCACGACGCCCAAAGGTTGCGCCATGCCGCTTCGCCTGCCCCCGCTGAACTCGCTGCGTTTCTTCGAGGCGGCGGCGCGGCACGGCAGCTTCAAGCTCGCCGCCGCCGAACTGAACGTGACGCCGAGCGCCGTGAGCCACGGCATCGTCGCGCTCGAAGAAGCGCTCGGGGTCGCGCTGTTCGCGCGCGAGCCGCGCAAGCTGTCGCTGACGCCCGCGGGCGAACAATACTTCCCATACATCGCCGAGGCGTTTTCGCTGATCGCGCTCGGCACGCAGCGGCTGCCTGACAACCGCACGCACCGCACGGTGACGGTGAGCTGCGCGCCGACGCTCGCGATGCGCTGGCTCGTCCCGCGCCTGTTCGAGTTTCGTGCGCAGTGGCCGAACATCGACGTTTCCGTCGATACTTCGCGCCGCCAGGTAGGCTTTCCCGTAGACGGTTTCGACTTCGGCATCCGCCTTAGCCGCGGGCCGGTGCCGGGCAGCGACTGGAGCCGGCTGTTCGGCGAGCGCCTCGTGCCCGTCTGCAGTCCCGCGTATCGCGACACGTTGCGCGACGCACACGGCAACATCGACTTGCGCCGCGCGACCCTGATTCATGTCGACACCGCGAGCGAAGACTGGCAGGCATGGCTGGACGGTGCGGGGGTCCGCGATATCGACGCGGCGGGCGGCGTGCGTTTCGACACGATCCAGCTGGCGCTCGAAGCGGCCACGACGGGCATGGGCGTCGCGATCGGCAGACGGCCGCTGGTGAACCGCGAGCTGGACGCGGGCACGCTCGTCGAAGCCAGCACGCCGACCGTCGATGCAAAGACGGCATACTGGCTGGTCAGCGCGGAAGGCACGGACGAGCGGCCCGATCTGCAGGCATTCAAGCGCTGGCTGCTTCACGAAGCGCACACGTTCGATGACGCCGGTTCAACGGGCGAATCCACGCATTTCACGACGGCAAGCCGCTAGCGCCCGACTCGCCGCGCGAGTGAATTTTCTTCATCTGTCGCCGAAAACTTTTCGTTTGTCGCGTCTGCTGGCTGCTGCGACGATGCCGCCAGGAGGAAACGAAACATGTCAACGGCCAAACCCGCTTACGCAGTTCCCCTTAAAAACCCGACGTTTTATGTGATCGTCGCCGCCGCGCTGATCATCAGCGCGGCCATGGGCATCCGGCAGACCTTCGGCCTGTTCATCGGGCCGTTTTCGTACGATCGCGGCCTGCCCGTCACGCTCGTGGCCTTTGCAATCGCGCTGCACAATCTCGTGTGGGGCTTCGCGCAGCCGTTCGCGGGTGCCGCCGCGGACCGCTACGGCGCCGCGCCCGTCGTCGCGTTCGGCGCCACCACCTTCGCTGCGGGCCTTGCGCTCGCGGCCGGTTCGCCGTCCGCCGTCGCGCTGATTGCGGGGCTTGGGCTGCTGGTCGGCATCGGAGTGAGCTGCACGACGTTCGGCGTCGTGCTGACGGCCGTCGGGCGCGCCGCGACACCCGAGCAGCGCAGCATGGCGATGGGCATCGCGAGCGCGGGCGGCTCGCTGGGACAGGTGCTGATGGTGCCGTTCGCGCAACTGCTGCGCGAAACGTCGGGCATATCGACGTCGCTCTATGCGCTCGCCTTCCTGATGCTGGTCGCCGCGCCCTTCGGCATGCTGCTCGACCGCCGCAAGGACGTCGGCGCGACGCACGTGGCCGCGTCGCCCGCAGCGGCCACGGTCGCGCCGCTGCGCGAGACGCTCGCGCACGCCATGCGCCATCGCGGCTACCGGCTGCTGACGCTCGGCTTCTTCACCTGCGGCTTCCAGCTCGCGTTCATCGCCACCCATCTGCCCGGCTATCTGAGCTTGTGCCACATGCCGATGGGACTCGGCGCCACCGCACTCGCGCTGATCGGCCTGTTCAACATGGCGGGAAGCTGGGCATGCGGGTGGCTTGGCGGGCGCTTCCGTCAGCAGCATGTGCTCGGCTGGCTGTATCTGATTCGCGGCGCGACGATTGCCGCGTTCTTCCTGCTGCCGAAGTCGACGGTTTCCGTCGTGCTGTTCGCCGCCGTGATGGGCCTGACGTGGCTCGGCACCGTGCCGCTCACCAGCGGCCTGATCGCCAAGGTGTTCGGCACGCGGCATCTCGGCACACTGTTCGGCGTCGTGTTTCTCAGTCACCAGTTGGGTTCGTTCCTCGGCGCGTGGCTCGGCGGCTACGTGTTCGACGCGACGGGCTCGTACACGCTGATCTGGGCCGCGACGGCATTGGCGGGACTGTTCGCCGCGCTGCTGCATTTCCCGATCGACGACACCGTCCACGCACCCGTCGAAGCGGCGCGCGCCTGACTTTCCCGGAGGCTTTTCCAGAGGCCAGTGTTCAGTATTGGCCATTGACGCGGACGGCTCGCGCCGTCCGCTTTTTTCTCTGCGCTCCCGCTCTCATGCCATGGCGGCGGCGGTTGCAGCCTCGCGTTTGCGCGTCGCATAGCAGCGCCTGACGAACATCGCCGCCTGCCGCAGCGCCTGATTCGCCTCGGGCAGAAATGGCGCGAAACACGGCAGCGCATGCGGCACCGCATGCCATTGGGCGACCTGCACCGTCACGCCCACGCGATTGAGGCGCGCCGCGAGCGCGAGCGCATCCTCGTACATCGCTTCCGCGTCGCTGATCTGCAGATGGATGGGCGGCAGATCGTGCAAATCGCCGCGCGCAGGCGACACATACGGGTCCCACGCGCTCGCGTCGCCGATGTACATTTGCGCGGCGCGTTGCATCGCGATACGCGTCGTCGGTCCGGCGCCGCGCGCGGCGCGCCATGTCGTGGTCAGATCGGCCCACGGCGAAAACAGCACGGCGCCCGCCGGCAAGGCGTCGCCCGCATCGCGCAGCGCAACCAGCAACGCGAGCGCCAGCCCGCCGCCCGCCGAGTCGCCCGCGACGACGATCGAATTCGCCGCGATGCCGCGCGCGATCAGGGTGCGGTACGCGTGCAGCGCATCATTTAGCGCGGCGGGAAACGGATGCTCGGGCGCGAGCCGGTAATCGGGCGCGAACACGGGCGCGCCGCTATGCGCGGCGAGCGCCGTGGTCACCGCGCGATGGGTCGCCGACGATCCAAAGTAATAGCCGCCGCCATGCAGGTACAGAATCGCGTTCGCGATCGGGCCGGGCCGGGTGGACGGTAACGTCCACAGCCCGTCGAGACCGCCGTCGCTCACCCTGCGCGAACGCGGATTGAAAAGCGCCGCTAGCCCCGCGCCCGGCAACGACAGCCAGTGCGAGCGCACGCGCAGCCGCGCGACATCGGGCGCCACGCAGCGCGCACGAGCGCACCGCCCGACGAACAGCGGCATGACCATGAGAACGGCACGCGCCTGCCAGCTCGCGGCCATGCGATCCGTGAGACCGTCGAGAGCCGGATGGTTCGACATGGCCAAGCCTCAGCGTTGCGTCGAACCAAAACCGTCGCCCCAGCCGGCGCAACGCGGATAACGCACGCGTACGCCGATACGGCACCGCGCAGGCTGCATCCGGTACACGCGCGCGGCATAGACGGGCGCGCGCAGGTCCGCGCCAGCGGCGCTGCATGGCGGCATGCAGTCGATATGCACGGCGATCCGCGTGCGGGTGCTGGGGGCGTACCTATCGAATGTGGCCGGCGTGTCGTTGAACGCATCGTTGCGCCCGCCCGCTGCCGTGACTTCTGGAATGCCTTTCATCGCTCTCTCCTCGCCGCGCGTTTCAGCGTGATTGCTGTGCGGTCGAGAAGATTGTGTCGATGCAGAGTGAGGGAAGAATGAGGATGCGCAGCCTTCAGGTTTTCGGCGCTTCGCCGAGCATGACGGTCCAGCCGAGCCCGCGCACATTGCGAATCACCGACTGCCCGAACTTCTTGCGCACGGAGTGAATGAGCACGTCGACGGCATTGCTCTCGACTTCCTTGCCCCAGCCGTACAGCTTGTCCTCCAGCTGGTCGCGCGACAGGATCGTGCCGGGCCGTTCGAGAAACGCGAGCATCAGCGCGAACTCGCGCGCCGACAATACCGACGACACCCCATTGCAGCACAGCGTGCGCTTGTCGAGATCGAGGTTCAGCGCGTCGTCGCCGAGACGCGACGACGCATAGCCCGCCTTGCGCCGCAACACGGCACGCATGCGCGCCATCAGCTCGGGGACGTCGAAGGGTTTGAGGACGTAATCGTCAGCGCCGACGTCGAGGCCCTGCACGCGCGCGTCGAGGTCGTCGCGCGCCGTCAGGATCAGCACGGGCACGGTGTTGCCCGCCGCGCGGGCCGACCTCAGCAATTCGATGCCGCCCATGCCCGGCAAGCCGAGATCGAGCAGGACGACGGTATATTCGGCGGCAGCGATGGCGGCGCTGCCCGCATTGCCGTCGCGCACCCAGTCGACGCTGTAGTCAGCGTCCTGCAGCGCGCGCATCAGACTTTGGCCGATCTGCAGATCGTCTTCAACCAGTAGCACTCGCATGATGTCGTGTCCACAGCAACGAAGCGTTGTCGTTGGCCGCAGCGCAAGGACCCGTCAGCCGCGCGGCGCGCGGCGCATCGCGCGCGGGCGGCGGTTTGCGATTCCGGGCCGTGGCTGCCGGTGCGCCCCACTCCCGCGCACCCGCCAGATCGCATGATAACCGAGCCCGCACAGGCTAACCCGTCCGGTGTCGACAGCAAAAAAAATGCCGACTGCATACGCAGTCGGCCGAAGGATTCTGGCGTGCACCGATCGCCGTGCCAGAACCAGAGGGGCCTGCTCCAACAGTTCCCATCTTAGGCACGAAGAATTAGCAAAGAATGAGCGGCGCGGCTGATGACACCGCTTACGGCACCGAGGGAAAACCGATCGACGCGACGATCCCCGATTGCCCGTCCGCACGATTGCGCAGGCTCGCTGCGCCGCCGTACCGGTTCACGATGGCCTGCACGATCGACAAACCGAGCCCGCTGCCCTCGATCTGCGCATTGGCGCGGAAAAACCGGTCGAACACGCGCGGCAGCAGCGCCTCGTCGATGCCCGGCCCGTTATCGACCACTTCGATCCACACCATCCCGTCGCGCACCTGGATGCTCAGATCGACCTTGCCGCCATCCGGCGTGTAGCGGATCGCGTTGCTCACCAGGTTGCGCAGCGCGATGCCGATATCGGCGTCGTTGGCGCGCACGAAAGCGCTCGTCATCTCGTCGGCGCCGATGTCGATGCCGCGCTGCATCGCGATCGGCAGGACTTCGGCCACGGCGTCGACGACCACCTCCGACACGTCGACGCGCGTCAGCGTGTCCGCCTTCATCGGCGCATCGGCGCGCGCGAGCCGCAACAACTGCGCGATCATCCGGCCGCTGCGCCGGATCCCGCTTTGCAGTTCGCGGAAGCGCTCCTGGTTGCCGGGCGCGATATGCGGCTGCAGATTGTCCGCCTGCAACTGCAACGCGGTGAGCGGCGTGCGCAGTTCATGCGCCGCGTCGGCAATGAACTTCCGCTCGCTCTCGATGGACTGTTCGAGACGCCCGATCATGGTGTTGATCGACAGGATGAACGGGCGTATCTCCGTCGGCACGCCCGAGGTCGACAACTGCTCGAAATGCGCCATGTCGATGGCCTGTACCTGTCTGCCGAGCCGCGTCAGGCGCCTCAGTGCGCGCCGCACGACGAGCAGCACGGCGAGCCACACCAGCGGCACGAGCACGATCATCGGCCACAGCGTGTTCAGCGAACGCGCTTCGGCAAGCTCCTGGCGCACGCGCGAGCGCTGTGCGACCTGGACGACCATCGACGGCTCGCGCAATGTGTAAATGCGCCAGTTCTCGCCGTTCACCATCGCGTTCGAGAAGCCCGGCTCCGCATCGCGCGGCAACGCAAGCGACGGGTCGGTCGAGCGGTAAGGCGTATCGATGCCTTCCTTCCAGACCGTGAGATAGACGTCGCGCTCCGGCTGCGAACCGCGAGCGGGCGTGGTGGGCAGCGCATCGGCGAGGCCGCTGTGATAAAGGCGCGTGGCCACCTGTTCGAGTCGCAGATCGAGCAGCGCGCTCATGCCGGCTTTGGCAAGCTGCCATGAACTGATGCCCTGCACCACGCCGACGATGCTCACCAGCACACAGAGGGCGAGCACGAGTTGATTTCTGAGGGAGCGGATCTTGGGCATGGACATGGTCTGATGCGTGCCGTCCGGTGAGAGTTGTGCAAACGGGATTGAACGCCGGGGCTGACGTGCCGCTTCGGCGCCGATAGCGGCGTGCCCGTTCGGCGAGCCTTCCGGCGAGCCTCTCGGCGAGCCTTTCGGCGAGCCGATTCTACACCGCACAGCACACGCTTCTGGTTGCAAAGACAATGATGCGGGCGCGCAGAATTATCTGCGCGCCCGCGGGTTCATATCGGCTTGACCGGCTGCTTCGGCGGTGCCTCAGCGGCCGTTCAGTGACCGACGTAAATCGACTTCATCCCGACATCGTACTGAGGATGAAACGCCGCTCCGCTTTGCGATGTGCCGTCCGCGACGCCGCCATATCCGTCCCCGTGCTGTGCGTCGAGTCGCGCCTGCGCAGCTTCGAGGTTCGCTGGGTAGTGCGCCTTGTCGCCACTCGGGTTGTAGCCAGCGCTTTCCAGCTGCGCGAGTTGCGCCTCGACTTCGGCACGCGAAACGGGTGCCGTCGTTTGCGCAAACGAGGCGATGGGCAGCGCGAGCAACACAGCGACTGCAGCCGTCTGAATGAGCGTTTTCATGATGTTTCCCTCCGGGTGATTGGCTCGATGAGCCTTGCGATGAAGTGGATCGTAGCGACCGAAAATTAGAAATAAATGAGCGCCCGTCATGGCACGCTCGCCGTTTGCCTAACGCCAGTAGCCGTAGCCGTAATAGCCGCGATAGGCATAGTGCGGATGCCCCCAGTAACCGACCATCACGGGCGGCGCATACACCGGCGCAGGCGGCGCGTAATACACGGGCGGCGGCACATACACGGGCAGCGGCGCGACGGAGACGACGGGCATGACAGGAACGACAGGCGCAACGGGTCCAATCCCGACGCCGACGAACACGTGTGCCTGCGCGGCGCTCACCAGTCCCAGGCCGAGCGATGCGGCGACTGCAATGTGGCGAATCCCTTTCATGTTGTTCTCCTCGACGTTCGATGCCGTGTCAGTGATGCATCGGATGGTTCGCATTCTGCGCGCCGACAGTGAGCAAAGAATTAGCCTTTGAATCAGGCTCGAAACGGGTTATGGCACACCGTGACATAACGTTTCAGCGCATGTCCGGCGCACTCATTTCCGGCTAACTCACCCCGCCTACGATGCATTCCGTCGATGCAGCGTCATGGTCGAAACCGACGAAACGGCAAGCAGCACAAAGCCCGCGCATCGCCGTCACGCAGCCGTGCGGATCCCCATTTCGCCAGCGCGTTTCCTTATCGCACTACTGAAGGAGCACATCATGTTCAACCAGCTCGCACACCGTCTCGGCATGCTGTTCACGTCCTCGCGCGACAGCGAACGCGAAGCGTGGCTCGCGTCGTCGACCGATCTCGCCGATCTCGAACGCCGCCAGCGCATGCTCGACGACAGCAGCTATCCGTTTCACGTGCACTCGAACCTCGCGCCGCGCGACTGGATTGCGTGATGCGCCGCGCCGTCAATCGAATCGAAGCAAAGGAGAGATGAAATGCGTCACTATCGAAGCGACAGTCCCGAAGCAGCGGCCCGCATCGTGGCCGCCTGCCTGCTGTCGGACGGACACGTCGGCGCCGACGAGCTCGAAGCGCTGGAGCGTTGCGGGATGGAAGCGCGGCTGAAGATGAACCGCGGACAACTGCTCGGCGTCATGCAGCAGATGTGCGAGGACCTGACGTCGACGGCCTACCTGAACTGGGGCGACACCTGCCGCCTCGACCCTGCCGTGATTTTCTGTCTCGCGCAGGACATCAAGGACTGGCGCATACGCCGCGAAGTCATCGCGCTATGCAACGAAGGCGCGCACGCGGATGGACACCTGTCCGAAGGTGAAGCGGCGTTCATTCAACTGTTGCGCGCGGCGTGGCAAATACCCGAAGCCTGCGACATGCACGACACGCGGAGCTTGCGCCGCAAACTGAAGCTCGTTCCCGTCCAGCCGGGCTGAACTGCCGCGAGTTTGCTCTTAGACCACCGTGCTTTCCCGCCGACGCGTCCTGTGCCGAGGCGGGAAAGCATCGCGCGCATGGGTTCGACGGACAGCATGGAACGGTTGCCTGTTCCCCTCGGGCAAGCGTGCCGCTCGCATAGCACGAATCAACCTATCGATAGCGCAATCCGCCTGCACACCTTCGCACGAAATGTCAGTTCTCTTTGCGCGAGCGCGCTGCTTGAATGGACGTTCCCACTTACACGGAGACGTCAGATGTCGAATACGCAAGCGGGTTTCGCCCCATCGAACGCAGGCGCGATTGCCACACACGCTGCGCACGAAACGCTCGATCTACGCCGCGTCGCCGGCCGCATCGGCGCCGAGATTCGAGGCGTCAGACTGTCCGGCTCGATCGACGCGCAGACCTTCGATGCGATCCACGCCGCACTGCTGAAGCACAAGGTGCTGTTCTTTCGCGGCCAGCAGCATCTCGACGACACGGAGCAGGAAGCGTTCGCGCGGCGCTTCGGCGAGACCGTCGCGCATCCGACCGTGCCGTCCGTCGACGGCAGCCGCCATCTGCTCGAACTCGATTCGCAGCATGGCGCGCGCGCGAACTCATGGCATACGGACGTCACCTTCGTCGATGCGTATCCGAAGATCTCGATCCTGCGCGCCGTCGTGATTCCGCCGTACGGCGGCGACACGGTCTGGGCCAACACGGCGGCCGCTTACGAGAACCTGCCCGAGCCGCTGCGGCGTCTTGCCGACACGCTCTGGGCGCTGCACACGAACGCCTACGACTACGCCTCGTCGCACGTGAACGCCGACACCGAGCAGCTCAAGCGCTACCGCGAAGTGTTCACGTCGACCGTCTACGAGACCGAGCATCCCGTGGTACGCGTGCATCCGGAAACGGGCGAGCGCTCACTGGTGCTAGGCCATTTCGTGCAGCGCCTGAAGGGACTGTCGGCGGGCGACTCCACGCATCTGCTGCAGACTTTCCACGATCACGTCACGCGGCTCGAGAACACGGTGCGCTGGAACTGGACGCAAGGGGACATGGCAATCTGGGACAACCGCGCGACGCAGCACTACGCGATCAACGATTACGGCGACGCGCATCGCGTCGTGCGGCGCGCGACCGTGCACGGCGATGTGCCCGTCAGCATCGACGGGCGGCAGAGCGTGGTGCTGCGGGGTGCGGGCGCGACACTGCAATGAGCGGCGTGTTGCCAGCAGACAGCAATGGCTAAAAGTCGCCACGGCCGATCGTGGTCGGCTTTACGGTGCTGCCCGGCAACGCGTAGAGCGTGATGCTCACGTTGGTCGCGTCGACGCTGTTGCCGACGGCCTGTTCGCTGAGTTCGAAACCTTGCGACTTGTACAGGCCGCCGTCGTCGAGATTCTGATAGCGGACGTCGTACGCGCCCGGCGCGACGCCGATCAGCGTGAAAGTCTTTCCGGCCGGAACGAAGAAATGGCGAACCGGCTGGTCGAAGACCGACGCGTTGTAGACGAGCTTGCCGAACACGTCGAAGCGGTTGACGGAGTTGTCGACCGTCACCGACGAATGCCCGCCCGCCGCGCCCACTGGCATGCCGTCGAGATAGGACGGCTTCGACGGCCATGGCACGCCGTTCGGCGCGAGCGTTGGCCTCACGAACAGCGCATGCGAGACTGACGGATCGCTGCTCGCGACGGCCCCGTCGCCGGACCACGGCGATGTCGCCGCCTGTGCCGACGACATCGCTGCAAGCCCGCGCCGCTTGCCATCCGGGGACGTGGCGTCATCCGGCCCGGCATGACTGCGCGTACCGTAGGGCGAGCCGTACGAAGTCGTGTTGCGGGTGAACGGCCATGGCGTCGTCGATTCCGAAATCGCGACATAGCCGAAGAATGCGCAAACGCCGATCACCGTCCAGCTTCGCAGCGAAATCTTGCGCAGCGAAAAACCGGACGCCGCGCGCGGCTTTCGCTTCGCGGCACGCGGATCGATATGAGCCTGCGACGTCCATGTGCTGGAACGCGGCGGAACTTCGCGCCGGCTCTGCGCGGCGGCCGACTGCCAGTTCGTCCGCTGCGACGCGGGCGCCGGCTGACGCGGCGAGCGTTGCAGCGCAGCCGCTGCGGCCGCTTCGCGTTCCTTGCGCGCGAGCCATTCGTCGTGCTCCTTGCGTTGCACGGGGTCGCTCAGAACCGCATAAGACGCGTTGATGATCTTCATCACCCGCTCGGCATCGGGATCGTCGATCCGCCGGTCAGGATGATATTTCTGACTCAAGGTCTTGTAGGCCGCGCGGATCACCTCTTGAGGGGCGTCCCGCGAGACTTTCAGATTGTCGTAGTGGCTGTGAATCTTCACGCCCTTCCCCGATTTGCCGTGCTGGTCTTTTATGATGATTCTACGCGAGCGCCGACCTGCCGACCGCTCGCGAACGCGGCCGGAAGCCGGCTTTTCTATCGCCGTTGTGGGCCAGGCCGCATTTCGCGCAGCGCCCGGCCGTATTGCATTGCGGCATGCGCCGCGCCGTTCAGGCCGTTTTCTGATCCTGCAACCGGACGTCCGCCTCTCCCGTCGTTTCACGGCGCTGTTGCTGTTCGTTCCAGATCTGGCTGTCCGGGAACCAGAATGCGCCTTCGCGCGGCGGCACGGCGAGTTTAACCGGAAGCGACAGATTGAACATTTTGGACCAGGCGGACAAATACGACGGGGTCTTAACCAGATAGCCGCAACTCGCGAGGAGCAGACTCGCGACCAGCGCCTCGCGTCCGATCGCCAGTCCCGGATGACCGCTGAAGTGCACGGGCGTGCTACCCGTTGCGAGCAGTCGCGCGGGCGCGACGCTGACGGGCACGGGAAACGCCCATTTGACGAAGTAATCGATGAACGCCTGCTCGTCGCTCGACACGAAAATGTTGGTCAGTTGCGGCTCTTCGGCCAGCGTCTTCTCGACCAGACGGCAAAACGCCTCCCACGCGATGGTATGCGCTTCGGCCTTCTTGTCGGTGCCGCGAAAATGCACGCCGAGCGTCGACGCGCCGATGCCGAGGCGCTTGCGGATCGCGTCCACTTCGTCGCGGATCGGCGCAGCGGGCTGGTAGTAAGAGCGGAACAGCGCGCTGGCGTGCCGCAGATCGAGCCTTGGCTCATAACGCCGGCGAAATCCGAGCCCGCCGAGATCGCGCACGACCGACGTACGCAACCGCACGCTCGACGACGGCAGCGGCGCCGCCCCAATGGTGTCGAAGTATTCTGAGAACCAGTCGACCTTGCCTTCGGCGTCGCCGTAAATTCCGCCGCGCGCGGAAATGAGCGGCGTGAGGCGCTTTTCCTCGCAATACATCAGGATGAACAGCACCATCTGCATCACTGAAAAGAAGCCGGAGTGCGCGCGAATCTCGATCGCAAAGTAGCCGCGGTTCAAACGCTGTTGCGCGTGCAACGTGATGCGGCCCGGTGTGCTGATCGAATGTTTGAAGCGTTCGCTGCGTCGGATGTGTCTCGCGATGTCGATCAACTTGTTCAACATGCCACGTCCCTCTCGTGCGCCGGGCAGCCCTTCCCGGCAAGCCGTCTGTGTTCGAAGAAATCAGGCACGTTGCGGCGCGGTGTGCGACGCAAGCGAGGCGTCCAGCATGCAGGCAGGTCCTGCCGCACCTCGCTCGTCATGGCTAACGGGCCGCTTGCCCGATGCAATATCAGCCAGCAAATAGACGTGTTGCGTCACGCGCCATCTTATCGGGCATAAACGCGATGGTCGAGCGTCGCAAAATTGACTGTGTGCGAAGTCATACACTCGGCAGTTCGCGCTGCTAATCGTATGAACTTATCGGGCGGCGGGATGGGGATGAAACTGATGAGCGGGTTCGCGACGGTCCGCCCGCTTCACGCGACGCGCGCTGCGCGTCGCGCCTAAGCACCAGCGGAACGCAGGATGCGGGATCAACCTTTCATGTCGACCCAGATGCGGCCCCAGGCGGTCGCGTACCTGAGCGCCTGTTCGCCGTCGTAGAAGTAGTCGAGGGCGTTGAAGATGCGGGCCGGCAGGCCCGGTTTTTCGATGATCAGATCGGCGGCGTGCAGGCCGTCGTCGCGAATTGCGGCGCTGGCTTGCAGGCGATAGCCACGGTGTGTGGTCAGCATGGGAATGGTCATGAATGCGTCTCTGGCTTCAATCGGGATGGCTGGCGCTGCGCGCGGCCGACGCCGTGCTTCACGCCCGTCCCGATTGCTCTCAGGCCAGCATTCGCATTATCGCGACGCCCCGTTACTGTTCAATGACGGCTGCCGTTCTCGCGCACTGGTACGCTTTTATGCGTTTAATCTGATCAATCGGCGATTGGCTTACCGGATGCGTCCTTGACCTTGGCCTTCCATTGCGTGCGGATTTGCGACACGACGCCATCCGGCAGCGGGATGTAGTCGAGTTCCTGCGCGGTCTGGGTGCCGTTCCTGAACGCCCAGTCGAAGAACTTGAGCGTTTCCTTGCCGTGATCCGGCTTGTCCTGCGACGCATGCACGAGCACGAAGGTGGCGCCGACCACGGGCCATGCATCCTTGCCGGGCTCGTTGGTGAGGATCTGATAGAACGACTTCGACCAGTCCGCGCCTGCTGCCGCGGCCTTGAAGCTGTCCGTCTTCGGCTCGACGACGGCGCCCGCCGCGTTCTTCAGTGACGTGTAGGTCATCTTGTTCTGCTTCGCGTACGCCCATTCGACGTAGCCGATCGCGCCCGGCAGCCGCTGCACGAACGCCGCAACGCCGTCGTTGCCCTTGCCGCCCGTGCCGGTCGGCCAGTTGACCGTCGTGCCTTCGCCGACTTTGCTTTTCCACTCGGGGCTCACCTGCGCCAGATAGTGTGTCCAGATGAAGCTCGTGCCCGAGCCGTCCGCGCGACGCACGACGGCGATGTCGGTATCGGGCAGCTTGACGCCGGGATTGAGCGCGGCGATGGCCGGGTCGTTCCACTTCTTGATCTTGCCGAGGTAGATGTCGCCGAGCAGCGGACCGGAGAGCACCAGCGCGCCCGGCTTGACGCCCGGCAGATTGACGACGGGCACCACGCCGCCGACCACGGTTGGAAACTGGAACAGGCCGTCTTTCGCGAGTTCGTCGTCCTTGAGCGGCGCGTCGGAGCCGGCGAAGTCGACGGTCTTGGCGAGCACCTGCTTGATGCCCCCCGACGAGCCGATGCCCTGGTAGTTGACCCGGCCGCCGCCCGTTTTCTGGTACGCGTCGGCCCATTTGGTGTAGATCGGGGCCGCGAAGGTGCTGCCTGCGCCCGTGACGTCGGCCGCGTGCGCGACGGAACCGGACAGTGCGCCGAGCAGGCTGGCGGCTGCAAACAGAGCGATTTTCATGGTTTGCCTCCTGTCGACGGGCGTTAGCGCTTCAGCGCTTACGCCCGTCCCATGCCGTGTCGGCCGGAGTTGGCGCTTTAGCGCCTACACCGGCCCCACGGCGAGTCGACGGGCGTTGGCGCTTTAGCGCCTACACCGGCCCCACGGCGAGTCGACGGGCGTTAGCCCTTCAGCGCTCACATCCGTCCAATACCGTGTCGGCCAGAATTGGCGCCTCAACGCCTGACTCAAACCCACGCAAGCGAGTTGCTGAAAGCTTTGTATGGGATGCTTTTCGAAGTTAGTCGCGCATCGTGACAAAGCGGTGACGGATGCACCAGTCGTCGGAGCGCAGTTCGCATTGACAAGTCCGCACACGCCTGGCGCGCCTTCCCAACGCGTCCCGGCCGTCAGGCGACTTCCCCCGCGAGGCGTCCGAGTTGACGAAGCGCCGCGTCCATCCGTTCATCGAACGGCCCCGGGCAACTGAGGCGGATAAAAGAGCGAAAGCGCTCCGAGTTCGAAAATATCGAACCCGGCGCAATCCGGATACCGTGCGGCAACGCAGCTTCAAAAAGCGCATCCGACGACTTGCCATCCGGCAGTTCGACCCACAGCAGCAGCCCGCCAGGCGGCAGGCTCAGCCGCGTGCCAACGGGAAAATACCGGCTGATCGCGTCGGCGCTCGCCTCGCGCTGTACGCGCAGCTTCTCGCGCAACCGGTGCAGATGCCGGTCGTACGCGCCCGAGCCGATGAACTCCGCCGCGACGAACTGCGCCAGCGACTCGTTGTTCCGCGTCTGCGCGAATTTCAGCAGCCGCACGCGCGCATGCCAGCGCCCCGACGACATCCAGCCGAGCCGCATGCCCGGCGCGAGCACCTTGTTCAGCGACGCGCAGTAGATCACGCCGCCGTCGCGATCCCAGGCCTTCAACGGCCGCGCGGGTTCCGTCGATTCGATCAGCTCCCGATACGGCTCGTCCTCGATCAGCGCGACGCCACGGCCCGCGCACAGCCGCACGAGTTCGGCCTTGCGCGCGTCCGGCATCACGCAGCCGAGCGGATTCTGCAGGTTCGGCACGACGACCAGCGCCTTGATGTCCGGGCACGCGGTCAACGCGATGTCGAGCGCTTCGAGCGACAGGCCCGTGGTCGGGCTGGTCGGTATTTCGAGCGCGCGCAGCCCGAGACTTTCGAGTATCTGCAACAGCCCGAAAAACGCCGGCGATTCGACGGCAATCGTATCGCCCGGCTGCGCCACGGCACGCAGCGCCAGGTTCACCGCTTCGACGCCGCCGCTCGTCACCAGCACATCGTCGGGCGAGGCCGTGACGCCCGTCGACAACGCACGCCTGGCGACGGCCTGCCTCAACTCCGCCGCGCCGCCGTCTTCGCCGACCTCCGTCAGCAGCGTCGGCCGATGGCGCAGGATGCGTGAAGCGAGCGCCTGCAGCCGCGCGGTCGGATAAAGCGCGGCGTCGGCCGTCGCGCCGCCGAGATTGAGCGCGTCCGGAAAGGCCTGAGCCCGCTCGATCACGCGCGAGATGCGCTCGTGCAAGCCGACGTAGCGCGCCGGCTCAGCCAACGCGGCAATGTCCGGCTCCGCAACGGCCGCCAGTTTCGAAGCGGGCGCGCGCCGCACGAAGTAACCCGCACGCGGCCGCGCCTGCAGCCAGCCGCCGTCTTCGAGACGGCGAAACACCTGGATCGCCGTCGACAGACTCACGTGGTGCTGGCTCATCAACGCGCGCACCGACGGCATGCGGTCGCCGGGCGCGAGCGTGCCCGACGCGATCACCCGGCGATAGTGCTCAGCGAGCCGTTCATAGAGCGGCGCGCCCGTGTCGGGCGGCGCGAGAAGAGGTTCATCGTTCAGCAAGATCATCCTTCGGATCGTGCCTGCTGCGTGGATAGATCGCCAGATACAGACCGTGGCAATTCAGACGGAAACAGGGCAACCAAACCGGCGCCTGTATCGGTACAGATTCTAAACGCGTGAGTCTGTTGCGGTCCGATGACTGTCTTTACGCTTTCGACATGTGGCCCGCCGAACCTGCTATCGCTGGGCCGATCCGTTGACTGCTTTCGGACTGAGTTCTCGATGAAACCCTTCGAACACCGATACGCCCCCGGCCAGATCCACGCCGCATGGTTCAGATGCGGCAGCGCGATCGTCGCGCTGGAAGGCACGCTGCGACTGACTTACCGCGATGCATCGCTGGATTGGCTGCTGGGCGACGCACCCAAGGTGACGGTCACGCTTTGCGAAGGCGACTGCCATGTGCTGCCGTATGAAGCGTTCGTCGAGGTCCTCGCGAGCGGGCAGCGTGCCGCCATTGCCCGCATCGATACGGGGCCGCGAGGATGGCCGATGGCCGCGACGATCGGGCGCTGGCTCGTTTCGCGCTGGCTCGTTGCGCGCTCGCTCGTTGCGATTAGCCGCTTGAGCGGCGCACTGTTTCGGCGAGGTTGAAGCGGTGGCGTTGGGGATGCGCGCGCTGCTGTCGCAACTCAAGCCGTGAATGGCAGTTCGGCCTGTATGGGCAACGGCGGAGCCTGCTCGCTCGCGAGTGAGAGCCCGCTCACGCGCACGCCGAGCAGCCGCAGCTTGCGTGTCAGCGCGACGCGTTTCAGGCACTCGGTTGCGGCGCGCCGGATCGCTGCCGCGTCCGAGGTCGCGGCGGGAATGGTCAGATCGCGCGTGACTGTGGAGAAATCGTCGAAGCGCAACTTGATGCCGATTGTGTGTCCGACGTAGCCCTTGCGCTGCAGGTCCTCCGCGACGCGCACGCACAGACGCGTGAACGACTCCGACAGCGCGGGCCGGTCATGGCGCGGATGCAGGTCGCGTTCGAACGTCGTCTCGCGGCTCATCGACTTCGGCTCGGATTCGACGACGACAGGACGCTCGTCGCTGCCTTGCGCGACATGTGTGAGCCATGTTGCGTATTTGAGTCCGAAGTTGGCCTGCAGCAGATCGGGCGCAGCATGCGCCAGATCGCCGACCGTGTTGATACCGAGCGCGGCCAGCCGATCGCTCGCCTTCGGTCCGATACCGTTGATCTTCCGCGCGGCTAGCGGCCAGATGCGCGTGGGAATGTCTTCTGGCGTCAGGATGGTGAGACCGTCCGGCTTGTCCAGCTCGGAGCCGATCTTCGCGAGCAGTTTGTTCGGTGCGACGCAAATCGAACACGTCAGGCCTGTTGCGCCATGTACGGCCTGCTTGATGCGCGAGCCGATGTCGGCGGCATCGCCCGGTACGTCCGTGAGGTCGATATAGATTTCGTCGATGCCGCGATCTTCGATACGCGTCGTGAACCTGGCCACTTCCGCCTTGAAGAGACGCGAGTAATGACGGTAGGAATCGAAGTCGGTAGGCAGCAGAATCGCGTCCGGCGCGAGTTGCGCGGCCTTCATCATGCCCATTGCCGAGAACACGCCGAATGCGCGCGCCTCGTAGGTCGAAGTCGTGACCACCCCGCGACCCGCGTAGTCCTTCAGCTTCGCAAAACGGCGCGTGCCGTCAGGCAAGGTTTCCGGTATCGCATTGCGCCCGCCGCCGATCACGACGGGCTTGCCACGCAACTCCGGATAGCGCAGCAATTCGACGGATGCGTAGAACGCGTCCATGTCGAGATGCGCGATACGGCGGACGATGACACTCATGTTGCGTGATGCGGTTGGCGAGGGAGGACTGTGGTTGGTGCACGCGACGCCGGATTATTCCGCCTGCGCCGCTCACGCGAGCCACGGCGCGACAAACGGCCAAGGGGCAAGGGGCAAGAACAAGCAGTTTAGCAAGTTGCCCGCGCGACATGGATGAAGCGCCCGCCGCCTTTGCATCCGTCAAACGCGAAACACATTGCCATCCGGACCGATCTTGCGTGGGATGCTTCTGTTGCCGAGCCGCTTTGTCGCCACCACCGACGAAGCGCTGTGCCCCGCCTGTACGCTGCCGGGCTCGGTGACCTTTCTCGCAAGCCTTGGCGCTCCCGGCTTTTGCGCATGCGGACGCAATGGCTTTTGCACGGCCCGGGCCGCCGAATGACCCCGCGCTTCCGGCGGATTCCAGATTTCGACGTACTTTTCCGCGTGCGCCGCAGAAGTCAAAACCAGCGCAATGATCCCGACGCACAGACGACCTGCCTTCATCGCTCACTCTCCTTGCCTGGAACTTCCTGACGGGCTTCGCTTGCCGGGGTGCGCGCAGGATCTTGCGCGAAGGCATGTGTCACTGCCGGGCGCGCCGTGCCGACGGACCGGCCATTCTCGCATGCATAGAACGTGGGCTCCCCCGCTTTCCCGCGACGGATCGCCTCGTCGATCTCCCACTCGCCGAACGCCGACTTCAGGTCCGCGACAAACGCCGCGATCTCCGGCATCGGATGACCGGCGGGTTGATGCACACGCATTTCCATGACGCACGCTCCTCTTGAATCGCATGCCGATACTGTATATTCATACAGGCTTTTGCGCAATTGATATGCGGCATTCGCGGTCCGAACGGCGCACGAAAAAACGCCGGGTCGTCGCAATCTCGCAACGCCCGGCGTCAAGTCGTGATGAATCGCGGCAAATCGCTTGCCGCGTTCAATGAAAACGTGGTCAGAACGCGTGACGAATACCCACCATGCCAACGAACTGCGACGGTCCCGACGAAGGCGTCGTGTTCTGCGAATCGCCGACGACAGCCACCGCGTCCGCGATCTTCACGCCCGAACCCGACGCGATCAGCGACTTGCCGCGCGCCAGTTGGTACGCCTCGAGTGCGTAGAACGTGGTGCGCTTCGACAGGCTGTAGGTCTGCTCCAGCGAAATCTGGTGATACTGCGCCGGGTCGTCGATCCCGTTCGCCTTGCTTGCGCGCGTGTAGCTATAGCCGATCCCCGCGATCACCGACGGCGTGAACCGGTAGGTCGCGATCGCGCCATACGTGTTGAACACTGCCTCGCTCGCGAACAGCGAGCGCGAACCGGGCGCGTACTGCACGTTCGAGTAGTTCACGCCGACCATCAGGTCGCTGATGTTGTAGCGGGCGGCCGCCGCGATCATCTGCGTGCTGCTCGCACTCGCGTAGCCGTTGTTGACGGGCGAATTGATCGCGAAGCTGCCGAGCGACTGGCTCGTCGTGATGTCCTTCAGCTTCACGTAGCCCGCCGCGACCGAGAACGACTGATAGTCGTAACGCAGCGCCGCGCTCAGATTGCTGCCGTTCGTCACGCTGCCCGGCACGCCGCCGAGCCCGTACTGCGCGGCGAATGTGAGCCCCGCGATATTCGGCGATGCATAGGTGATCGAGTTGTTGAAACGCAGCGTCGTGTCGAGCGCATCGAGATCGCCCGGATGGGCGCCCGTGGCGCCCGTCAGCACGCCCGTCGGGCCGAGCGCGCCGACCATGTTGAAGTAAGGCGTGTACTGGCGGCCGAGCGTCACCGTGCCGTACCTGTCATTGCTCAGGCCGACATACGCCTGCCGGTTGAAAAGGTTGCCCGCGCTGCTTTGCGCGCCCGTCAGTGAATTGAAGCCGCTTTCCAGGCGGAAGATCGCTTTGGTGCCGCCGCCCAGTTCCTCTGCGCCTAGCAGGCCGAACTTGCTCGCCTGCAGGTTGCCCTGGCTCATGTAGAAATTCGAATGGCCGCGCTGATTGCTGACATAGCTGAATGCGTTATCGACGACGCCGTACAACGTGACGCTGCTCTGCGCGAAAACGCCAGTCGACAGAACCGCGCCCGCGAGCGGCAGGCATGAGAGGGCCATTGCACGCGTGCGCGTGCATTTCAAAGTCTTCATTGCTGGTAGTCTCCTTGCGACGGAGCAGGCGCTTCAACGCTCTGCTCGCGTCCCATGCAACATGGTGGTGGATTGGATTGGCGACCTGCCGGTCGCGTCGTGTGTCGGATTTATGGATGCGCGAGACGCAGCGTCAGTCGGCGCCAGCCGCTCACGATTGAATCGCTGATCACTTCGCCGTTCGTGCAGATGGCCACGCGGGTCTCGGATGAAGGCACGCTGAGTCGCACGTCGTGTTGCTCGAACGGCATCTGCCCTTCCCGGTCGATAGCGATACGCAGTGTGGTGGCATCGCTTGCAATAGCGACCTTCCAGTGCCCTTGCGCGCCATCGCGCCATGCTTGCGTTTCGCCGTCGTCCTCGACACAACCGCCTTGCGCCGTCCCGGCGCCTTCAAATGGCAGCGCAATGAACGCGCGCTCATCAGCGGGTCGCGCAAAGTGCTGCTCCGCGACGTTCAACGGCATGACACCGCCTTCGCGCAGCAGCATCACGGGTTGCTCGAACGGCGCCGGCAGCGTCACGCCCTGCCCGCCCTCGAACACCTCGCCGCTCCAGTACGACGCCCAGCGCGCGCCCGCCGGCAGATACACGTCGCGCTTGCTTTGCCCTTGCTCCACGACAGGCGCAACGAGCAGCGACGCACCGAGCATCATGTCATCACCGTCCGCGAGGCAGCGCGGATCGTTCGGAAACTCCGCGAACAGCGGCCGCAGCACCGGTTCGTACGAACGGTGCGATTGCCACAGCAGTTCGTACAGATACGGAATCAGCCGATACCGCAGCTTGATGAGCCCGGCAATCTGCGCAGTCGCTTCGGGATACATCCAGGGTTCGTTGACGGTGCCGTCGTCGTTCCACGAATGGATGCTGAAACGCGGCAGAAAAATGCCGAACGCGACCCAGCGCAGCAGCAGTTCCGGCTCGGGCGCCGGACCGGAAAATCCGCCGATGTCATGACCGCTGTTCGACACGCCCGACATCGCGAGGCCAAGACCCATTTTCAGGTTGTAGCGCAGCGTCTCCCACGACGTGTAGTTGTCGCCGGACCACGTCTGCACATAACGATGCATGCCGACGCCGCCCGAGCGCGACACGAGGAATGGCCGCGTGCCGGGCGAGTGCTCGCGCTGCGCGTCGCGTGACGCGCGCATCATCAACTGTGTCTGCAGCACCTTGGCCTGGTGCGCCGGGAACGGCTCGCCGAAGCCCTGCGCGATCGCGTCGGGCGTCCAGATTTCGAACTCGTTGTTGTCGTTCCACGTCGATGCAATGCCATGGCGCAGCAGACTGTCCTTCACGCGTGCTTTCCACCAGTCGATGGTGGCGGGATTCGTGAAGTCGAGATACGCGCCCACTTCGTCCCAGAACTGAACCCATGCGGGCTCGCCGTCGCGGGATTCGATCAGCAACCCCGCCTGTGCGGCTTCGTCGAATGCCGGGTGATCCTGCAACAGGCACGGCTTGATGTTCGCGCACAGCTTCACGCCCTCGCGCAGATAGCCGTGCACGAAACCGTCGATGTCCGGAAATTTCTCGTGATTCCAGTTGAATATATAACGCTTCGCGCCAATCGACGTGTAGCCGGACGACAGGTGGAACGAATCGCACAGCACGTCATGCTCGCGGCAACGCGCGATGAATTCGCCCATCTTGTGTTGCGCGTCGGGCGCGTCGGTATAGCTCATCGTCGAGCCGGAATAGCCGAGGCCCCACTTCGTCATCAATGCGGGCCGGCCCGTGAGCCAGGTGAAGCGGCGCACCGCGTGCAGCGGCGTATCGGCCGACGCGATGAAGTAGTAGTCCAGGTCGCCATGCTCGGCGACGAAATGACGGTAGTGGCCGTGATAGTTGTCCAGTTCGCGGCCCATGTCGAAGCGGCAATCGGCGAGCGTGTCGTAGAACAGACCGAAGCCCATCGATGTTTGCGGCTGCCACGTCACGTAGAACGGGATGTGCTTGTATAGCGGGTCCGTGCTGCGCGCGCTATAGCCCATCGCGTCGATGTTGCGCATCTCGTAGCTCTGGTTCGCGCGGTCCAGCGTGCCGGCGCGTTCACCGAGGCCCACGTACATTTCGCCGCGCTGCCGTTCGACGTAGTGATAAACACGCTCGTCCCACCAGCCGAAGTTGTACGCCTGCGTCTTGCGGTCGTTCATCACGTCGTGCCACGCGCCGTCGCGCGCGATGGCCCACGAACAGAAGCCGCCGTCCAGCGCGACGGTCAGGCGGATCTGCGCCGTTTCGACGACCAGCCGTTGCGCGTCGCGCGTCGCGCTGAACACCGTCGGCCCGAAGCCGCTCGTATCGCGCCGGTCGCGGCCGTCGAGCGGCACGTCTTCCAGACCGGGCGCAATCGACCAGGTGCGCGGTCCGCGAAGCTCGCCCGTCGGCAGCACGAGCACGCGGATGATGTCGTCGGCGAGAACGAACAGTTCGATCCGCGCGCCATCGGCAGCGGACAACACGATCGGGTTGCCGGCTGGTACGGGAAGCGCTTCGGCGGGCGCTTCGGCGGGCACTTCAATGACGGAAAACTGCGGTCGGTTCTTCAACGTAGCCATGATGTGTTTCCAGGTCAGTCAAGTTCAGGCCGCGCTGCCCGCGCCGTTTTCGACGCGTTGCAGACGGGCGTCGCGCGACACGCCGCGCATCAGGATCACCAGCAGCGTCGCGCCGATCAGGTCGAACGCGCCGAGCGCGCCAAACAGCGGCGTGTAGCCGATCTTGTCGGCCAGCGCGCCCACCATCAGCGAAAAACCCAGCCCGCCGATCCACGCCGCCATGCCCGCAAAGCCCGCTGCGGTGCCGACTTCACCGGGTTCGAACACGTCGGCGGCGAGAGTGTTGACGAGCGCGGAAATCATCTGGTGCGCGAAGCCGCCGACGCAGAACAGCGCAATGGCCTCGTACGGCGAAGCGACCAGCCCGATGCACGCCGGACCGATCATCATGAATGCGCCCAGCACGACGCCCGCGATGCGCGACCAGATCAGCGGCACGCGCAGCCGCTTCATCAGGAACGGCGACAGATAACCGCCGAACAGACCGCCGAGGTCGGCTGCGAGGAACGGCAGCCACGCGAACATCGCGATCTGCTTCAGGTCCATGTGGCGCTCGGTGGCGAGATAGAGAGGAATCCAGAAGCTGAAGGTTTGCCAGGCCGGCTCGGCGAAAAAGCGCGCCTGCGCGATCGCCCAGAAACGGCGCGTGCCGAGCACTTCGCGGATGCGGCGTTTGTCCTGCCCATGGGCGGCGGGCGGCGTCTGCCCTTCGACGATGGCCGCGCGTTCTTTCTCGCTGATGCGCTTGTGGTCGGCGGGCGCGCGATAGAACACGTACCAGAGCGCCGCCCACACGAAACCCAGCGCGCCCGTCACGGCAAACGCGCTCTGCCAGCCGTAGCGCAGCGAGAGAAACACCACCAGCGGCGGCGCGAACAAGGAGCCGAGCGACGTGCCCGCGTTGAAATAGCCGACAGCCACCGACTTCTCGCGATTCGGAAACCACTCGGCAACCACCTTCATGCCGGCAGGAATCGCGACGGCTTCCGACAAGCCCATCAGACCGCGCAATGCGGCGAGCGACAGCCAGCCGCTCGCGAGACCATGCAGCATGCCCGTCGCCGACCACAGGCAGGCGAACAGCGCGAAGCCCAGACGCAGCCCGATCAGATCGATGATCAGGCCGCAGACCGGCTGCATGATCGTGTAGCCGATCTGGAACGCGCCGACGACATACGAATACTGCTGCGTGTTCATGTGCAGCAACGTCTTCAGCTCCGGCGCCATGACGCCGAGCGCGTTGCGCGACAGGTAGTTGACGATGGTCCCGAGGCACACGAGCGCGATGATCCACCAGCGCAGGCCAATGATTGTTCTCAAGTCAGTCTCCATTTCCTTGTACAGACCGGGTCCGAGGTTGGCCGGCGGTGTCGCTGACGGATGCGCGAATTCGAACATTCAATCAGCGTTTATCGTCGGTCATCGTATCACTCAAACGTCTGTCGGATACCAGGGAAAACCATGTAGTACACGGACTAGTCGCGACGACAGGCCCGTCAGATGGCCGTTCTGCGCAAATTACGGGCGGCTGTGTTGCGAAAGGACAAAACGCGGACCGCGCGCAGGATGTTCATTCGAACATCGGATTGTTCTCTTGTGCGCTAAAAGGAAGATTGGAACACTGGGAAATTGTCCGCAAGGTTGGGCGAGAGCGGTCCCATCGTGCTCAAAGTCTCGCAAAACGGGAAACAAGCCGGAGAAATAGCTATGCGGTCGGAAAATTCGTTGAGATACGTCGTCGTACAAGTATCGACAGTCGTACAGCGGCAAAAAATGAGCCGATACTTTCTTTTACCTTTCTTATTTCTTTCGATTTAGACTAGCGCCACCACCCAGAACACTACGGAGCGCTACATGGGGAATTTAGGAGGTTTCATGCAAGGTGCAGTCGCGTTGGGCGGCTGCATAGGACTATTCGCGACGGTCGTCTGTCTCGTCGAACTGTTCAGCGGCTGATCGCCGGATCGAGCGCTGGAGACCACATAGCAACAAAGAGCCGTCGCCAATCGACGGCTTTTTTTCACTCATGTTCGACGGCGTGGGCTTCTTCCATCGTCGACGCCCTCACCCGCTCGGCGAAGCTCTGCAGCGCCGCCAGCGATCCATGCACACTGTGATATTCCTGTCGACCGATCCGTGCTTCGAGCACGACCGTCATGCCTGCTTGTCGCGCTACATCGAGGATGTCCATTTCAATCTCCACCATTCGTCCGAACGCCTGAATCGCCTGGCGCCCTCGAAACCGGCGCGCCTTGGTATCTATTCTATGAATCCCTCGTCAAGCATCAATCGTATGCGCGGGGAATCTATGTTTGCGTGGCGACAACAATCCGCGCGTCGTGCTGGCACGAAAGTCCATGCGCGCTGAACTGGCCGGATTCACCTCGCGCACGCGTGCCTGTACGATCGCAGTTGCCAGCCACGCGCAGCGCACGCAGCAGCACAAAGGCGCATGAGAGGACGTCATGATCGTTTACAAGTTCGGCGACGGTTCCGGCGCAATGCCGCCCGATCTCAGTCCATTCGTCGTCAAGCTCGAAACGTGGCTGAGGCTGTCGGGCATTCCGTACGAAGGACGCATCGGCAAGCTCAACGCGATGCCGAAAAAAAAGCTGCCCGTCGCCGAGATCGACGGCGTGACGATCTGCGATTCGTCCGCGATCATCGCCTACCTGCAACGCCGCCACCCGAACGCACTCGACGACGCGCGGCTCGATCCGCAGCAGCGCGCGCGATCGGCCACGATCAAGGCGCTCTTCGAAACGCATCTGTATTTCGTGACCGTGTATTTTCGTTGGGCTGTCGAGCGCAACATGGCGGCCTACACGCCGCTTCTGATCGACTACGCGCGCCTCACGTCGCCGCCGCCCGTCCGCCCGCTGATCGGCATGTTCGCGCCGCTGCTGATGCCCGTGATTCGCCGCAAGGTGTTACGCCAGGCGTGGGAGCAAGGTACGGGACGGCATAGCTACGACGAAGTCGCGCAGATGGGCATCGAAGGCTGGCAGGCCGTCGCCGGTCTGCTCGGCGACCAGCGCTTCCTGCTCGGCGACGAGCCGACGACGATCGACGCCACCGGCTTCGCGTGGGTCCACACGGCAATCGCGCCGCCCTTCGACAGTCCCGTGCGCGATTTCGTCTCGCAGCATCCCGCCTTGATGGCGTATCGCGAGCGGATCGCCGAACGCTGCTGGCCCGACCTGACGCGAGCGCCGCGACGCTGAACGGGTGACGCTGTCATGAACCGTCAGTGCCGCTGGCCCGCCTTGCGCACCGCGAACTGTCTATTCCGCGCGACGCACGCAGCACCGACAATCTCCGCTAACCCCATTTTCCGCGCCCATCCCATGACCAGCCTTCCGATGCTCTCCGCGAACGTCCTGTTCGCCTACTCCGCGTATTTCGTCGGCACGGCAAGCCCGGGGCCGAGCAATCTGGCCATCATGTCGATCGCGTCAACGGACGGGCGCAAGGCCGCCTTCGCGTTCGCGGCGGGCGTCGTGTGCGGCTCGTGCTTCTGGGCGATGCTGGCGGCGCTCGGGCTGTCGGCGGCGCTGCTGGCGTTCTCGGGAGCGATGGTCGGGCTGAAGATTGTCGGCGGCTGCTATCTGCTGTGGCTCGCGTTCAAGTCGGGCCGCGCGGCATGGCAGCCGCGCGCTGCGCGGACGCAGGCGGCGGGCGGGCAACTGACGTTGCGCCGCATCTACACGCGCGGCTTGCTGCTGCATCTGACGAACCCGAAGGCGATTCTGGTGTGGATTTCGGTGGTGGCGCTCGCCTCGCCTGCGAACGGCGGCGCACCGCATATGCTGGCCATCGTCGCCGGATGCCTCGCGATCGGCATGCTGGTGTTCGGCAGCTATGCGGCGCTGTTCTCGACACCGCTCGCGCGCCGCGTGTACCTGTCGATTCGCCGCTGGCTCGACGGCGGCCTCGCGATCGTCTTCGGCCTCGCGGGTTTGAAGCTGTTGACCTCGCGCACCTGATCGCTCAGATCCCGCGCGCCTTCACGACTTCTACCAGTAGCACACGACGCCCTGCTTCGCGCTGCTGTCCGAGGCATACGGCACGAAGCCTTTGGCACGGCTGCGCGCGAACACACGGCGCGCTTTCGCGGCCGCATCGCAACCGCCGACATAGTCGAGCGTCGCAATCCAGAACGCGTGTCCATTCGGCCTGAGCGCCAACGCTTGCCACGCGCCCAGTTCCGCTTCCGCCGCAGCGTCGTACTTCGGCGCATACACCTCTTCATGCGCGACGCCATCGAGCAGCGATGCGAACGCGATGCCGCCCGTCATGCCCTCGCGCGTCGTGCGGCCGGTGGCGTTCTGCATCACGAAGACGAGTGCCGGGTATTTCTCGCGCAGCTTGCGCACGAGATCGAGGCCGCCTTGCGCGCACGCGGCGTCGCACGGGCCGTTGCGCGTCGACGTACCGTGTTCGACGATTTCGAGGTTGTCGAGATAGAAGCCGTCGGCGCCCTGCGCGACCAGACGCGGCGCGACGTAATCGACGATGAGCCGCTGATAATCCGCATTCGACAGGTTCATCCACGTCTCCTGCCGGTAGCCGCGATACGCGCCCGCGTGCGCCGCCTTGTTCGCCCCGCATGACACGAAGCCTTCCGGCACGTCGCGCCAGTACGAGCGATACGTTTCGCACGATCCGAGGTTCAGGTAGCTCAACACGATGTTGCGGCCGTCGTGCTTGAGCGCGGCGACTTCGGCGGGCGTGAAGTTGTCCGCGTCGGGATCGAGATCGACGTCGATGACGCGAAAGGTCGACGCTGCCCGTGTCACGCTGCCGAGCGCCGCTGCATCGCCGTAATACGACATCCACGGCGACGCGTCGAATGCGCGGGTCTGCACGAGGCCGGCGGGTCGATCGACGGACTGCGATGCCGGCGGCGCAGCCACGCTGGCATCGGCCAGCGAGAACGCCAACGTCAACATCAACGCCGCAACCAGCACGGCGCAACCACGCCGCGCACCATCAAACGCGCTCTTCAGAACTGCGTCCACGCATCGCTCGCAAGGGAAAAAACGAGCGCCAGTGTAACCGCCCCGCGTGAACGAACGTGAAGCCGCATCGATCAGAGGCCCGCCTGCAGCCGCTGCGCTTCGCGCGCGAACTCGCCCGGCACGACGGGCCGGCCGAACAGATAGCCCTGCTGCCGCTCGCAGCCGATCGAGCGCAGAAACGCCGCCTGCTCGCTGGTTTCGACGCCTTCCGCCGTCACGTTCATGCCGAGCGAATGCGCCATCGCAACGACGGCATGCGTGATGGCGACGGCATCGCGATGCCCGGGCAAACCCGCGACGAACGAGCGGTCCACCTTCAGACTGTGCAACGGAAAGCGCTTCAGATAGGACAGCGACGAATAGCCGGTGCCGAAATCGTCGACGGATATGCGCACGCCCATGCGCGCGAGCGTCGTCAGCAGCGGCATGACGGCATCGCTGTCGCTCATCAGCACGCCTTCCGTAATCTCCAGTTCGAGCGCCGACGCTTCCAGCCCCGCGTGCTCCAGGCTCAACGCCACATGCCCGATCAGCTCGCCGTTGATCTGACGCGGCGACAGGTTCACGGCCATCATCAGATGCGGCGTGATCGTCCGGCGCCATTCGACGGCCTGCAGGCACGCGTTCTCCAGCACCCAGCGGCCGATATCGATGATGAGGCCGGTATCTTCGGCGACGGGAATGAATTCGGCGGGCGACACATTGCCCAGTTCGCCGTTATGCCAGCGCAGCAGCGCTTCGGCGCCGACGATGCGCCCCGTCGCGCCCTCGACGATCGGCTGATACGCGAGGCTCAGTTCGTCGGCGACGAGCGCGCGCCGCAGCAACTGCTCGATCGCGAAGCGCCGTTGCAGACGCTGGCTCAACTCGGCCGTGAAGAACTGGAAGTTGTTGCGGCCGCGCTGCTTCGCGTGGTACATCGCCGAGTCGGCGTTGCGCATCAGCGTCTGCGCGTCGTGTCCGTCTTCGGGATACAGGCTGATGCCGATCGACGCGCCAAGGTAATACTCGTTGCCGCCGACCGCGAACGGCATTGCGATCGTGTCGAGCACGCGCTGCGCGAACGAAGTCAGGAACGATGCGTCGTCATAGCCGCCCGTCGCGATCACGAACTCGTCGCCGCCGACGCGCGCAAGCGTGTCCTCGCGGCGCACGCAGGCCGCGAGCCGCGCAGCGACGCTGCATAACAGCGCATCGCCCGCCTCGTGGCCGGCGATGTCGTTGACTTTCTTGAAGCCGTCGAGATCGACGAACAGCACGGCCAGTCGCGTCACCGCCCGTCGAGCCGCCCCGGCGTCGTGCCCGTCGGCGCCCGCATGCGGCGCGAGCAGCGCGCTCATCCGGTCGGCGAGAAACGCGCGGTTGTAGAGCCCGGTCAGCGAATCGCGCGTGGCGAGGTGCTGCAGTTGCGCACGCGCCGAGCGCACCGCGCTGATGTCGTTGAACGATATGAGCACGGCGTTCGGCTCAGTCTCGCCGGGCTTGACGATGGGCACCACGTTCTCGGTGATCCAGAGCGATTCGCCGCCTGTCAGCTCGAGCCGCAGCGTCATGCCGACCACGGGATTGCCCGTGCGCAGAACGCGCTGCGTCGGCTGGTCGCCTGGCTTGACGGGCGAGCCGTCCTCCCAGTACGCGGCGCGAATCACCTTGTAGATGTCCTGGCCGATCACTTCGCCCGTCGCCCGCAGCATGCGCCGCGCACTCGGATTGCAGGCCAGCACGATGCCGTCGCGCGTCTGCACGACGATGCCTTCGTTGAGATGATCGACGACGAGCCTGTGATGCTCCTCGCTTTCCGCGAGGCGCTTGCGCATCAGATCCTGATGAACGGCAAGACCGACACTCTGGCCGATCTCGCGCAGCAGCGCATGTTCGTCTTCGTCCGGACCCCGGCGCCTGTCGTAGTAGACGCCGAACGCGCCCAGCACCTGACCCGCGTCGTCCTCGAACGGCACCGACCAGCAGGCGCGCAGCCCGAGCGGCAGCGCGAGATGCCGGTAGTCCGCCCACAGCGGATCGCTTTCGATGTCCTCCACGATCACCAGCCGCCGGTCGTACATCGCCGTGCCGCAGGAACCGGCGCACGGGCCGATCGACATGCCGTCGATGGCCGCGCTGTACTGCGCCGGCAGCGACGGGGCCGCGCCGACCCGCACGGTGAAGCCATCCGTATCGAGCACGAGGATCGAGCAGCGCGAGCCCTCGCCTAGCAGCGTTTCGGCGCGGCGGCACACCTCCGCCAGCAGTTCGGGCAATGGCGTGCTGCGCGTGAGCAGGCGCAATACGCTCTGCTCCGACGCCAGCACCTCGACGGCCAGATCGGACCGGTGGCGAGTGCTGTCGGATGGTTTGTCAGTCGCGATGTCTGCAGTCACTGGACGACTCATGGTTGCACTCCCTTCATGCAACAACGGCAGACGGACGCGCGCTGCGTATCAGGGTTTATACGGAGCGCGTGGCCGTGGACGTGCAACGCTACTACGTTCCATGCGGATCGAATGGCCGTGCCTCGATCCCGCCACCCTTCGCGACGATCGCCGTCGATTCCGGTATTTCCTCCCACCAGCCTTCCAGGTCGACGAGCGGCTCGGACAGCACGAGGAACGCGTCTGCGCCGACGGCGGCAAGACGCGGATCATCAGGATACAACTCCATCAGATGACGGATCGAGGTGCTGTGGAAGAGCGAGCGCGACTGCCGCTCGCTCGAATAACGCACCGACACGATCTGTTCGCCGTCCGTCGCGCAGACGGTCATGTTCAGCGGCGCCTCGATGCCGTGCCGCCGCCCCGTCTGCTCGACGAAGCCCGCCATGCGCTCCAGTGCGAGCACCGGGTCGATTTCGAGTCCGAAGGTGAGCGCGAGAAAGAACATGACTTCGGAATCCGTCGAGCCTTCGATCGATGCGAACAGGTCCGGGTCGATGCCGAGCATCAGGTCGCGCCGCACTTTAGGATAGTCGCGCACGAGGCCGTTGTGCATGAATAGCCAGCGGCCATAACGAAACGGATGGCAGTTGGTTTCCTGCGAAGGGGTGTCCGTGGCGGCACGGATATGCGCGACGAACAGCGACGCGCGCACGGCCCGCGCGGCGTCGCGCAGATTGCGGTCGCTCCATGCGGGATGCGCGCAGCGGTAGCGGAACGGAATGTCGCTCGGATGGCTGTACCAGCCGACGCCGAAGCCGTCGCCGTTGGTGGTGGTCTGCCCGAGCCGCGAATGCAGGCTCTGGTCGATCAGCGAATGCTTGGCCCGGAACAGCACGGCTTCGAGCTGAATCGGGTTTCCTGTGTAAGCCAGCCAGCGGCACATGATCGCTCTCCTCGATGAAAAACGCCTACGTCCGCGCCGGTTTCAAACTGTCACATACGGGGTCGCGTCCGCCACGACTCCGAAGTTCATCCGTTCAACCGCCTGCCCGGCCACTGGCGATCGGCGCAAGAAACTCGGCCAGCCCCGTCAGGATGATCTGCACGCCAATGCAGAGCAGCAAGAATGCGGACACGCGCAGCGCCACCTTGGTGCCTTCCTTGCCCAGATAGCGGCCGAGCGTGGCGGCGTGGTTGTACGTGAACCAGACCGCGAGCATGACAAGAAACGAAATCGTCACGGACGCGATCGACGACATCACGAACTCCGACAGCTTGTGACTGCGGTTCGCGTTCAGCGCGATGGCCGTGGCCATCGTGCCGGGGCCGGTGGTGAGCGGCACCGTCAACGGAAAGAAAGCCTTCGACATCGCGTTGTCGGGATCGACGGGCTTGACGGCCGCTTCGTTCGGCTGGCGTTCCGGCGCATTGAGCATATTCCACGCGCTGACGGCCACGGCGAGGCCGCCACCGATACGCAGCGCTTCCATTGAAATGCCGAAGAAATGCAGGATCGGCGTGCCGACAAAGAATACGACCAGCAGCACGAAGAACGCATTGATGGACACGCGCTTGGCGAGCGCGGCGCGCTCCGCGTCGGTCAGCGAATCCGTGCGGTCGAGAAACACGAAGGCGATCGCGATCGGATTGATGATGCTGATCAACCCGGTGAAGCCAAACAGAATCTCCGAAATCAGGCTCGAGATCATCGATGAATTTGCTCTTTGATGGTTTTGATTTTTGCGCCGCGCAACGGAGCACGAGGGCCGAACAGTGTAAATGCAACCAATTGCGCACGCCATGCGAGAAGCACCTTCTTCATGCAATGCAGCACGCCTGCGATGCATGCCGATACTCACGGGCACTGCGTTTGCGCATGTTCCTTTCAATATACCTGCATATTTTTGGCGACCTTTACCGGAATATGGCTAGAGGCATACAGTCGGTGCGCGGCATCCCAGTCATTGCTTCAGGAATTGACGTTCATCGAGACCGGCTCATTCTCATTCGAGGAGTTGTCCCATGTCATTTCGTCTGCTCGCCGTGCTGCCGTTCATCGGCATTCTGCTCGGCGTTCCGTTCGTCAACCGGGTCGAGCCGCTCGTGCTCGGCATGCCGTTCGTGCTTGCGTGGATCGTCATGTGGGTCGTGCTGAGCTCGATCATCATGGCCATCGTCTACCGGTTCGATCCCGTGAACCGGCAAGCGCATTCCGGCGAGGAGGTGCGTTCATGAGCAGCGCACTCGCAATCATTGTCGCCGTCACGCTGTTCGCGCTCTATCTTGGCGTACGCGCCCGTCGCGGGCATGACATGAGCCTCGAGCAATGGACGGTGGGCGGCCGCAGCTTCGGCACCGCGTTCGTGTTCCTGCTGATGGCGGGCGAGATCTACACGACGTTCACCTTCCTTGGCGGCAGCGGCTTTGCATATGGCAAGGGCGCGCCCGTCTATTACATCCTCGCGTATGGCACGCTGGCGTATGTGCTGTCGTACTGGATGCTGCCGCCCGTCTGGCGATTTGCGAAGACGCATCGCGTGGTGTCCCAGCCGCATTTCTTTACGCGCAAGTACGATAGCGCACCGCTTGGGGTGCTGGTTGCCGTCGTTGACGTGGCTGCGCTGATTCCGTATCTCGTGCTGCAACTCAAGGGGCTGGGCATTATTGTTTCGACGGCTTCCTATGGCGCGATTTCGTCGTCGGCGGCGATCTGGATCGGCGCGGGCGTGGTGACGATTTATGTGATCGTGTCGGGTGTGCGCGGTTCCGCGTGGAACTCGGTCGTCAAGGATATGCTGATACTCGGCATCGTGCTGTTTCTCGGGATCTATCTGCCGATGCATTACTACGGCGGCCTCGGGCAGATGTTCCATGCAATCGATGTAGCGCGGCCCGGCTTTCTCACGTTCCCCGAGAAGGGGTCGAGCGTGACGTGGTTTCAGTCCACCGTGCTGCTCACGGCGCTCGGGTTTTTCATGTGGCCGCATACGTTCGGGTCTGTTTTTACCGCGAAGGATGAACGCATCTTTCGGCGTAATGCGATTGTGTTGCCGCTCTATCAGTTGATCCTGCTGTTTGTGTTTTTTGTCGGGTTTGCTGCGGCGCTCAAGGTGCCGGGACTCAAGGGCGGCGATATCGATCTTTCGCTGTTCAAGCTGTCGCTGCAGACTTTCGATCCGTGGTTCGTTGGGGTGATTGGTGCAGCAGGCATACTGACGGCGCTCGTGCCCGGGTCGATGATCCTCACGACGGCTTCGACGCTGCTCGCCAATGATATCTATCGCGGGCTCGTGCAGCGCAATGCTTCTGATGAAACTGTTGCCAAGCTTGCGCGCGTGTTTGTGCCTGTGGTCGCGGTGGTCGCCGTGCTTTTCACGCTGCACGGCGGGGAGACCATCGTTGCGCTGCTTTTGATGGGGTATAGCTTTGTTACGCAACTGTTTCCCGCTGTCATCTGCAGTCTCGCGCCGCGGAATCGGGCTACGAAGCAAGGGGCGTTTTGCGGGATTCTCGCCGGCGTAGCTGTCGTCGCGGTCACGACGATCTTCAAGATGAGCATCGGGCAGTTGATGCCGTTTTTGCCGGATGCGCTGAAGGACGTCAATATCGGCTTTATTGCGCTGGCGGTGAATGTCGTTGTGTTCGTCGTTGTTAGTGCGGTGACGCAGCCTCATGCCGAGGCGGAGCGGGCTCGCGCGCAGACGCATTAGGTTTGGTGTGTTTTGTTGCTGACGCTTTCGTTGTGGCTGGCGCGGTGCGGCGCGGGTATTCGTGTTTTGTTTTCGTCGTAGCTGGACACGTCGACCGAACACGCCCGTCGCCGCCTGCCGTTAAACGGAGACGTCAACCTTCCGCATGCGGCGGCAAATACTCCATCTTCGCTTCCTCATAAAGCCGATAGATCAGCTCCAGCATCTCGGTCAGATCTTCTGACTCATCGAGCATCCGCATGCTCATGATAATCGGCGACACGAGGTTAGCGTCGTCCAGCTCCTTGTAGCTGACATCGTCGCGCTTGAGTCCATACACACTACTCGGCACAACCGATATCCCCTCTCCCGCCGCAACCAGCCCGAGCGCAATCTGTAACTCCCGCGTCTCATAGATGCGCGCCGGCTCCAGGCCACGATCGCGGAACGCGGCCAGCACCTGGTCGGCATAGCTGGGCCGTGGCGCCTTGGGGAAAATAATCAAGGTCTCGTTGATCAGATCGTGCAGTGACAAAACGGGCTTCACTTCAGACAACGAATGCCCAAATGGCAACGCAACAATCATCCGCTCCTCGCGTAACACGATCCGCCTGATACTCGGGTCCTCGTGGCGAATGCGCCCAAACCCGACATCGATCGTGCCTTCCTTGAGCGCCTTGATCTGGTCCATCGTGGACATCTCGTGTAACGTCAATTCGACCGCACTGTGCTCGGTACGAAAGCGCCGAATGATCTTCGGCAACATTCCGTACAACGTCGAGCCGACAAACCCCACAGAAAGACTGCGCTCGATCTTGCCGACACGCCGCGTCATCGACTCCAGCTCGGCCGTTTCCGCGAGCAGCTTCACTGCGTGTGAATAAAAGAACCGCCCCGTGTCCGTCAACTCGACCGGCCGCGAATTGCGCACGAACAGTTGCACGCCAAGCAGTTCTTCCAGTTGCTGCATCTGGCGGCTAAGCGGCGGCTGCGCGATATGCAGGCGTTGCGC
Organism: Paraburkholderia caribensis; assembly: GCF_002902945.1. Lineage (NCBI taxonomy): Bacteria > Pseudomonadati > Pseudomonadota > Betaproteobacteria > Burkholderiales > Burkholderiaceae > Paraburkholderia > Paraburkholderia caribensis. The sequence continues at coordinate 1,443,886 of NZ_CP026102.1, forward strand.
GGCGCGCGTGAAGTTGCGCTCCTCAGCCACGGCGACGAAGTAACGCAGATGGCGCAACTCCATGACGATACCCCTGAGATATTGAACTGATACTAAATCAGTGTTGGACGCTCTGTATGTGCGCCAACTACTCTTCACTCACACGCAGCGCCCTAACAAATTATACCTTTCGGGTAGCCACCGAACGGGACGCGAGCGCCGACATCGAACTGGAGACTTCCGATGATCCCCATCTACCCGGACCGCAGTCCGAAGCTCAAACATATCGACGACTATCTGGTCGAAGACAGCACGCGCGGCGACTACCGCCTGCACCGCAGCGCATTCACCGACGAAGCGCTGTTCGAGCTGGAAATGCAGCACATTTTCGAAGGCAACTGGATCTACCTCGCGCACGAAAGCCAGATTCCGTCGAACAACGATTACTTCACGACCACGATGGGCCGTCAGCCTATCGTCATCACGCGCAACCGTCAGGGCGAACTGAACGCGCTCGTCAATTCGTGCACGCATCGCGGCGCGATGCTGTGCCGCCACAAGCGCGGCAACAAGGCGACCTTTACCTGCCCGTTCCACGGCTGGACCTTCAACAACAGCGGCAAGCTGCTGAAGGTGAAAGACCCCGAAGGCGCGGGTTATCCCGAGTGCTTCAATCACGAAGGCTCGCATGATCTGAAGAAGCTCGCGCGCTTCGAAAGCTATCGCGGCTTTCTGTTCGGCAGCCTGAATCCCGATGTGAAACCGCTCACCGAATTCCTCGGCGAAGCCGCCCGCATCATCGACATGATCGTCGATCAATCGGAAGACGGTCTCGAAGTGCTGCGCGGTTCGTCGACGTATACGTATGAAGGAAACTGGAAGCTGACGGCCGAAAACGGTGCGGACGGTTATCACGTGTCGGCCGTGCACTGGAACTACGCGGCAACCACCAGTCAGCGCAAGGAAAAGAACGCGGCCGAAGACAAGATCCGCGCGATGGACGCAGGCGGCTGGGGCCGTCAGGGCGGCGGCTTCTACGCGTTCGAACATGGCCACATGCTGCTGTGGTCGCGCTGGGCGAACCCCGAAGACCGCCCGAACTTCAATCGCCGCGATGAATTCGCCGCGCGTTGCGGCGGCGAAACCGCCGACTGGATGATCCAGAACTCGCGCAATCTGTGCCTCTATCCGAACGTGTATCTGATGGATCAGTTCGGTTCGCAGATTCGCGTGTTGAAGCCGCTGTCGGTGAACAAGACGGAAGTGACGATCTACTGCATCGCCCCCAAGGGCGAATCCGATGAAGCGCGCGCACGCCGCATCCGCCAGTACGAAGACTTCTTCAACGTGAGCGGCATGGCGACACCCGACGACCTCGAAGAATTCCGCGCGTGCCAGCAAGGTTATGCGGCGCGCTCCGTTGAATGGAACGACATGTGCCGCGGCTCGACGCATTGGATTGAAGGTGCCGACGAAGGCGCGCAGAAGATCGGACTCAAGCCCTTGCTGAGCGGCGTGAAGACGGAAGACGAAGGGCTTTACACGATCCAGCACCGCTACTGGGTCGAAACGATACGCGACGCACTCGCGCGAGAAAGGAGCGCAGCATGAGCACGATCATCACGGCGCCCGCACTCGCGGACATCCAGGCATTTCTGTACCGCGAAGCGCGTCTTCTCGACGACGAACAATGGGACGAATGGCTCGATCTCTATCACCCCGATGCCGTCTTCTGGATGCCTTCATGGGACGACACCGACCAGTTGATCACGGACCCGCAACGCGAGATCTCGCTGATCTACTACCCGAGCCGCCAGGGCCTGGAAGACCGCGTGTTCCGCATCAAGACCGAGCGGTCGAGCGCGACGATTCCCGACACGCGCACGTGCCACAACATCAGCAACGTTGAACTTGAGAGCCACGACGACGGCGTCTGCACGGTGCGCTTCAACTGGCACACGCTGAGCCATCGCTACAAAACCAATTACAGCTATTTCGGCATGTCGCGTTACGTGATCGATTTCAGCGGCGCTGCGCCGCGCATCCTGAACAAGTATGTCGTGTTGAAGAACGACTACATCAATCAGGTGATCGATATCTATCACATCTGAGCGCGTTGACGATCGGCCACGATACACAGCAGCATCAGGCAGCACAGGAGCAGTCCATGGAACATCGCATCGCCCTCCAGTTCGAAGATGGCGTCACGCGCTTCATCACGTGCCGCGACAACGAAACCTTGTCGGACGCAGCGTACCGGCAGAAGATCAACATTCCGCTCGATTGCCGCGACGGCGCGTGCGGTACGTGTCGCGGCTTCTGCGAATCAGGCACGTACGACCTGCCTGAATCGAGCTATATCGAAGACGCGCTGACGCCCGAAGACGCGGCGCAAGGCTATGTACTCGCTTGCCAGACGCGTCCGCGCTCCGACTGCGTGATTCGCGTGCCGGCTTCGTCGGCGGCCTGCAAGACGGGCGTTGCACGTCACGAAGGCACGCTTGCCAACGTGCAGAAGCTCTCCGATTCGACAATCGAATTTTCAATCGACGTCGATGCACCCGATCAACTGAGCTTTCTTGCAGGCCAGTATGTCAACGTCGAGGTGCCAGGCAGCGCGCTGACGCGTTCGTATTCGTTCAGTTCCGCTCCGGGCGAATCACGCGTGTCGTTCGTCGTGCGCAACGTGCCCGAAGGCAAGATGAGCACGTATCTCAGCCAGCACGCGCAGCCGGGTCAACGCGTCGCGTTCTCCGGGCCGTACGGCGCGTTCTATCTGCGCGAAGCGACGCGGCCCGTGCTGTTTCTCGCGGGCGGCACGGGCATCGCGCCGTTCCTGTCGATGCTCGACGTGCTCGCCGCGAAAGACGGCGCAACGCAGCCGGTGCGGATGGTGTACGGCGTGACCAACGACACCGATCTCGTCGCGCTGCCGCAGCTGGATGCGGCGCAAAGCACGCTGCCGGACTTCGCCTACCGTACCTGCGTCGCCGATGCCGCGAGCGATCATCCGCTCAAAGGCTACGTGACGGCGCACGTCGATCCCGCGTGGCTCAATGGCGGCGACGTCGACGTCTATCTGTGCGGCCCCGTTGCGATGGTCGATGCAGTGCGCGGCTGGCTCGGCGAAATCGGCGTCACGCCCGCGAGCTTCCACTACGAAAAATTCTCTGCCACCAACGCGGCCTGACCATCATGAATCAACGTTTCGAAGGAAAAGTGGTCGTCGTGACGGGCGCGGCGCAAGGCATCGGACGCGGCGTCGCGATTGCGGCCGCGCGGCAAGGCGCGACGGTCGTGCTATGCGACCGGTCGGATTTCGTCCATGAGGTGGCAGCCGAAGTCTCCGCACCGGGCGCGCGCTGCATCGCCGTGACCGCCGATCTGGAAACCTATGCAGGCGCATGCAAGCTGGCCGATGCCGCGCTCGGCGCGTTTGGCCGTATCGATGTGCTGATCAACAATGTCGGCGGGACGATCTGGGCCAAGCCCTATCAGGAATACGAGGAAGCGCAGATCGAAGCCGAAGTGCGCCGCTCATTGTTTCCGACGCTATGGTGCTGCCGCGCCGTGCTGCCTTCGATGATCGAGCGTCGGCATGGCGTCATCGTCAACGTATCGTCGATTGCGACGCGCAGCATTTATCGCGTGCCGTATGCGGCTTCGAAGGGCGGCGTCAATGCGTTGACGGCGAGCCTCGCATTCGAGCATGCCGCCGACGGCATCCGCGTCAATGCCGTCGCAACGGGCGGCACGGAAGCGCCGGCGCGGCGCGTCCCGCGCAACACGGAACAGCAAACGGAACAGGAAGCGCGCTGGTATCAAAGCATTGTCGATCAGACGAAGGCAACGAGCCTGATGCATCGCTATGGAACGATCGATGAACAGGTTGGCGCGATTCTCTTTCTCGCTTCCGACGAAGCCTCGTACATCACGGGCACCGTGCTGCCCGTAGGCGGCGGCGATCAGGGCTGACGTGGTCAATGCAAATCGACACGCGAAAAAAAACGCGGCACGAGGCCGCGTTCAAGCGTGTTGTCCGCTGCGTGCAGACAGGATGAAACGCCGCAAAGTCTAACGCATTGCGCGAAACGATAAAGCCCGCAATAGACAATTATTTATCATTGTTTCTGCAATATTGCCGCACGCACCATATTGCCGCGAAATATTTGCGGCAATACGCGGTAATTTTCGTTTGGTAAAAACAATCTGCTCGGGCATGCCTGAAGAAAGGCGAACGCGGCAATACTGTTTGTATGAAGCCGCAATAATTGCGCTATTTCGTGTTGTGAATTTCACTAACACCGCTTTTTGGCTTTTTTACATTTTTTGTGTGCGCCTTTAGTCTCTCGCTCATTCAACGCTTTACCACACGCAGGAGAAGAGAAGAATGAAGCGCACCGCCCTCTCGATGATCTCACTGGCCGCACTGGCCACGGCCACCAGCGCCGCTCACGCACAGACCAGCGTCACGCTGTACGGCACGATCGACACGGGGATCACTTACGTTCACAACGCATCGGGCAATAACAGCCTGTGGTCGCTCGGCAATACCAGCGCAGGCAATCTGTCAGGCACGCGTTGGGGCCTCAAAGGCAGTGAAGATCTGGGCGCAGGCCTGAAGGCGATCTTCCAGCTCGAAAGCGGCTTCGACCCGAGCACGGGCAAGATGGGCCAGGGCAGCCGCCTGTTCGGCCGTCAGGCATTCGTCGGCCTTTCGCAAGATCAATACGGTTCCATTACGCTCGGCCGTCAATACGATCCGCTGATCGACCTCGTGCAAGGCATCACCGCCGACAACTACTTCGGCAGCGCCTTCGCCACGGCAGGCGACGTCGACAACTACGACAACAGCTTCCGCGTGAACAATGCAGTGAAGTACACGTCACCCGTTTTCGCGGGACTGCAATTCGAAGCGATGTACTCGCTAGGCGGCGTGGCGGGCAGCACGGGCTCGGAGCAGTCGTATTCGGGCGCAGTCGCCTATAACAACGGCCCGATCGGCCTTGCGGCTGGTTACTACTACACGTCCAACAGCCCGGCATCGGAAGGCATTCGCACCACCTGGAACAGCACCTCCGACGGCACGTTCGACGGTCCCGTCAATCTCGGCTATCAGACGGCGCATTCGATCGGCATTGCACGCGTAGCGGGCCAATATACGGCCGGTTCGTTCACCTTCGGGCTCGGCTACAGCAATGCGCAGTATCGCCGCGACGACAGCTCGGTGTTCGGCACGAACGAACGCTATAACACGGGCCAGGGCTTCGTGAACTATCAGGCCACGCCTGCGATGCTGCTGGGCGTCGGCTATAGCTACACGCATTCGAACGGCGACACGTCGGCGACATACCATCAGGTGTCACTCGGCGCGGACTACAACCTCTCCAAGCGTACCGACCTCTACATGACGGCCGCGTATCAGCACGCGAGCGGCCAGACCCGTGACGCGAACACCAATACGATCACCGACGCGCAGGCATCGATCGGCTCGTATGGCTATGCGGGCACGAGCCATCAGGAGATGGTGAATCTCGGCATTCGTCACAAGTTCTAAAACGCTTCGCTAATCGTCACCGACGGCGGTTTGGTTCCGGCACGCGGATGTTGCCGGAACGGAGCCGCCGTTTTTCTATTTCCATCGCCTGCCGATAATGGCCTAATCGTTCTTTCGATAATGGATCTTTGTGTGGTCCATTATCCGTCTTACTCTGCGTACAGGGGCGCAATGGCCCGGCATACACGGAGATCATCGGATGGAAACGAAAGTCTTTCTGGCAGGCGCAGCGGGCGCGATCGGCAGCGCACTGGTGCCGCTGCTGGTCGATGCGGGATACACCGTGTACGGCAGCACACGGCGCGCCGGGCGCGCGTCCCAGATCGAACACGCGGGCGCAACGCCCGTCATCGTCGACGTGTTCGACGCACGCGCGTTGACGCAAGCGCTGCAGCGCATCGAACCCGCCTGCGTGATCCATCAGCTGACCGACCTGCCGCCCGCGCTCGATCCCGCGAGAATGCAACAAGCAGTTGCAGCGAACGCGCGCATCCGCGACGAAGGCACGCGCAACCTGATCGCCGCGGCGCGCGCGGCAGGCAGCAAGCGCTTCGTTGCGCAAAGCATCGCGTGGGCGTATCGCGAAGGCGCGCAACCCTACGACGAGACACAGCCGCTCGATACGGAAGCCCAAGGTAATCGCCTCGTCACCGTGCGCGGCGTCGTATCGCTCGAAACGCAGGTTCTGCGGGCGCCGTTGATCGGCACGGTGTTGCGTTATGGACAACTGTACGGCCCCGGCACGGGCAGCGATGTTGCAAAAGGGGCAAGCCCGGTTCATGTCGAAGCGGCTGCGCACGCCGCCGTGCTCGCGCTGCGGCATGCGCGAGCGGGCGCGTTCAACATCGCCGAGGACAATCCCGTCGTGTCGACGGAAAAGGCAAAGCGCCAGCTCGGCTGGTCGCCCGACTGGCGGCGCAGCACGGCGAGCGCACTGCGCGAGGCGCAATGAGCCGCGCCCGCCTGTTCACGAGCGCGAGCGAACGCGACGGGCATCAGGTCTTGTAGAGCATCTTCTGCAGAACCCGCGCGAGCGTCCGGGCGCCTGCGTCGATCTCGTCCACGCCGACGCCCGCAAAGCCCAGCACCAGGCCGGCGGGCGCCGCGCGCTCGACCGCGTACGACGACAACGGCCGCGTTTCGATGCCCGCTTCGGCGGCCAGACGCGCGGCCAGCGCATCGTCGGCACCCGCGGGCAAGAACGCGGGTGCATCGAGTCCGGCGACAATCGGCGGCAACGCGAGCAGCCCTGTCCAATGGCGGTGCGCCGCGTCGCGCAGCGCTTCGGCGCGCTCGCCGTACAGCTCGCGCATGCGCCGCACGTGACGGCCCGCATGCCCTTGCGCGATGAACGCGTGCAGCGTCGACTGCTGATCGAGCGGCACGTGCCGGCCCGTCAGCGACCATGCGGCGACGAACGGGTCGACGAGGCGCTCCGGCAACACCGCATACGCAATGCGCAGCGCGGGAAACAGCAGCTTGCTGAACGTGCCGCAATAGATCACATGGCCCGCACTGTCGAGACTCTTCAGCGCGGCAAGCGGTCTTCCTTCGAAGCGGTACTCGCTGTCATAGTCGTCCTCGATCACCAGCGCGCCGCGCGCGTGCGCCCAGTCGAGTAACGCGAGCCGCCGTTCAAGCGACAGCGCGGGACCGAGCGGCGCCTGCCGCCCGGCCGTCACGTACGCGAGCCGCGCATCGGGCGCGAGCGCGCGGCCCGCCGCCACGTCGATGCCGCTGGTATCGACGGGCACGGCGGCAATGCGCGCGCCTGCCGCTTCGAGCACGAGGCGCGCGCCCTGATAGCCGGGGTCCTCCATCCACGCGGCGTCGCCGGGGTCGAGCCACAGACGCGCGGCCAGATCGATCACCTGCTGCGCGCTGCCGACGATCGCCACGTGATCCGCCGTGCACGCGATGCCGCGCGCCATGCGCACATGCTCAGCGATCGCTTCGCGCAACGGACGGTAGCCTTGCGCTTCGCCGTCGGCGAGCATCGAGCGGTTCGACAGACGCGAGCGGCGCGCCGCGACGCGCGCCCACAATGCGAACGGAAAGCACTGCAAATCGGGCTGGCTCGGACGAAATGCGCGGGTCGGAAACGAGCGGCCTTCCAGGGCGAACGCGCTGCGCGCCAGCAGGCGGCCGCGCGCGGACAAAGCGATGCCTGCGTTGCCGCCCGTGTCCGCCTTCTTGCGTGCACGCCGTGCCATATCGGACACGGGTGCGGACTCGAAGCGCGCGTCCGGCAATTCGCTTGCAACAAAACTGCCGCGCCCGACCGCGCCCGCCAGATAGCCTTCCGCCGCGAGTTGCGCGAACACGCCCAGCACTGTGCCGCGCGATACGCCGTGACGCGCGGCTAAATCGCGCGTGGCGGGCAGGCGCGCGCCCGGGCCGAGCCGCCCTTGAAGAATCGCCGCGCGCAGTTCGCCATAGAGCCAGCGCTGTAGCGGCATCCCGTCGGGCCGTGCATTCAATGCCAGGTCGATTTCCGTTGCGCGCCGCATGCCGTTTCTCCGTAATTGGATCAATGCCCGAAGCCATAAGCAAAACCACGACCAGGCCAATTTGAGATTATGCCCGCCGCGCCGCCTCGCCGCCTTCATGCAAATGCGCGCGATGCAGTTGATACACTGAACTGAACCCGGCTGGAGGTGGCCAGAGCTGACATGGGCCGCTCGTCCTGCGCCCGGGTCTGCGTCTTGCTTACAATAGCTGCCCTCGTATCGATCCCACGGTCAACCGGCACACGCCATGAAAGTTCCGCTCACCCCGCACCGCCCATCGACCAACCGCGTGTATCCGCCGGGATCGCCGGGGCTGCACGGCCTCGCGTCGGTGATTACCTTCGTCGTCGTGGTCAGCGGCTTGTACTTTGCGCGCGAGGTGCTGATTCCGATCACGCTCGCCGTGCTGCTGAGTTTCCTGCTCGCGCCGCTCGTCAGCCTGTTGCGGCGTCTTCATTTCGGCCAGCTGCCTTCGATCTTCGTCGCGGTGCTCCTTGCCGTCATCACGCTGCTCGCCGTCAGCACGCTGATCGGCGCGCAGATCGCGCAGCTTGCGGGCTCGCTGCCGCAATATCAGGCGGCCATCGAGCGCAAAGTCGAGACCGTGCAGGAGAAAACGGTGGGACGCGCCGATGCGCTGCTGTCGCGCGCCGCGACTGCGCTGGCGCGCGTCGCGCCCGATCGCGCCGCAGTGCCCCACGAAGCGGGTCGCTCGCAGAAGCCGACCGTCGCGGCACCGCTGCCCGTCGAAGTGCACGAACCCATCCCCTCGCCACTGCAACTCGCGCAGCGGGTGTTCTCGCCCGTTGTCGGGCCGCTCGAAACGATGTTCATCGTGCTGGTCGTGACGATCTTCATCCTGCTGCAGCGCGAAGACCTGCGCGACCGGCTGATACGCCTGTTCGGCGCGCGCGACCTGCACCGCACGACCACCGCGATCAACGACGCGGCGAGCCGCCTGTCGCGCTACTTCGTCGCGCAGCTCGGCGTGAACCTCGGCGCGGGCGCGACGATCGCGATCGGCCTCGCGATCATCGGCGTGCCGGGGGCGCTGCTGTTCGGCGTGCTGACGGCACTGCTGCGCTTCGTACCGTATATCGGCACGTGGATCGCGGCACTGCTGGCCGTGATACTCGCGGCGGCGATCCAGCCGCAATGGACGATGGCCGTGTGGACGATCGTGCTGTTCGTGAGCATCGACGTCGTCGCGGGCCAGGTGGTCGAGCCGCTGCTGTATGGGCATAGCTCCGGCCTGTCGCCGCTCGCCGTGGTCGTCGCGGCGATTTTCTGGAGCTGGCTGTGGGGGCCGATCGGCCTCGTGCTGTCGACGCCGCTCACGCTGTGCCTCGTCACGCTGGGCCGTTACGCGGAGCGCCTGAAGTTCCTGACCGTGCTGCTCGGCGATCAGCCCGCGCTCACGCCTGCGCAGAACTTCTATCAACGGCTGCTCGCCGACGATCCACACGAAGCCATCGTGCAGGCCGACCGGTTCCTCAAGGAAATGTCGCTTACCCGCTATTACGACGACGTCGCGCGCGAAGGCTTGCGGCTCGCGCGCAACGACACGCTGCGCGGCGTATTCGCGCCCGAGCAACTGGCGCGCATGAACGAAACCTTGCTCGATATCATCGAGAATCTCGAGCAATTCGACGGCATGCCCGAAGAGAAGCCCGATCCGAATGCGCCCGATGCGCCGCCTGCCGTGCTGCCGGAAGACGCCGCGCAGTTGCGCCTCGTGTGCGTCGCGGGCCGCGGCGCCTTCGACGAAGTGACGACGGCGATCGCCGTGCAATTGCTGGCGCGCCGCGGCTTCGCGCCCGTCACGGCGAACTACGCGCAGTTCCGCCGTGGTCATACGGATACGCACGGTATCGACGGCGCGGCCATCGTCTGCGTGGTCACGCTCGACGCCCCCGAAGCACCGCCCTATCTGCGCAATCTGCTGCGGCGCATCCGCGAGCGCGCGCCCGGCGCGCAACTGATCGTCGGGATTGGCGGGCAATCGGAACGGGTGGACGAAGTCGGCGCATTGAGCGACACGCAAAACGCCAACGGCTTCAGCGATCTCGTCAATCAGTGCGTGCAGGCAGCAGCGAACGCGGTGTCCACGCCGCTCGTCGAAAAGGCGCCGCGCAGCGTCGGCGCCTGAAATGCGCGCGAATGCGCGCGCTGTTGCGTTGCACGCGAATACACCATGCACTTCATACGTTCGACGGACCTGCGCAACTGACGCGTCGTTTGTCCGCACCTTCGTGCGGCAAAGCACTCACGCGGTGATAAGCTGAATGAAAGCGCGCGTCATGCGGCCCGCAAGCTGACGCGCGCTTCTTTCATCGCCGCCGGGAGGCTCATGTCCGCGACCGCCCCGAAGTGCAGGCAGCAAATCCGGCTGTGCACGGCGCACGACGGCGCGCGCATCGCCTACGCGACCTGCGGCAGCGGGCCGCCCATCGTCAAGGCAGCAAACTGGCTGAGCCATCTGGAGTTCGATCTCGCGAGCCCGGTATGGAGTCACATGATCGCCGAGATGTGCCGCGACCATACGCTGATCCGCTACGATCAGCGCGGCTGCGGCCTGTCCGATCACGACGTCGCCGATATTTCATTCGACGCCTGGAAGCAGGATCTGATCGCCGTCATCGATGCGAGCGGTGTCGACCGCTTTGCGCTGCTTGGGATTTCGCAGGGGGCGTCGATTGCCGTCAGCTATGCCGTCGCGTTTCCGGAGCGCGTCTCGCATCTGATCCTGCACGGCGGCTACGCGCGCGGCCGGCTGGTCCGCTCGCGCACCGAGCAGGCGCGCGATGAAGCCGAAACGCTCGCGAAGCTCGCCGAGATCGGCTGGGGCCAGCACAACCCCGCCTTCCGCCAGTTCTTCACGACGCAGTTCATTCCGGGCGGCACGCCCGAACAGCACCGCTGGTTCAACGAGCTGGAACGCATTTCGACCACGCCTCGGAACGCAGCGCGCATCATGCGTGTCTTCAACTGCATCGACGTGGTCGATCTGCTGCCGCATGTGCAATGTCCGACGCTCGTCCTGCACGCCGTGCGCGACGCACGCGTGCCGTTCGAGGAAAGCCGCCTGCTGGCGAGCCTGATTCCCAATGCGCGCTTCGTGCCGCTCGAAAGCGAGAATCATCTGACGCTCGAATGCGAGGACGCATGGCAGCGCTGGCGCGACGAAGTACGCGCCTTCCTGCCGCCCGCGAGCCACGCCAACCCCGTGTTCTCTTCGCTCACGCGGCGCGAGCGCGAGATCGTCGAACTGATCGCGGGCGGCCGCGACAACGCGCAGATCGCCGCGCGGCTCGGTCTATCGGAGAAGACCGTGCGCAATCACATCACGAGCATCTTCGCGAAGCTCGAAGTGGAAAGCCGCGCGCAGGCCATCGTGATGGCGCGCAAGGCGGGCTTCGACGCGCCCGCCGCCTGATTGTTTGCTCGACGCGTTGCATCACGGGGCGCCTGTCCCGGCTTGTCCCGGCTTGTCCCGGATTTCCCGGCTTTGTTGCAGTGCTCACCGCGAGCACCGGGACTCGCGTCTCATTTCCGATCCGATGCCGATCCGCACAATGCGTATCAGCGTTTCGCTACGGCATGCAACACACCACGGCGCAGCGCTTTGAGTCGGCGCCGTCTCTCTTCGTTCTTCTTTCGGCGCCACCCCACTGCAATCCCGCCGAACTGGAGTTCTCAGATGCAAGCTGTAGAGTATCAACTGCCTTCCCATCGCTACGCCAAATGCGTCGAAGTGTCCAAGCGAATCCGCTGGGATATCGACAACGACGTGATCCGCGGGCGTACGTTCGATATCAATCAGAAGTTTCTGCCCGATGGGCTGTCACAGGTGTATCGCCTGCCGTTTCTGAACGACGCCGAGCGCCGCTTCTATTCGCAGGTTCAAGGCCGCACGTACGCGAACATGTTCAAGCTCGTCGAACGCTTCATCGGCGCGAAGATGCTCGAACTCGGACGCGACCATGCACTCGGCGACCAGATCGCACTCGAAGCCGTCGTGCGTCTGACCGACGAAGAACTGAAGCACCAGGAGCTGTTCCGCCGCATCGAGTTGCTCGCGGGCGCGGACATGCCGGCAGGCTATCGCTTCCTGCCCGACCCCGACGACATCGCCATGTTCGTGCTGGGCAAATCGACGTGGGGGATTCTCGCGCTGACGTGTTTCATCGAGATCTTCTCGCAGGTGCATTATCGTCAGAGCATCGAAGCGGACGACACGCTCTCGCCGCTATTTAAAGACGTGTTTATGTACCACTGGAAGGAAGAATCGCAGCACGCGATCATCGACGAACTCGAATGGATGCGCGAGGACGCGAAGCTCGACAAGCCCGCGCGCGATGCTGCCGTCGACGATCTGATCGCGCTGGTGGCGGGCGTCGACGGCGTGGTGCAGATGCAGGCGAAGGAAGATGCCGCGTACTTCTGCCAGCATATGGAGCGTACGCTGCAGCACGCCGAGGTCGCGGAGGTGCAGGCGGCGATGCTCGACGCGTATCGCTGGCAGTACATTGTTTCCGGTGTCGAAGAGCCGCGCTTTCGCTCGCTGCTTACGAGTGTGATCGACGAGGAGCAAGGTCAGCGCATTTTCGCGGCGCTGGCGCCGATCATGAAACCGACGCTTGATCGACCGACGTTGCCGCTTGTCTGAGCGGGCATCGGTTGCACTACGCGTGACACGCAAACGGCGGGCGCCTCAGGGCGCCCGCCGTTTTTCATGTGTTGTCGCCGCGAGCGCCAGACGGATTTTCCCACCCTCGCCGATATGCGACACTACGCACGCAAACCTAGGGCACCGCTAGCGCAGAGGACGTATGAAGGTTCCATACCGATACCTGTCCGCAATGGTCGTCAATCTCGCGCTGCCGTGGCTCGCGTACCGGCTGGCGCTGCCGCATTGGGGCACGACGGGTGCGCTCGCCGCATCGGCTGCGCCGTTGATTGCGTGGATCGCATGGGACCTGTACCACTCGCGGCATTTCGATGCATTGAGCGCCATCGTGCTAGCCGGCATCCTGCCGCTGCTGGCATGGGCGCTGATCGACCGCGGCGAGCACCGGCGCGCGCTCGAAGACCCGATGGTCGCGGCCGTCATCGGCGTCACGTTTCTGCTGTCGCTGCTGCTGCGCAAGCCGTTGGTTTACTATCTCGCGCGTTCGACGGCGTCGCGTGAATCGCGCGAAGGTGTCGAAGCGTTCGAGCGCCACTATCGCGAGCGTCCCGCGCTCGTCGCACAGATCCGCCGGATGACGCTGGTATGGGGCATCGGTCTGACGGCCGAGAACGCCGCGCGTTACTGGGTCGTGACGAACCTGAGCGACGCCCAGCTGGCGTTGCAAATTTCAACGGCGCTGCGCTGGAGCGTCTATGGCTCGCTCACGCTATGGACCCTCTGGACGCGACGCCGCCTCAAACGCATTGACGCTGAGAGAAAAATGGAGTCCGCATGACAGAGCCGCTGTTGATCGTCGATGCACGCTTGCCCGATGGCACGCGCGTCGACGTGTCGATCGTCAATGGCCGCATCGATGCGATCGGCCCTGATTTACAGGTCGAAAACGATGTCGCGCGCGAACATGGCCATGGCGCGCTGTTGTTGCCCGGCTTCGTCGAAGGCCACACGCATCTCGACAAGACGATGTGGGGCATGCGCTGGTATCGCAACGAAGTGGGTCCGAAGCTCACCGATCGCATCGAAAACGAGCGCCGCTTTCGCGCGCAAAGCGGACACGACGCGGCCGCTGCATCGCTCGCATTGGCCCGTGCCTTCCTGCAGGCGGGCACGACCCGCCTGCGCACCCACGTCGATATCGATACCGACGCCGGCCTGAAGCACCTCGAAGGCGTCCTGAAGACGCGCGACGCACTGCGCGACGTGCTCGACATGCAGACGGTTGCATTTCCGCAATCGGGCATGCTCGAACGTCAGGGCACCGTCACATTGCTCGACAAGGCGCTGCGCGGCGGCGCCGACGTGCTCGGCGCGCTGGACCCGGCCCTGATCGACGGCGACCCCGTCGCGTCGCTGAACGCGACTTTCGATCTCGCCACACGTCATCAGAAGCCCATCGACATCCATCTGCACGAACCCGCCGAAATCGGCGCCTTCACGCTAAAGCTGCTGCTTGATCGCGTCGAGGCGCTCGGCATGCAGGGCCGCGTCGTGATCAGCCACGCGTTCTGCCTCGGCGCACTCGCGCCGCGCGAGCGCGATCCGCTGCTCGAGCGGCTCGCCTTGCTGGACGTCGCGCTGCTCACGACGGCGCCCGCTTCCGTGCCCGTGCCGCCGCTCGCCGCCTGCATCGAGAAAGGCGTCACGCTCTTCGGCGGCAACGACGGCATCCGCGACACGTGGAACCCGTTCGGCTCGCCCGACATGCTGGAGCGCGCAATGCTGATCGGCATGCGCTACGACTTGCGCCGCGACGATGCGCTCACCATCGCGTTCGATTGCGTGAGCCACACTGCTGCGCGCGGCTGCGGGTTCGCCGACTACGGGCTGCACGCGGGCGCGCGCGCGGACCTCGTGCTCGTCGATGCAGAAACGCTCGCGCATGCCGTTGCGGCACGTCCCGTGCGCAAGCTGGTCGTGGCGAATGGGCGGATCGTTGCGCGCGACGGCGTGCTGGCCGAAGGCGTGTGAACGCCCTTCCTGATAAACAGACAAACAAAAAGCCCCGGCATCTGAATCATGCCGGGGCCAGGTTTGCGCTGTTCTATACGTTACCGCTCACGCCGCTTACGACGCCACCATGACGGGCACGACAGCCGCCGGATCGCTGATGCTCGTCTTGCCCGTTTCGACGTGACCCGCAAGGCGGCGCTGGAACGACGCGTCATCGTTGTCGCTCACCGTCAGGTCGTACCAGTGATGGCTCGCAGACAGCACCCAGACCTCTTCGATCGACCCGTTGGGCGGCACGATCACCGGACGCGGATGCGCGCCATACGCGTTATCGACCACCGACAACCGCGCGATGCTGTCGCCGTGATTCGTGAACTTCAGATACACATTGCCGTTGCCCACGTCGTAATGCGTCTTCACTTCCGGCAACGCTGGCTTGCGCTTATGGCCGAATCCGCCCTGCGCACTGGCCTGGTTCGACTGCGGCTGCGCGTTGCCTGCAAAGCGGCGCACGAACCCGTTCGGACCGTACACGGTGAACGCATACACGCCGTTCGTCGACGACAGGTTGAACACGTCCTTCAGCGTCTTGCCCGCTTCCACCGTATAGCGCCACGGACCATCCGTGCGGTTGGTCGAATACACATAGAAGTGCGCACCCTGGTCGCCCGTATTGCCGATTTCGATCGTCAGCGAGTTGGCCTTCTCGTCGACCTTGCCGTTCACGTGCAACTCGTACGGCAAGGCACGCGCGAAGCGAATGCCCGGTTCCTGCGGATCGATTGCACCCGGCACGGCAGGCACGGTCGGCGCGGGCTGCGTCGCGCACTGGTTGTCGGCCATGCTCTTGTAGTTGCTCGTATCCGGCAGCGGCGGCATTTTCGCGTCCGGCGTGCGGAAATCGAATGCCGTCGTGAGGTCGCCGCACACCGCGCGGCGCCATGCCGTGATGTTCGGCTCATGCACGCCGAAGCGCGTTTCGATGAAGCGGATCACCGACGTGTGATCGAACACCTGCGAGCACACGAAGCCGCCCTTCGTCCACGGCGAGACAATCGTCATCGGCACGCGCGGCCCAAGACCGTACGGCAGGTTGTCGGCCGTATAGCTGCCGCCGCGGCCAGGATTGACAACGTCGTGAATCTCGCCGTCCGCCGTCACCGTCGAAAGCCCTTGCGCGCGCGACGTCGCCACTTGCGGCGGCACGACGTGATCGAAGAAGCCGTCGTTCTCGTCATACATGATGAAGAGCACGGTCTTGCTCCACACCTCGGGGTTCGACGTCAGCGCGTCGAGAATCTGCGACGTGTACTCCGCGCCGTACGCGGGCGTGTACTTCGGGTGCTCGGAATACGCGGCGGGCGGGCACAGCCACGACACTTGCGGCAGGCGGTTGGCCTGCACGTCGGCCTTCAGGTCGTCGATCGTGCGTACCGTCTGCGCGCGCTGGAACAGCGACGAGCCCGGCTGCGCGTTGATGAAGTTCTCGAAGTTCTGCAGGATGTTCGTGCCGTAGTTGCCGTTCAGCGGGTCCGAGCCGTCCGTGCCCTGCTGATAGATCTGCCACGAGATGCCGGCCGCTTCCAGACGCTCCGGATAGGTCGTCCACGACAGCAGTTGATACTTCGGCGGCACGTCGCCATCCACGAAATCGTTGTTGTCGAGCAGCGGGCCGCCCTTCGTGCCCGTCGGGTCGACTGTGCCCGTCATCAGGTACGAGCGGTTCGGGTGCGTCGGTCCCGGCAGCGAGCAGAAGTACGCGTCGCAGATCGTGAACGCATCGGCCAGCGCATAGTGGAACGGAATGTCCGAGCGCAGGTGATAGCCCATCGTCATGTCCGTCTTGTTGGCGGGCCACTGGTCGTAGCGGCCGCCGTCGATCGCGCCGTGCGTCTTGTACCACGAGTGATCCAGATCGCCGACGCATTGCGCGCTGGTGGTCTGCGTGTTCAGGTGGAACGGCAGCACGGGCCGGGTCGGATCGGCCTTCGACGGCTGATACCAGACGGGTTTGCCGTTGGGCAGCGGAATCGGAAAGCGGTCGTTGTAGCCACGCACACCACGCATGTGCCCGAAATAATGATCGAACGAACGGTTCTCCTGCATGAACACGACAATGTGCTCGACGTCACGGATCGAGCCGGTGCGCGAATTGGCCGGGACGGCAAGCGCGTTGCGGATCGATTCCGGCAGCATCGTCACGGCGGCAGCGGCGCCCGCGGACGTTGCGGCGGTCTTTAGAAAACGGCGACGGCTATTGGATGTCATGATGTTATTGCCTTCTTCTCGGGGGATAGGAATTAACAAGGGAATAACCACGCGTATTCACGCGCGTTTCTTTTTCTCTTTGATTCTGTATTGCGTGAACGTCGATTCAATGGCTCTCTTCGCCCGGCGCGTAGCGCAGAACAGGCGCGACCTGCTGGTTGTCGGCGGCGAGGCTTGCCTGCGCGCTGAGAATGGCGGCGCTGTCCTGCGCGTCGCTTCGCGTGTTGCCGCTGGCGTTCATGCCGCTCGCTTGCGGCGTATTGAACGCGTTGGCGGGATTGCCCGTCGTGGAAGACGGCGGCGTTAATGCAGGCAGCGACGCGGAAGGCGCAGCGGGACTGGCTTGCGATGCCGTGGGCGTCGCGTTGCTGACCGTGGCGGCGTCGTCTGCCCCGCACGCCGCGAGCGCGAACGATGCAAGCGCAACGATTGCGCTCACGCGCAAGGAAGAGAGATGAAGTCCGTTCATTCGAGCGTCCAGGTTCCAGCGGAATCGACGGATGACGGCTTGCATGGGAGGGCGGGCCGTCGCTGGAAACGCAGTCTGAAGTCGAATGAAGAAGTTATTGTGAAACGTTTGACAAGGGAACGAAATACCTTGAAATATTATTTATCGGAAAGCTATCAGAAAGCGAAAAGAAACACGAAAGTCATCGTGTGAAGTGCTTTAAATCAATTCGGCATTAAATGCCGCATTGCTTTCGTTCCGATTCGCATGAACGGCATATTCGACCGGCGACGCTTCATGTCTTGCGCTTGCCGGCGTGGCGAGCGGCGTACCTCGCGCAAACTCGACACAGCATCTCGCGAGCACGTCCGTCGGATCGACGAGATGCGCGCTACGGCCTTTGCGCGTCACCGTCGCCGCTTGCGGAAAAAGCAGCGGCAACTCGGTGCAGGCAAGCAGAATGACTTCGACCTGTTGCGACAACAGACTGTCGACGGCCGCGACGATGTCGTCGGCGCATTCGCCCGCCGTGAAGCCTGCCTTCACGCCCCGCGTGCCGTAGATCGCATTCATCACGCGCGCCTGCATGGCCGGCGGCGGCAGCACCTGGGTCATGCCGCGCGCTTCGAGCGCCGTGCGATAGACGCCGCTTGCGATCGTGCCGTCCGTGGCGAGCAGGCCGATACGATCGACGGCGGGAAACGTCGCGCGCAGATAGTCGGCCGTCACGTTCATCATGTTGATGATGGGCACGCGCAAGCGCGCTTCGATCGGCTCGATGAACGCATGCGCGGTGTTGCACGGAATCGCAATCAGATCGGCGCCGCCGTCTTCGAGCTTCTTGCATGTCGCGTAGAGCGCGAGCGTCGGGTCCGCGCCATCGCCCGTCAGATGATCGGTGCGGTCGGGAATCTGCGGGTTCTGCTCGACCATCACCTTGATGTGGTCCTGATCGCGCGCGGCGGGTGTATTGCGCACCACCTTGTGCATGAAGTCGACCGTCGCGGCGGGCCCTACGCCGCCCACCACGCCAAGCCTGATCTGGCGCGCCGGCCTGCGCTGTTCCGCGAACAGCAGATGTTGCGCGTACACCGAATAGCTGTCGACGACCGGCACGCCGAGAGCGCCGAGCCGCCGCAGCGACAACGCGCTATCGGTGCAGCCCGGCAGCAGCACATCGACGCCCTGCCCGATCAGCGTTTCGCATGCTTCGCGCAACCCGTCCGCGCCCTTCAAGGGAACGCTCACAATCTCGACACGGGCGCGCGCGCCATACCGTTCGAACAGACGTCGCTCGCACAGCACCGGCGAGCTCAGCACGCCGACGCGGCGCGCAAGCGGATAGCGTTGGCGAATATGTGCAAACAGCGCGGCGATCATGTCGACGATTGCGAGCGTGGTGTTCTGCTGCAATTCGTCGATAAACAGATGGCTTTCGAAGCATGGCAACGCAACTGCGGGCAAGCCGCGCTGTTCGAAATCGCGTATCGCGTCGAATACGCCCAACTTGTGTTTCGCTGAACCCGCGACATAAGAAATTGACGCGCGGCGCTCGATATCCGATATGCGTTCGACAGCAATATCGAGTGGCTGAAACATACGCGCATTGGCATTGGCGTCATGCATTTTGCGCAACACCTCCACGGTTGCCAGACGCGCCGCGCCGCCGACCATGCCGAGCGCACGCCGTCCCATCCCAGACGATGTATTCATAGTCCCTCGCTTCGCTGTCTTATTGAAAGCGCGCATTGCGGCGCCCGCCGTGTTCAGGCCACTGGCGCCTTACATCGAATCCCGTATCGCGGCGCCGATCAGAATATAAATCCGAATCGGCATTTATGTCGCATGAATAAGACGGGAAGTCTCCGTATAAACAACAGGCTTAGCTAATTCGCCTTTTTAACCGTCGCCAATTGCGTCTGGTTAACCCCTACATGCGCCGAAATTGACAATTAACGGCAATTCATTCCATTCCGGACGGCAACCCTGTGCTCGCTTTCCCGGCTCGTTTCGGGTCCACCCCTTGCTGAATTCGCAGACTCAGGACGCTAAAAGACAACACAGCGAGACGACACAGCGGCGAACGGAGATCCGCGTATATGGAAACGAACAATCCGCACGACACCGACGACGAGTTGCAATGGCGCGCGATCGGCGCGCACATGGCCGACAACCGGCGCGTGCTGGTCGTCGACGATTACGCCGATGCCGCCGACGCCCTGCAACTGCTGCTGTACGCCAACGGCTTCGAATGCCGTGCGATGCACGGTGCCGAGGACGTCTGCGAACTCGCGTCCCAGTGGCAGCCATTTGCCGTCGTGCTCGACATTGCGATGCCCGGCGTCGACGGGCTGGAGCTTGCGCGCCGCCTACGCGCTTCGGAATCGACTTCGCATATGTTGCTGATTGCCTGTACGGGCTACGCGTCGCAACTCGATCGCGAGCGGGCGCGAGACGCCGGCTTCGACGCGCATTGCGCCAAGCCGCTGACGCCGCAACGTCTGCTCGAACTGTTGAAGCGGGCCACCTCTGACGACGCCTGACGTGTGTGTAATTCATACAGGCATGTTTGCGCCGTGACGTCGTCTCCATACCGCCAGGGACTAGTCACGCGCCTTCACGGATCATGGACGGCGACATGACAGGGGCAGGCACGCGAACTGCTGTCGCAATGTCAGCCCTCGCCGCACAATGGTTTAGCGCGCCCGGGCGGCTGCGGCGAAGCACCGAGGGAGGCGCTAGCCGGGATATCGCGTTGACAGACAGGAGAACAACGATGCATAGAAGAAATTTCATACTGAGCACCGGCGCCGCACTCGCTGCAGGCGGTCTTGCCCTCTCAGGCTGCACGATGACGGGATCTCATTCGACGAGCAGCACCAGCAATTCGGACAAACGCCGTGCAATCGATTCGAGCGTCGATGAAACGCTCTCACGGCTTTACACGACGGCGCACGGCTCGCGCGAACTGGTCGCGAAAGCGCGTGGCGTACTGGTGTTCCCATCCGTCGTTCAGGCGGGCTTCTGGATCGGCGGACAATATGGCCAAGGGTCGCTGCGCGTCGGCGGGCAAACGGTGGGTTACTACAGCACGGCTGCGGGCTCGTTCGGCCTGCAGATCGGCGCGCAGTCGAAGGGCGTGATCTTCCTGTTCATGACGCAGGACGCACTCGACAGCTTCCGCAACAGCCAGGGCTGGTCGGTCGGCGGCGATGCGACCGTGGCGCTCGTGAAGGTCGGCGCAAACGGCAACATCGACACGACCACCGCCACCAAGCCCGTCGAGGCATTCGTGCTAACCAACGCCGGCTTGATGGCGGGCGTGTCGCTTGAAGGCGCGAAGATTTCGCGGCTCGATATCTGAGCGCTAAATAGAGCGCGGATGTAGTACGGGGGACGGGGCGCGCAATGCGCCCCGTATCAGGTCGCTCCGGCGCACTTGTGTAAAACCCTCACGGTGTCCGATGGCTTTTACATCCGGACAGTAACGCACCGTTCATCACGCGCACGTTCACCAAGTTGACGCATTTCATCCTCTACAGTGCTTCATGCACCGCAGTCCCGCGCCCCGTAAAGATCTGAAGAAAACGCCAGGCCGCGCCGCAGCGGCTTCACGACCTGCGCGTACAGATGGCACACCGCTTGCTGCGTTCCGATGCCGCCGTCCTCGCCTAACGCCGACCCGGTCCGCTCCACGGATCGCGCCAGCCATTTACGGCGGCATTCCATTCCAAGCGTCCCACTCAATTCACTCTTTTCACCAGGAGTCACTACCTTGACGCTGAACGTCCTTCTCGTCGCCGCGGAGGCGATGCCGCTGGCGAAGTCCGGCGGTTTGGGCGATATGGTGAGTGCCTACGCCGCCGCGTTGCGCGACGCGGGCGTCGCTTCGACCATTCTGTTGCCTGCGTACCCTGCCGCGCTCGAACGCGCGGCGGGCGTAACGCCGATCTGCCGCATCAGCGGCCTGCCGGGCGGGGACGCGCGGCTGTTACGCGCGCACATGCCCGATACGGGTGTGCCCGTCCTGCTCCTGCAGATGGATCATCTGTTCAAGCGCGACAACCTCTATCAGGACGAGCAGGGCCGCGACTATCTCGACAACGCGATCCGCTTTGCGTCGCTCGCCGCGGCCGCGACGCGCATCGCGCGTGGCGTGCGCGGCGTGCAGACGCCCGACATCGTGCATGCGCACGACTGGCACGCCGGCCTCACGCCGCTGTTGATGAAGCTCGCGGGCGTCGCGGCAAAAAGCGTGTTCACCGTGCACAACCTTGCTTTCCAGGGCAACTATCCGCTCGCGCTGGGTAGCTGGATGGGCGTGCCGCCCGAACTGCTCGCGCCCGCCTTGACGGACCCGCGCAGCATCGAGTTCTACGGTGCGCTCAGCATGATGAAAGCGGGCATCGTGCACGCGGACAAGGTAGTCACCGTCAGCGAGAACTACGCGCGCGAAATTCTCACGCCGCATTTCGGACATCTGATGGAAGGCGTGCTGCAGGCGTGCTCGCACAAGCTGTCGGGTATCACGAACGGAATCGACAGTGTCACTTGGAATCCCGCTGCCGACCCGCTGATCGCACGCGCTTATTCCGCCGACGATGTGCGCGGCAAGCAGGCCTGCAAGCGCGATCTGCAGCAGACCTTCGGCCTGACGGTCGATCCATTCGCGCCGCTGGTTGCGATCGGCAGCCGTCTCACGTCGCAAAAGCTTGCGGACGTCGTGGTCGAAGCGCTGCCGTTGCTGCTCGCACGCCATCCGCGGCTACAGGTGGCGATTCTCGGCAAAGGCGAAGCGTACCTCGAAGCCGCCGTGCGCGATCTCGCCGCCGCGTGGCCGCAGCGCGTCGGCGCGTACGTCGGCTATGACGAGCGGCGCGCGCACATGCTGCACGCGGGTGCCGACGTGTTGCTGCATGGCAGCCGCTTCGAGCCGTGCGGGCTCACTCAGCTCTACGCGCTGCGCTACGGCACGATTCCCGTCGCGTCGCGTGTCGGCGGGCTGCGCGACACGATCGTCGATTACACGCCCGAGCGTTCGCCCGAACTCGGTTTGCCCGAAGAAGGCGCAACGGGCTTCCTGTTCGACGGCGAAACACCCGAGGACGTCGCGGCGGCGGTGCAGCGCGCGCTCGACGCGTTCATGCGGCCTTCGTCGTGGCATGCGCTGCAGCGCAATGCGATGCGGTGCGATTCCAGCTGGCGCAAGCCGGTGCAGGCGTATCTGAAACTCTATGGCACGCTGACGGACGCACGCCCGGCACAACCGCGTGTCGATGTCGACCGCGTCGCAGCGGCCTCGACGCAACGTCGCGCGAACGCGAACGGCGCAGCGAGCGCGCAGACGGTGTGGAGCAATGGCGCCACGGCGCAGGACACGGTGGCGCGAAGCGCTTGAGGATGACGCAGCGGGCCACGCGCGGAGCGCGCAGATAGCAACGGACCTCTTCTCGCGAAGAGGTCCGTTTTTTTACCGCTATCACTTCCTCTCAGGTCCGCCACTACGCCTATAGATCCGCGCCGGCAAGGTCACACCTTCGAGCCGCTCACTCCGTCAAACGCTCTTCGAGCCGCTGGAAGATCCGCTTCGTCTCGCCCTTCGCATGCAACGAGAACAGCAACAGCGAACGGCCCGTCACCTGATACACGTCACCCGATTCGAAATCGGGCAACTCGTCGCGCTCCGGCGCGTTGGTGTCGATCATGCAGCTCCACCGATCGCTGCCCGGTATCTCCGGCAACGTGAAGTCGACGACGTCGTGATACGCGTTGATGACAAGCAACAGCGTCGCGTCGGAAGCTGGACGCCGGATGCCGCTCGCCTGCGCGCGCCCGTCGATCACGAGGCCAAAGCAGCGCATCGCCGAATCGTCCCACTGCTCGCCCGTTAGTTCGACGCCCGCCGGGCTCAGCCATTTCACGTCCTTCACGCCCATGTCTTCGCGCATCTCGCCCGTCAGAAAGCGATTGCGCCTCAGCACAGGCAACGCGTGACGCAGCGTGGTCAGCTTGCGCACGAACTCGGTGAGCGCGCGGCCGTTGTCGTCGATACCCGTCCAGTCGACCCAGCTGACCTCGTTATCCTGGCAATACGCGTTGTTATTGCCCTTCTGCGTGCGGCCGAATTCGTCGCCGGCAAGCACCATCGGCGTGCCTTGCGAAAACAGCAGCGTCGCGAGCAGATTGCGTTTCTGCCGCTCGCGCAGTGCGATCACTTCGGGATCGTCGGATGGTCCTTCCTCCCCGCAATTCCACGAGCGGTTGTCGCTATGGCCGTCGTTGTTGTCTTCACCGTTCGCTTCGTTGTGGCGCTCGTTGTACGACACGAGATCGTTCAGCGTGAAGCCGTCATGCGCGGTGATGAAGTTCACGCTCGCCCACGGGCGCCTGCCGCGCCGGTTGAAGAAGTCGCCCGAAGCGGTGAGGCGCTTCGCGAGATCGGCGGCGGACGCTTCGTCGCCCTTCCAGAACGAGCGCACCGTGTCGCGATAGCGATCGTTCCATTCGGCCCAGCCAGGCGGAAAGCCGCCCACCTGATAGCCGCCCGGCCCGCAGTCCCACGGCTCCGCGATCAGCTTCACGCTGGAGATGATCGGGTCCTGCCGGCAACTGTCCAGAAAGCCGCCGCCTTCGTCGAAACCGTACGGCTCGCGCCCGAGGATGGTCGCGAGATCGAAGCGAAAGCCGTCGACGTTCATCTCCGTCACCCAGTAGCGCAGACTGTCCGTGACCATCTGCAGCACGCGCGGATGCGACAGGTTCAGCGTGTTGCCCGTGCCCGTGTCGTTGATGTAATAGCGGCGCTCCTCAGGCATCAGCCGGTAGTACGACGCGTTGTCGATGCCGCGAAACGACAGCGTCGGCCCGCGCTCGTTGCCTTCCGCCGTGTGGTTGTATACGACATCGAGTATCAGTTCGAGACCGGCGTCGTGCAGCCGGTCGATCATCTCCTTGAACTCCTCGATCACGCCGGGGCCGCGCGCGAAGTAACGCGGATCGGCCGCGAAAAAGCCGATCGTGTTGTAACCCCAGTAGTTCGTCAGCCCTTTGTCGAGCAGGTACGAATCGTTGACGAACGAATGAATGGGCAACAGTTCGATCGTCGTCACGCCGACGCGCCTGATATGGTCGATCACGGCTTTCTGCGCCAGGCCGTCGAACGTGCCGCGCATCTTTTCCGGCACGCCGGGATGCATCTTCGTATAGCCGCGCACGTGGGTCTCGTAGACGATGGTGCGATCCCACGGCACGCGCACGCGCGTCGGATGGGTCCAGTTGAACGTCTGGTCGACCACCTGGCACTTCGGCATGAAAGACGCGCTGTCGCGCTCGTCGAACGTGAGGTCGTCTTCCGTTTCGAGCGTATAACCGAACAGCGACGGGTCCCAGCGCAACGACCCGACATGCGCCTTCGCATACGGATCGAGCAGCAGCTTGTTCGGATTGAAGCGATGGCCGGCCTCGGGCTCGTACGGACCATGCACGCGATAGCCATACACGGTGCCGGGCTTCAGGCCGGCCATATGCACATGCCACACTTCGTCCGTGTATTCGGGCAGTTCGATGCGTTCGAGTTCCTTCTTGCCTTCGTCGTCGAACAGGCACAACTCGACCTTCGTCGCGTGCGCGGAAAAGAGCGCGAAGTTGACCCCTCTGCCGTCCCAGGTCGCGCCGAGCGGAAACGGCAGGCCCTCGGAAATGCGGGAATCGGTGGGCATGGTTGTGTTCCTCAGGCGAATGGAATGGGCGGGGCGTATGACGATGTCTGCATGGACACAGCAGCGTGAAACCGTTAGCAATGTGTGTGCCTGGCAAGTCAATGAAATCCATGATGGGCGCGCCAGCGTCAGGGCCTCTTGCCGCGCTCCGCGCGCGGCACCCGTGCCGCTGCAGGCGCTGGCGGCGCCGCGCGAAGGCATCCTGATTGGCCGAACAAGACCCGCAGCGTGGCCGAACTTACAACGATGCAGAAATTTTTTGCCAAACCCTCTTACTTGCAAAACAGCCGCGTCGCGCGAGCCGTTCACGCCGCCAAGGGCGCGCAACGTCTGGCTCGAAAGCCCGTTGCGCATGACATCAGGCTATGTGCGGCGGCGCGGCGATCCCGCCACGCACGGCGTCAAACGGGTCGCCGGGAGGTCGCCGACGGGATTGGCACGCGTCATGCATACGTGCAAACCAATTCACGATGACGTTTCGCTCGCACCCGAACCCGGCTGCGAGATCAGAAGTTTGCCTGTACATATGGATTCGAACGCACTGTCGGATAGTCACCTTCCTACCATCCTGCTCATCGATGACGAGCCGGACCTGCTAATCGCGTGGGCGCTCCTGCTCGAACTGGAGGGTTTTCACGTACTCACGGCTTTCGAGCCGCACGAAGGGGTCGAGCTTGCGCAGCGGGTGCACCCCGCGCTTGTCATCACGGATCTGATGATGCCCGGCATGGATGGCGCGGAGGTATGCCGTACGCTCAAGAGCGATCCCGGTCTCGACGGGATGCCCGTGATCCTGTGGAGTGCCTCGACCGACATTCCCACCGACCTGGATTGCGAATGCACGCTGCACAAGCCCGTTGCGCGCGAGACCTTGCTGGATCAGGTCGATCTGCTGCTGGGCCGCCTGCGCGACGGCGCCAGGCCCGTGCGCGGCGGGGACGATGTGTCGTTGAACTAGCCGTCGTTGAACTAGCCGTCGTTGAACTAGCGTCACGCACCCCGCGCACCCCGCACACACCGCGCAAATCCGGCATGACGCCACCATAAGAATGGGCCGCGTTACCACGCGGCCCAGCGGGCTTCGCCCGTCTACTTGTTCGCTCCCTGCGATCGAACGGCCGGGCGGCCAGAAGCCCCGCCCGGCACGCCGCGATCAGTGATGCTTGCGGTCTTCGCGGGCGATGTCCTTTGCGTCTTCCTTCGCATCGCCATACGACTTCTGCACTTCGCCGGCGCCTTGCTGCAGGTCGCCCTTCAGTTCCTGGCTACGGTTGCCCGTGGCCTTGCCGACAGTCTCGTTGACCTTGCCCTTCACCTTTTCGACCGTACCCTTCACTTGATCCTTGTTCATGGCTGACTCCGTCTGGTTACGCCGACGCAACGGTTGCGCCAGTCATGGCCGATAGAGCATCCGCTGTGCCTGAGTGTGACGCGCACGCGGCGTCAGCCCACGGCGGGCGCGCGCGCTTCGAGCGCCCGCAACAATTCGTCGAGCTTGTGGGCGCGCGTGCGTTGCGACGGCACCAGCCGCGCCGCGAGCACGGCGTTGAGCCGCGTGCGCCAGTACGACAGTGGGAAACGATGCTCGGCTGCCATACGGGCGAGCACCCGTTCGAGATGTTGAAGCTCGCTTTCCAGTTGATAGTTGTCCATTGTCGGTCCCCGGATGTTCTCAGTCTGAGGGGCATGTGCGTGGCGCCTGTCACGTTGAGGGCGCCGAAAACGAGCACGCACGCGCTACCCTCAGGACAGCACCCGCCATACCCGGATGCACTGCGCATCGCGGGCGTGCTAGACGTAGGGGCGCTCACGCATCCATTTCGTCATGATCCACTTGTCGCCGCTCGTGACAGGCGCGCCGCCGTGCAGCGTCAGCGGATCGAGCTGGCGTTGCCCGTTCATGTAGCGGAAGTAGATCGCGCCGCCTTGCCGCGCCATCACGGCGAGCCCTGCGTCCGGAAACACCGTTTCGCCGCCCCCTTCGACGTCGCTCAGGTACACGATCAGCGTTGCGACACGCTGGCCGCCGCGCGCCGTGTGCAGCACGCTGCCGTTCTGGCCGGGCGGGAAATAGTCGAAGTGCGGACGGTACTCGCCGCCTTGCCGGTAGTGCAAAATCTGCAGGCCTTCACCGTGCTCGAGCGGCCAGTTCATCAACGCGGAAATGCGCCGGTCCAGGCGTTCGATGAACGCATCCTCGCAGCGCTGGAACCAGAAGCCTTCGCTGGTGCGCAGCTGGATCACGTCTTCGCTGCCATTCTCGGGATTGACGGTAGTGGAGCGCTTCAGCCGGTGCCGTGCGCGTTCGATCAGCTCGGCGCATTCCTCGCCCGACAGCACGTCGTCGAACGCGATCACCTGCGGGCGTTCGAAGCGTATGCGCACCGTCACGTCACGGTCGTGCGCGTGCACCGTGTTGCCCGCGGCGACGGGACAGGCATCGTAGTGATAGGCGCGCGCTTCCTCTTCCGGCGACGCCGCAACCGTCGCCGCCGCGCCTGTCTCCGATGCGGCGCGGCGCACGATCTCCCGCGCCGCATCGATCTCGAAGCCGCCCTGCACCATCGCTTCGATCATCGATTCCTGAGTGCATCCGCGGCTCACGTTGGTCGCGAGCCATTCACGCCATGCTGCATCCATCTCGCGCATCACATCCCCCGCAACTTCGTTTGTCTCGCTCGCCAGAGCCCGGTCAGGACCGGCTCAGCGCGCGCTCATGCTCCGTTCATGCCGCTTTCGCGCGGAACGCGGCCAGCCCGCGCCTCGCCTGCGCGCGGATCGCGTTCTGCACGAACGGCGTCCAGCCGAGCAGCGCCCCCTTCGCGCCCAACGCCTGACTCGCCCAGCGCCACAAGTCGAAACGGTCGTGATGTTCGACGATCAGTCCGTCGCGAAACACGAAACGCGCGTCGATCGGGTTGACCACCGTTCTGCCTGTCTGGCTGAACACATAACTCGCGACCCAATGTGCGCTGCCGCTGTCGCCGTCGGCGGCGACATGGCTGAAGGCGAGCGTGAACTCCTGTGCGCGCGACACCAGCATGCGCCACATGTCGATCACTTCGCCGCCGTGCAGACCGACGAACAC
This sequence comes from Paraburkholderia caribensis, assembly GCF_002902945.1. NCBI lineage: Bacteria > Pseudomonadati > Pseudomonadota > Betaproteobacteria > Burkholderiales > Burkholderiaceae > Paraburkholderia > Paraburkholderia caribensis. The sequence goes on from NZ_CP026102.1 coordinate 1,472,097, forward strand.
CGGGTCGCTGAACGTCACATCGGGCGCGTAGCACGCTGCCATCGCATCGACATCGCGCCGCTGGAATGCTTCGTAGAAACGCTCGATCAATGCCGCATTGGGATGGGTCATCTCGGTCTTGTGCTCGCCGTTTTCGTTTTTGCCAGGCCATATCAGCCGATATCAGCCCGTGTTTTCCTGAGCCTGCCGCTTCGACAGCGCCGCATTGCGGCGCGTCGTTCCGGGCGTCAGTGCCATTCACCCAAGGTACAACACGCTCACGCGATTGCGCAATCGTTCAGATGTGTCGCCGTCTTACGCCGCCTCCGGGTCCGAACGATGTATCGCGATGCCTTCCAGCGGGTCCGGCTCCTCGCGCCACGGCGCGCGCTCGATCATCCGTTGCGCGTCGGCATGGCCCGCTTCCCAGCGCCGCCGGATGCCGTCCTTCGAAAAGTCGATGTCCTTGTGCATATCGTCGCGCCCGAAGTTCGGCGCATCGAACTCGATCACCTGCATGGTGGTGCCGCAACCCCAGTCCAGCAGTTCCTTGACGGCAGCCGCGTCGCGCTGGTCGTCGGGCAGATGCTTGCCCAGTTCGCGGATCACATGCCGCAGCCGGTGAATCTGCCGCTGCCGCTCGAGATGGCTTTCGGCGCGGCTCGAATACTGGATGTCGCGCTGGCGGTTCATCGCCTGCTGGATCGACGCAGGCTCGTCGCCATGCGCGGGCCACAGTTGCACGGTGAAGATCACGGAGCTGTGCCGCGGCCGGTCGTCGAGCACGGCTTCGAGCGGCGTGTTCGAATAGATGCCGCCGTCCCAGTACGCCTCGCCGTCGATGCGCACGGAAGGAAAGCCCGGCGGAAACGCCGCCGACGCCATCACATGCCCGACGTCGAGCGGTGCGTCGCGATTGGTGAAATAGCGCATATGGCCGCTGCCCACGCTGACCGTGCCGACCGTCAGCCGCGTCTCCTTGCGGTTCAGGTAGTCGAAATCGATCAGCGACGCGAGCGTCTCGCGCAACGGCTCCGTGTGATAGAACGCCGCCCGCTCGATGCCGACGGGCGCATCCAGCGCGAGCCATGCGTCGGTGCGCGGCGTGAAGAAGGCGGGCAAGCCTTGCGACATGATCGACAGGTTGCGCAGCCACTGCTCGTAGCCGGGCATCCATGCGGCCCAGGCGGTGGCGAGATACGCGGGCAGACCGAGCGCCGCGCAGGCGGGCGCGCAGGCCGAAAGCCAGTTGGGCGCCTGAGGCCCCGTCCACGTGACGCGCTCCCAGAACGTGCGCAGACGGCTCATCCGGTCTTCGGGCCGGTTGCCCGCGATGATCGCGCCGTTGATCGCGCCGATCGACGTGCCGATCACCCAGTCGGGCTCGATCCCGGCATCGTGCAGCGCTTCAAACACGCCCGCCTGATAGGCGCCCAGCGCGCCGCCGCCTTGCAGCACGAGCACGACCTGGGCGTCGATGCCGTGATGCGCCGACGTGCCGCGCGTTGCCTCGCTGTTGCGCACCCGTGCGGCGGCGCGCGATGCCTGCGCAGAGGGCTGCGCGGCCGCGTGCGCCGCGGTTTTCTTGACCATCGTGCTTCTCCGTCGGGAAACGAAGCGTTCATCGGGAGACCTGCGGCCGCGCCGCAGGCAGTCACACGATAGCGCACCTTTATTTCGCGCGCACTTCAAGGCGCGCCTGTCACGGCAACGCCACATGTCCCGCTCCCGCCGCTACTTCGCGATGCGCAGGATGGCCGAAGCCAGTTGCGCGTAGCACGGCTTGATGTCGTCGGTGGTCGCCGCGTAGCAGTACACGCCGACGGGCTGCTTCGCGTCGTAGCAACGGCTCGGGCCATCCGCCACGTTGGCGATGCACTTGAGAATGTCCTGGCCGAGCTCGCCGCTGCCCGCACCCGTCCTCGTCAAGAGCGACGGGCCGTAGCCGAGCGCGAACACAAAGATGCCTTCTGCGCGCGCTTTCGCCGCCATCATTTCCATCAGGTTGCGCGCCGCGTTGTTCACGTTGGTGAACTTCGTCGTCATGGCGCTGACCTGCGCGGGGCTCGGCTTGCCGTTGTTCACCGTGCCGACCGTGGGCATCTGGCCGTTGACGGGCCGCGTCAGCGTGCCTGCGACGGGCGACGCCGGCGTAATGGGCAGAGTGGCCGAAGCGTCGGATGCAGCGTGCACGTCGTAGGTAGCGGGCAGGCTCTTCACGTTGTCCGCATACTTGTCGTAGCAGCTGCTTTGCTGGTTTTGCGCCGTCATGCTGTCGAATGCGCTGGGGTTGCCGTTCCAGTTGTTCGTATCCTTGCCCGTCGTGGACGGCGGGGTGTCGCCCGTCATGATCGTGTATTTGCCCGCTGCGCACGTCGTGTTTGCCGCCGCGAACGAAGCTGCGAAGCTGTTCGGCGCGCCGTCCGAGAAGAACACGATCACGCGCAGGCTGGACGGCTGCGTGATGACGTGATCGAGCTGGTACTTCGCGTTCCAGATCGCATCCACGGACGCCGTGTTACCGCCGAAGCTGTAGTTCGAGATCTTGTTCGTCATCGTCGCGCGGTCGAAGCCCCGGCTCTGATCGCTCTTGAAAGGCACGTCGACGACCGTGCCCGCCGCGAAGTGCATCAGCGAAACGCGGTCGGTCGAGGTATTGAAGTTGTTGAGAAACGCGGTCGACCCCGAGCGCACGGCCGCCTGCGTCTTCGTATCGCTCATCGAGCCCGTCACGTCGACTACGAACGACATATCCAGATCGCGCCGGATCGCCTGGCCTGTGGTCGCCACATTGAGCAGCTTGAAACCCTGAATCTGCATCAGCGTGAGCGGCACGCTCGCCTGCGCGGCGAGGTCGATGGTCACCGTGCCCTTGTTGATCGTCACCGACGGCGCGCCGAGCGTGGCCGTCGAGCCGAGAAAGCCCTGCGGATAGTTCGCGGCAAAGAACGCATTCGCGGCCGTGGTCGCGTTGGTGATCTGCTCGTCCTGGGTCGAGCCGCGCGTGACGGCCTGACCCGCCGCGACCAGCGCGCCGTCCACCGCCGAATCCAGCCGCGCCTTGACCATGTAGCCGAGGCCCGAGTCGATCGCGAGTCCCGCGATGCCCAGCAGCGCGATCAGCGACACCGCGACGAGTATGCTCACCGAGCCTTGCTGGCGCCCGAGCGCGCGCGTGTTTCTTTTGAATGTTTTCATTGCTTCCCCCGGTGCTTCGAACTGCCCGACCTTCAGAACACGCTCATCGAATACAGGTTCGGCGACAGCGCGGGCGTCGTGATGCCGCCGCCCAGGTTGATCGCGCCGATCAGCGGCTGCTGCACATAGAAGCTTTCGACGGCATACGCGATCTGTCCGTCGGAGAGCTTGCCCTTGAGCAGATCGACCGCCTGCGCGGGCGTCTTGCCGCCGAGGCCGTTGCACGCGCCGCTGCCGTCCGTGGCCCACGACGTGCCCGCTGTCGAGCAGTTCCAGATCTTGCTGGCGGCGCCAGCGTCGCTGCCGCCCGTCCATTTCCATTGCGCGACGACCGTTCCCGTGCAGCCGTTGCCCTTTGCGTCGCAGCCTTGCGAGCCCATGATCTGCGTGATGTAGATCATGCCGTTCGCGCTCATGTTGAGCGGCGGCGTCGTCGCCGCGAGCGACGCCATGATGGTCTGCATCGGATACGTGGCCGCCGCGCGCGACGACAGGTTCGCGCCTTCGCGGCTCACGTTGATCAGGATCATCTGCGCCTGAACGTTGCGCGCGATGTCGTAGAGCGGCAGCGCGATGCCGAGCAGCAGCGGCAGCAGCAATGCGAACTCGACGCTGACGATGCCTCTGGTATTGCCTCGTGCGTAACGGCGCGCCTCGAGCCGTGGTCTCGTCTTCATGTCAGAAGCCCTCGTTGCGCATGGTCGCGGCGACGCTGAAATTGAAGAAGCCGCCGGGAAAGAACGAGCGGATCATCGGCGTGATCATCGGCCACGCGCAGTTGATCTGCAGCACGACGATGTCGCCAGGATTGCCGAACATGCTCGACGTGTAGCTCGCATCGCTCGCATAGCTCTGCGCCTTGCCGCTGTTGATCGTGATCGCGTAGCTCGGATTGACGAGGGGATACAGCCCCATCGACTGGTCCTTGATCTCCTGAATCACGGCGAGATACCGCTGCGGGCTCTTCTGGTTCGGGTCGAGCCCTGTCTGCCCCGTCACCGCGTAACGCGCGCCTTCGCGCACCGCGTATTGCATGGTCAGGTTCACCCACAGCGCGACGCCGAGATCCATCACCATGCACAGCAGAAAGAACAGCACGGGCGCGATAAACGCGAATTCGAGCGTGGCGACGCCGCGTTGCCTGCGGCGGCATGGCTGGGAACGGCTCGCGCGTGGCGCGCGCAGATGAGGACGCGTGGTTGTCATCGTGTCTCTCCCGCCATGGGCTCAGTGCATGCCGCCCATCGTCGGCAGCAGTTGCCGCGCGACCTGCATCGCAGCGGGCCCGATCAGCACCATGATCAGCGTCGGGAAGATGCAGAACATCAGCGGAAAGAGCAGCTTGAGCGCGATCTTCGCCGCCTGTTCTTCGGCGCGCAGCCGGCGTTTGGTGCGCAGCGTGTCGACGAACACGCGCAGCGAATCGCCGACGCTCGTGCCGAAGCGGTCCGCCTGAATCAGCATCGACGTGAGGGTGTCGATATCCTCGACGCCCGTCCGCAGCGCGAGGTTGCGCAGCGCCTTGTCGCGTCCCGCGCCCGCGCGCAGTTCCAGCAGCACCAGTTCCAGTTCTTCCTTCAGCGCGTGGCTCTTCACGCCGATTTCCTCGGCGACGCGCTGCATCGCCGCGTCCAGCCCGAGGCCCGCTTCGACGCAGACGGTCATCAGATCGAGCGCATCGGGCAGGTCTTCGAAGAGGCTGCGCTGGCGCATCTCGACGAGACGGCTCAGCACCACGTTCGGCAGATAGAAGCCGAGCGCCGCCATCGAGAGCGTGGCCAGCAGCAGGAACTGCCGCGCGTCGGGCCCGGCGAACAGCGTGATGCCGAGCAGCGCGAGCGCGGGCAGCACGAGCGCGAGCAGCGTCTTCGCGGCGAAGTAGATCGCGGGCGCGGCTTCGCCGCGCATGCCGGCAGTGGCGAAGCGCCGCCGCAATGCGGACTTGTCCCAGTCGTCCTTCGGCAGCGACAGCTTCGCGACGTGTTGCGAGACCTTCGTGACCGTCTCCATCCATGCCGGGCTGTCGTCGCCTTCCATGTCCGGCGTGGCCGCCGCGGCCCCCATCGTGCCCGCCGCCGACGACGCCGCAATCCCGTCGATACGGCGTTTCAGCGGATCGGGACGCAGCAGCGACATGGCCTTCCACGCCGCGCCGAACACGATCGCGAACATCGCGGCCAGCAGGGCAAGCTGTTCGGTTTCCATGATTTCCCCGTGTTATTGCGTTGCTTATCTGTTCGAGTCGCTGCCCGGCTGCTACACGCGGATGCGCACCGTCTTGCGCAGCCACAGAATGCCGAAGAACATCATCCCCAGCCCGAGGCCCGCGATCTTCTGGCCCGTCGGGTCTTCCCAGAACACCTTGCAGTAGTCCGGGTTCAACACCGACAGCGCGGCGATCACGACGAACGGCAGCAGCCCCAGAATCCACGCCGACAGCCGCCCTTCCGCCGACAGCACGCGTACCTTGCCGAGCAGCTTGAGCCGTTCGCGGATGATGCCAGCGATGTTGCCGAGGATCTCGGCGAGATTGCCGCCCGCCTCGCGCTGGATCAGCACGGCGATCACGAAGTAGCGCACGTCTTCGACGGGCACGCGGCTGACCAGATTCATCAGCGCATCGTTCATCGACACGCCGTAGTTGATTTCATCGAAGGCGATGCGAAACTCGCCGCCCAGCGGATTGGGCAACTCGTCGCCCACCATGCCGAGCGCGGCGGGAAACGAATGGCCGGCGCGCAGCGCGCGGGCGATCAGATCGGCGGCATCGGGCAACTGCCGTTCGAGTTGCACGATGCGCTTCGCGCGCTTGCCGCGCAGATACACGAACGGCAGCAGCGCGGCCGCGCCCGCCACCACCAGCGAAACCGCAAGCGGCAGATGCATCGCGCCCACGCCGAACACGAGCGCCGCGAACCCGAACGCGACCGTGTAGCCGACGAAGCGCCCGACCGACCACGTCAACCCCGACTGTTGCAGATACAGATCGAGCCGATGCACGCGCGGCACGCGCATCAGCATGCGCGTGAGGGCCGGCGATTCGCTCAGCAGGCGCTGCTTGAGAATCGACATCTGTTCGCCGCCGATGTGACCGCCCGCCGACATCGCACGAATGCGCGCGTCGGTGCGCTTGACGACCGGGCCGTGGCGGCTGTTCCAGTACAGGTACGCGCTCTCGATCAGCAGCACGATCGCGACGAAGCCAAGAACGGCAAAAGCGAGCAGTGTCGTATCCATCTCCGCCTCCCGGGCGTCAGACTTCGAAACGCCGCGTCGGATCGAACATCTGATCCGGCAATGCAAGACCGAACGCAGCGAGGCGGTCGGCGAACTTGGGCCGCACGCCCGTCGCGCAGAAGTAGCCCTTGACCGTGCCGTCTTCTGCCACGCCCGTGCGTTTGAAGGTGAAGATTTCCTGCATGTTGATGATCTCGCCTTCCATCCCGGTGATCTCCGAGATGCTCATCAGCTTGCGGCGCCCATCCGTCAGGCGCGACGCCTGCACGACCACCGTGATCGCCGATGCGATCTGCTGACGCATCGCCTTGATCGGCATCGTCAGGCCCGCCATGCCGACCATGTTTTCGAGGCGCGTGAGCGCGTCGCGCGGCGTGTTCGCGTGCAGCGTCGCCATCGATCCTTCGTGGCCCGTGTTCATCGCGTGCAGCATGTCGAGCGCTTCGGCGCCGCGCACTTCGCCGAGCACGATGCGGTCGGGGCGCATCCGCAGCGCGTTGCGCACCAGCGAACGCTGCGAGATCTCGCCCTTGCCTTCGATATTGGGCGGGCGCGTTTCCAGTCGCAGCACGTGCTCCTGGCGCAGTTGCAGTTCGGCGGCGTCCTCGATCGTGACGATGCGCTCGTCGTTCGGAATGAAGCCCGACAGCAGGTTCAGCATGGTCGTCTTGCCGCTGCCCGTGCCGCCCGAAATCAGCACGTTGAGCTTGGCCTTGATGAGCGCTTCGAGCAGTTGCGCCATGGCGGGCGTGAAGCTCTGGTTCTTCACCATGTCGTCCACTTTCAGCGGATTCACGGCGAAGCGCCGGATCGACACGAGCGGCCCGTCGATCGCGGAAGGCGGAATGATCGCGTTGACGCGCGAGCCGTCGGGCAGGCGCGCGTCGACCATCGGCGTCGATTCGTCGATACGCCGGCCGACGCGCGACACGATGCGCTCGATGATCTTCATCAGGTGGGCATCGTCGAAGAACGTGATGTCGGTGTGTTCGAGCTTGCCGTGCCGCTCCACGTACACGTGGCGCGGCGTGTTGACGAGGATGTCCGACACGCTCGGGTCGGCGAGCAGCGGTTCGAGCGGGCCGAGGCCGAACATTTCGTCGTGCACGTCCAGGGCGAGCCGGCGACGCTCGAGTTCGTTCATCGGAATCTTGTCTTCGTCGACGATCCGCTCGACCAGTTGCGCGAGTTCGCGTTTGATCTGCTCGGGCGTGAGGCGTTGCAGCTTGTCGAGTTCGACACGGTCGATGATCTTCTCGTGCACGTTCATCTTCAGTTGCTGATACGCGCGGCGCGCGGCGATGCTTTCGGCGCTGTTGCCGGCCGTGGCGGCAGCCGCCGCGTCGAACGGCATCGATCCGCTCTGTAGTTTCAGTTGATCGCGCAATGACATGGTGTCGCTCCCCGGTCCTGGTGTGTGGCGCTTCTCGTCAATTACCCGGCGTCAATGATTCGTCTTCAGTTGCGGCACGTCGCGCGGCTTCGGCGCGAAGAGGCGCGCGAGGCCGCCCTTCTTCTCTTTCTGCGGCGCGGGCCACAAGGTGTGCGCGAACGCGACGATGTCCTGCGCGAGCGCGCTGCCCTTCGCGATGCTCATGATGGGCAGCCCCTGATCGAGCGCCGCGCCTGCATGTTTGTCGTCGCGCGCGAAGCGATGCGCGACGCCCACGCCGAAGCTCTGCTCGAACGCCTGCAGGTTGACGGGCGCGTGCTTGTCGTACTGGTTCACCAGCACGCTGACCTTGCCCGTCGCGTAGCCGAGCTCGTGAAAGATATCGAGCATGCGGCGGCCCGTGCGCAGATACAGCACGCTCTGGCGCACCAGCATGCAGATGCGGTCGCTCTGGTCGAGCACGTGGATCGCGAGCGGATTGATGCCGAGACCGAGATCGACGATCACCGCGTCGTACTGCGCGCGCGCGAGCGTCAGCACACGTTCGAGCTGCGCGGGGCGCAGCTCGCCGGCGCGGATCGGATCGCCCGCGCCCGCCAGCACGTCGAGGTTGTCGTTCACGTGCATCACGCAGGCGTCGAAAAATGCGTTGTCGAGCCGGTCGATCTGCGCGCACAGATCGGCGAGCGTCGCGGCGGGCGTCAGGTCCGACATCAGCAGGCTCGCGTCGGCGAACTGCTGGTTCGCATCGACGAGCAGCACGCGCTTGCCACGCTGCGTCGCGAGCGCATGCGCGAGGTTCATCGCGATGAAGCTCGTGCCCGTGCCGCCCTTGCACGACGTCAGCGCCACGACACGCCCTTCGCGGCGCGCGCCCGCCGTCTTCTTGCCCCACACGTGCGAAAGCTCGGCGGCGAACGCCTGCGCGTCGAGCGGCCACGGCAGCACGTGACGCACGCCTGCGCGCATCGCGGCCATCAGCAGCGCGGTCGATGGCGCGGGCGTGACCAGCATGCAGCTCAGTTGCGGCACGTGCGAGACGGCTTCTTCGATCGACGCCATGTCTTGCGGTTCAAGACCGACATCGTCGACAATCAGCAGATCCGCCGACTTGATGGACGCCGCGTGCGCGCGCAGATGCCGCACCGAGCCGTGCACGGCCCGCACGCGATGCGCGACGCCGCATCCTTCCAGCAGTTGCTCGATCTGGCGCGAGCGGTCTGGGCCCGATGAGATGAGGAGGATGTCGATCATGTTCAGTCTCCGCGTGCGGGGCGTGGGGTGTCGTGCGTCGTTTCTGTTGCGGTTGCGAATTGCGAATTGCGAGTTGCGATCACGGTCGCGCTCGCGCCGCGCGTGCGGCGCACCCGGTCAGTTCGAGCCGGGCAAGCCGACCGCGAACACGTTGATGGGCGGCGGCGGCGTCGTGAACGACTTCGCGTAGTTCTTCTGGATTGCATGAGCTGTCGGGCCGTCGACGCCCGCCACGGGGTCGGTGTTCATGCCCGCGTTCGGATTCAGCGTCTGCATTTCCTTCAGCTGCGAGACGGAACTGCCGAACGTCTCGTCCCAGTGCGGCGTCGAGGTCAGGCAGCCGGCGAGCGTCAGGCTCGCCGCTGCGCACAGCGACGCGCGGATCAATGTCTGGATGGTTTTCATGTCGGTCTCCCGGTGTTCGTCAGAGGCAAGTCGCGTTCACTGCGTGCGGCGCTCGTCGTTGCTTTCGCGTGCTTGCTGGGTGCCGGACGGCGCGGGTTGCGTCGCGGGTTGCGTCGACAGAGGCTGCACGCTGACGCTCGCCGTCTGCACGGCGGCCGCATGCACGGTGCCGTCCGCCGGTTCGGTGCGCGTGACGGGCCCCGATCCGTCGCCCGCGCTGCCGCTGCCCGTCGAGCGCGGCGTGGCAGGCGCACGGATCGCGTCCGACGCGGGCTGGGTGCGCTCGGGCGCAGGAACGGGCGACGGCGCCGTCGTGCCTTGCGAGGTGATGATGGGCGTCAGGACCACGGGTGCCGCCGTGCCGCCAGCCGCCGCAATCGCGCCGCCCTTGACGGGGATGGGCGACGGGATCGCGGCACCCGTCGACGGCGTCGCCGGCTCGGCGGCAGGCTGCGGCTTCTTGCCTTCCATGTTGCCCGTGAAGAACACGCCCGCTTCCGTGACCTTGCCGAAGTGATCGGTGGGCAGCGGATAGTTCTGCGGCAGCGGTTTCGCAAGACGCGGCGTGACGACGAACACGAGTTCCGTCTTGTCCTCCTGGAAGTTCGTGCTGCGGAACAGCGCGCCGAGCACGGGCACTTCGCCGAGGCCGGGCAGGCCCTTGAGCGTGCCCGTCACATTGCTCTTCATCAGGCCGCCGATCGCGAAGCTCTGGCCGTCGTACACCTGCAGCGTGGTCGACGCGCGGCGAGTGGTGATGAGGGGCAGCACGGCCGTCGTGCTGACGGTGCCCGCCGTCACGGCGACGCCCGTCGGCGACAGTTCCGACACTTCCGGCGAGACCTTCAGATTGATGCGGCCGTTATCGAGCACGGTCGGCGTGAAGGTCAAACCGACGCCGAACGTTTCTTCCTGCAGGATGATCGTCGAGCCCGCCGCGCCGTTGCTTTGCGGCACCGGGATGAACACCTTGCCGCCCGCGAGAAAGCTCGCTTCCTGGCCGCTGATCGCCATCAGGTTTGGCTCGGCGAGCACCTTGACGAGCTGGTCGGTTTTCTGTGCGTCGAACGCGAAGTTCAGCGGCTTGTTGTTCGCCTTCGAGCCGATCAGCGCGGCCATGCCGCCCGACAGGAAATCGGCCAGCAGGCCGAAGCTCCAGCTGCCCGTGCCGCCCTGGATGTTGGCGGCCATGCCGAGCTGGTCGATCAGCGTCTTCGACACTTCGGCGACCTTCACTTCGAGCATGACCTGCTGCGGCGCGGCCACGTGCATCATGTTGACGATGCGTTCGTTGTTGCCGTTGCCCGAGGCGCCCGCCGTCTTCATCACGGCGGGAATCATCGCGCCGCCCTGGGCGCCTGCCGCGTTGGCGGGCGCGGCGACGGGCACGGGCGAAGTCTGGCGCGACACGTAGGCGCGCGCCAGGTCGACGATGCGCTCGGCCTTCACCGAATCGGAGACGGTGCCTGTCAGCACGAGCGTGTCGGCGGCGGCCTTGACCTGCACGCCCGTCTCTTCGGGCATCAACACGGCGAGCGTCTGCTGCAGGCCGCCCGGATCGGCGCCGACGGCGACGTCGATGATCGTGCAGGTGCCGCTCCTGCCCTGCACGATCATGTTGGTCGTGCCGACGTCGGTGCCGAGCAGATAGAGCGTTTGCGGCGACACGAGCATGGCCTGCACGATCGACGGATTGCCGACCGTGCGCGTTTTCACCGACTCGCGGATGTTGACCATCAACGACTTGCCGACGGGAATCGTCACGCTCTGGTGATCGGCGATCGTGCCCGTGCAGTTCGGGCCCCGCGCGCCTTGCGTCATGCCAGCTGCACCGGCTGGCGCGGCGCCGCTCATGCCGATCGTCAGATGCACGGCGCCGCCGTTCGACGCCATGCTCATCGGCAACGGTGCCTGGCCCGGCAGGCCGGCCTCCTGGCTCGCAGCCTGCGCGGCAGGCAGCGCCCACAACGCGGCGCCGATCAGGCCGCAGGCGCTGGCCTGCGCGAGGCGTGAGCGGTGCGCGGACGTAGCGGCTTGCGTCGTGTCGCGCTCACGCCTTGCATGCGCGCGCTGGTTCTCTGTGGCATTCATGTCCTTCCCCCGTATTGGCGCCGTGGTCCGGTCTCGTCACGGCTTGCGGTTCGCGCCTGGGTCTATGCCCGCGCGGTTCTCGATTACGTGCCGCTCAAAAGCATTCCTGTCTGGCCTGCGATCCGTCGATCACGCTCACGCAGTTCGACGGCGCCCGCGCAACGATCTTGCGCACCACCGGCTTCGGCGCGGGCGCGGCGGGCGCGGGCGGCACGGCGACGGGAATCTTCAGCAGCGAAGCCTTGGTCGCGCCCGCCGTGGTCGCGTCCTGCGGATCGACCTGGTTGCGCAGCACCAGCGACAGCGAGCCGATGCTGCGCGCGAGGTCGATTTTCTCGGCCTGCTCGGGCGTGACTTCGAGCGTCACGGCATCGACCACTTTGGGTTTGGTTTCATCGCGGCCGGCTTCCTGCGCGACGGCCAGCACGAGGATCTTTTCGAGCACGATCTTCGAGATGTTCTGGTCGCGTCCCGTCGCCGTGCCGTCCTTGTTGTCCTTCTCGGTGTTGACGAGAATGTCGACGTAATTGCCCGGCAGCGCGAAGCCCGCGACGCCGATCACGTCGTTCACCCGCACGGTGATCGCGCGCTTGCCCTCGTTGATGACGGCCGACAGCCCGCCGACCGTGCCGACGGGCGAGAGCTTCGCCTCGAGCACGGGCTCGCCGCGCGCGAGGCTCGTCTTCAGCACGCGGCCTTCGAGCTTTTTGACGTCGTTGAAGGTGCCTGCCGGCACGCTGCCGGCGGGCCAGTCGGATACCTTCAGCATGTCGGGGGACACGCGCTGGCCGAGACTCATGTCGGCCGATGCGATCACCACCTTGGTTGTGGTCGTCGACGACTGCTGGATCATCCAGCGCGACGCGAACACCACGGCCGCAAGACCGGCCGCCGTCGCGACGACCAACATCACCAACGCGCGAGCGTTCTTCATGTCGTTCTCCTGACTCTCGCCGTCGGCGACGGCGCTCTAGGGATCGTGTTGCAGGGATTGCGCAGCGAGTCTGTCCGTCAGTCCATCAGATCGCGGTCGCGGTCCGGCGGGCTGTGCGCGTCGTCTTCGTCCGTGCTTGCGGCGCGCTGGTATGCGGACAGCTGCAAGGCGGCCTGCAACGGCGCGGCTTGCTGCGCGCGGCGTTGCGCTTCGCGCTTCGCCAGCCACTGCGCGACGACGAGTTCCTCGAGCAGCGCTTGCAGCGCGTATTCGCGCTCCAGCCGGCCCGCTGGCGTGAGCAGCGCGCGCTGACGCAGATAGATGGCGGGATCGGTCGTGTAGAGCAGTTCCGGCGCCGCGTCCACGTAGTACATTGCGTACGCCGTGGACGCTGCCTCCGTGCGGTCTGGCCGGTTCATGGTGCCGGTCTCGATGCCGCAGCCGTTGTCCGCCGATGCGGGACGGCTCCCCCGTGTTGCCGATGTATTGGCATTGGCCGTCTTGCGGCCTGAATCGTTCGTCTTCATCACTTCCCCCGTATCTGGCCGGCCTTCCTGCGAAGGCTCTTTCCAGGTGGACGACCCCGCGTCCACACCCCGTTCCTGGATTTGCTTCAAGCCTTTCTGCGAAGGCTCTGTGCCGCTGTTTCTCTTGCCACTGCTGCTGCGTTTTATGCTGCGCTCCGGTGGGCTTCGGCTGTTGTTCGCCGTTCGCCTCTTGTTCCCGGTTGGTCACGCTGTTTGTCGTTATGCACTGCCGCCCTGCCCTGATTTGCCTGCTGGCCCCGTCACTGCTTCCCCGTCGGCATCCTGTTGTTCTTGCCCCGTGCTGCGTGATTCCTTGTTCTTTCTTGTTGCTTGCCGCTGCGTCATACGTTCATGAACAGCGACAGCATCGTGCCGATTGCAATGGCCACGCCGTACGGCAGCGTGCCCGTCGTCGGCCGTCTCGTTCTCGTGTTGCCCGTGTTACCCGTGCCCTGCCCGCTGTCGCCGCGCGGCGCGCCGCCCGCAGGCATCGACACGTCGATCAGCACGGCAGCCATGTTGTGCAACCCGGCCCGCATCTGCCGATGCCGCAACATCTCCGCCAGCGCCCAGACGCCGCCGACCATGCACACCATCAGCGCGGCTTCGAAAGCGCCGCTCGCGCCGCAAAAACATCCGACCGCCGCCATCAACTTCACGTCGCCCGCCCCCATCATCCGCAGCAGATAACCCGGCAGGAGCACGGCGCCGCCCGTCAGCGTGCCGCCCGCCCACAACAGCATCCCGTCGATCGCGCCATGCAGCGCGCACTGAACGACGAGCCCCGCGCCCAGACCGATGACGACCAGCCAGTTCGGAATGCGCCGCGCGTGGAGGTCGTAGATCGCGGCAATCACGACCAGCGCCAACACGCACGGACCCACTGGAAAAGGCACACCGTTCATCGAAAGCTCCGCTGGTTGAATCGACTTTTCTGTTTGCCGCTGCCGGCCTCGATCGACCGTGTTTCGTGGCCCGGCAGCGGCCGGGTGACGCGAACGCGAAGCAGCCTGGATCAGGACGGTTGGGTGATGCTCACCAGCTTGTCCTTGACGTAGCCGAATACGCGGTCGAGATTGGTGCCGATCAGCCCGACCGTCGCGACGATCGCCACCGCGATCAATCCGGCCAGCAATCCGTACTCGATTGCCGAAACGCCGTCTTCTTCGCGCAGAAAGTTCTGAACTGCATTTTTCATGGTCTTCCCCGTTGAGATGTGGACTGATGCGAACTGGACCCGGCCACGTTCAGGTCGGTTGCGTGATGCCGACCAGCTTGTCCTTGATGTAGCCAAAGACGCGGTTCAGGTTGGTGCCGATCAGGCCCACCGTCGAGACGATCGCCACGGCGATCAGCCCGGCCAGCAGCCCGTATTCGATTGCCGACACGCCGTCTTCTTCACGCAGAAACTGGTTGATTGCGTTCTTCATGGTTTCCCCCGTAGGAAATGAGATGTCACATGGCCGCCGCGCCCCATGCGCATTGAGCCGCAAAACCGCCCTTTCGGACGGATACAACCGGCAGGTGCCGCGAAGGTGTCGTCATGGTCGCGAATGGCCGTACGTCGTACGAACCATTCGCGCCACTTTCTGCCGACGTCCGCCCCCCATTGGCTCCGCCGCCCCCACAGCCGCATCTGGCAAACCCCGGCCGCGACTGCGAAGTTCTGTGCTGTTGCCGGAGACTTCCTTTGGCCTTGCTTTCCGGCAGCAGCGCTTTCGTCGTGACTGCCATATCGCAACGGGTATGCCATGTGCCCGCAAACCCTTGTCGGGCCGTGATCGGGCTTGAGCGTCAGGTGGTTTTCGGGAGGCCTGCCGTTCGCAATGTTGCGAAACCGTAACGTGAATTCGCGGCGCGGCGCGGGCGTTCGCCAGGTCACATTGCCGTCGGCGCGCGCTCAAAGATGCGATCAATCGGGCCGCCAGGCCCGATGCAATTGGGCTCCCGGTCAGAAATACCGTTCACAGGGCCCTGCCACGAGGTCTGGAGAACCGGTCGTCGAATGTGTCGCAGAGTTGAGACGGCGGGAAAAGCGCGGCTGCCGACGAGCGACAGCCTTGTGCAGCAAGGCTGTCGCGTGTGAGGGCCGCTGGCGCGCAGCGGCAGGCGCGACAGGTCGCAAACGATTTAAGCGCCGGTAGAAATTGCAGAACGGCGGCATCTGCATCCAGATTTACGCTTATACAAAGCCCCTACCCATTCATTTATCTTTGTTTTCACCGTGCATTTCATGCGACGATAACTTCGCGTTGCGAAGCATGTATGCAGCGCAAGCGCATGGCGACATTGCGGCACTCATGACCCGCATATACAAGAAGGTGAAAAATGATGGGGTTCACTCAGGCGAACCCTCAAAACACCGCATCGTTTTGCCGTAGTACAAGGATCACTGACCTTGCTGCGCGACGCGCAAGGGCGACGTCCACACCCGGGGGTAACATGAATTCCACTTCCACAACGGGCGCTTCTGACCGCACTGTGCTTTGTATGGCCCCGACGCCCGACGAAGCACTCGCAGCCTTTCTCGGCGCGGCCGGATGGCAGGTCGTGCACGCCAGAACCACGGCCGCTGCGGAGAAACTGCTCGATCGCGGCGACATCAAGGTCGGCCTCGTGACGCTGCCCGACGATGTCACGCAGCAGCAGCTGTCGGCGCTCGAAGCCTGCATGCGTCACGGCGAGGCGAACTGGATCGCGCAAATCGCGCCCGGCCATGCCACCGACGACCTCACCAGCCGCTTCATCCTCGATTACTGCTTCGACTTCGTCACCGCGCCGTGCATGAACGACCGGCTGATCTTCGCGCTCGGCCACGCACACGGCCTGTCGAATCTGCGCCGCGCGAGCTTCCGGCCGCAGCCGTCGCTCGGCGCGCACGGCATGGTCGGCCATTGCGAGCCGATGCAAAAGCTGTATCGCCGCATCGACAAGTGCGCGCAGACAGACGCGCCGGTGTTCATCGCGGGCGAATCGGGCACGGGCAAAGAACTGACGGCGCGCGCGGTGCACGACGGCTCGGCGCGCGCGCAACAGGCTTTCGTCGCGATCAATTGCGCGGCGATTCCGCCTACCCTGTTGCAGGCCGAGTTGTTCGGCCATGAGCGCGGCGCCTTCACGGGTGCGCTGCAACGCAAGATCGGCCGGATCGAGCATGCGCATGGCGGCACGCTGTTCCTCGACGAAATCGGCGACATGCCGCACGAATGCCAGGCCGTGCTGCTGCGCTTCCTGCAGGAAGGCACGATCGAGCGCCTGGGCGGCAATACCTCCGTCAAGGTCGACGTGCGCGTAATCTCGGCGACGCACGTGAATCTGGAAGCCGCCGTGAAGGACGGGCGCTTCCGCGCCGACCTGTATCACCGGCTGTGCGTGCTGCGGCTCGACGAGCCGCCGCTGCGCGAACGCGGCAGCGACATCCGCCTGCTCGCCGACTATGCGCTCAGCATGTACAAGCAGGACGGCACGCACAAGATTCGCGGCTTTTCCAGCGGCGCGGTCGTCTCGATGTCGAATTACGACTGGCCCGGCAACGTGCGCGAACTGATCAACTGCGTGCGGCGCGCAGTCGTGATGACGGAAGGACGCTTCATCACGGAAACCGATCTCGGCTTGCCGGAAGTGTCGGGCGCGCGCGCGAAGACGCTCGCCGAAATCCGCACCCAGGCGGAAATCGAGGCGATCGAAGAAGCGCTGCGGCGGCACGGGCACAACCTGTCGGGCGCGGCGGCCGACCTCGGCGTGTCGCGCGCGACGCTCTACCGGCTGATGAACGCAAACCGCATGAACCCGGACGCGAACGCCATGCGCTCGATGCGCCGCAGCGGCGAAGGCCGCACCGATGGCGCCACGGACGGCTCATCCGATCCAGGCGGCGCGGACGACAGCGACGACAGTGATGCGGGCTCGCACAGGCCGCGCGCCGTCGCAGCGATGCCGGTGGGCTGAGTTCGCTGTTGTTCCGCTTCGGTTGTTCTCCCGACTTTCTTCCGTGGGTTTTCTTCCGCTGCGTCGCGCGGCGGCCGTCGCGTCATCCAGTTATTGCTGAACGGCGTGGCGCCTGACGTGTCCATTGCATTGTCGATCGCACCGCAATGGAGTGGACACCCGTCATGTCCGACCACGCTTCTCTGAACCACGCGCGCGACAAGCCGCACGCCTTCCCTGCCCAGGCCAGTCCCTGCGACGATCTCGCGATCCGCGCGCAACCCGCCGCCGGGATGCCGTGCCGCCGCAAGCGCCTTGCGCTCGGCGCGACGATACTCGGCTCCAGCATGGCGTTCATCGACGGCTCCGTCGTCAACGTCGCGCTGCCCGCCATTCAGAGCGAGCTCGGCGCCAGCGTCGCAGCGATGCAATGGGTCGTCAACGCGTATCTGCTGCTGCTCGGGTCGCTCGTGCTGGTCGGCGGCGCGCTGGGCGACAAGCTCGGGCGGCGCACCGTGTTCGTCGCGGGCATCGTGCTGTTCACGGTGGCGTCAGCGGCCTGCGGCCTCGCACCGGGACCCGCCGCGCTGATCGCGGCGCGCGCCGTGCAAGGCGCAGGCGCAGCGCTGCTGGTGCCGGGCAGCCTCGCGATCATCGGCACCGTGTTCGACGAACGCGAGCGCGGCCGCGCGATCGGCACATGGGCCGGCTTCGGCGCGATCACGTCGGCGCTCGGTCCTGTCGCGGGCGGCTGGCTGGTCGACGCGTTCTCGTGGCGCGCCATCTTCTATCTGAACGTGCCGATTGCGGCCCTCACGGTTGCGCTCGCGCTGTTGTCGATACCGGCCAGCCGCGGCGAAGGCGCTGCACAGCGACTCGACTTGCCGGGCGCGCTGACGGCGGCACTGGGGCTCGGCCTGTTGACTTACGGTCTCACGCTCGCTTCGTCGCATGGTTTTGGCGATGCGATCGTGATCGGCCTGATAGCAGGCGGGCTGGCGCTGTGCGTCGCGTTCGTCGCCATCGAGGCGCGCAGCCGTGACCCGATGATGCCGCTCGATGTGTTTCATTCGCGAGATTTCAGCGGCGCGAACCTCGTGACGCTGCTGCTGTATTTCGGCCTGGGCGGCGCGCTGTTCTTTCTGCCGTTCACGCTGATTCGCGCGCACGGCTATACGGCGACGCAGGCGGGCGCGGCGCTGCTGCCCGTGCCCGTCGTGATCGGCGTGCTGTCGCGCTTCACTGGCGGGCTGGCGGCGCGTTATGGCGCGCGCCGGCTGCTGACGGCAGGGCCTGTGATCGCGGCAGCCGGCTTTGCGCTGCTCGCGCTGCCCGGCTGGCTCGATATCGACCGCGCGCGCTACTGGACGAGCTATTTCCCCGCCCTCGCCGTGCTCGGCCTCGGCATGACCGTCACGGTCGCGCCGCTCACCACAACCGTGATGACGTCCGTTGCCGCCGCGCGCACGGGGGTCGCGTCCGGCATCAACAATGCCGTCGCGCGGATCGCGAGCCTGCTGGCGATCGCGGTGCTCGGCATCGTGTTCGTCTGGTCGCACGACGCGGCGCTGTCGATGCGGCTCGAACAGCTGCACATTCCCGCCGATCTGCATCGCGAGGATCAGCTCGAACCGCACGCGATGGCGGGCGCGCATGCTGTGCCTGCCGAGATCGTCGCCGCACAGTCCGATGCGATCGACGCGGGGTTGCGCGCCGTCGCGCTGGTGTCGGCGCTATGCGCGCTGCTGGGCGCGGCGTGCGCGGCGGCCACGATTCGCGGCCAGCCGAAGCCGCGAGGCGAGCCGTAGCGCAAGGCACATCGACACTTCCACCCAGCCTGAAACATCGCGCGCCACGCGTCACGGATACTGACCGTCAGCCATGCCACGGCAACCACGACGGGAGTCTCCATGACAATCACCTGTTTCATCCGCTATCAGATCGATCCGTTCCAGCGCGACGCGTTCAGGCAATACGCCGAGAACTGGGGAGACATCATTCCGCGCTGCGGCGGCCATCTGCTCGGCTATTTCCTGCCGTACGAAGGGACGAACGACATCGCGTGGGGCCTGATTGCGTTCGACAGCCTCGCCGCTTACGAAGCGTATCGCGCGAGGCTGCGCACCGATCCCGCAGCGGTCGAAAACTTCGCCATGGCGCAGGCCAGGCGCTTCATCCTGCGCGAAGAACGGACCTTCACGGAAGTTGTCGGCGGGACGCTCGGCAAGCCCGCTCACGCGTAACGCGCACCAGGCGCCAGCGACGCCGCCGCACTCCTCATCAGCACAAAAAAACACGAAAAAGCGTGCATCGCACGCATTCATGCGCATTGGATGATCGGATTCGCTGCTTTGCGGAACTTATCGTGCGCCGCGAGGGTCGCTTTATTTTCCAGTCGAATCGTGGTGGCTCCCGGCGCCGCATCGCGTCCAGCCGTACGCGCATCGCCGCCGCCCACCGGCCCTACATGCGCAAATTTCTCCTGCTCTGCCTGCTCGCGCTGTTCTGCGCGCCCGCCTTCTCCGCCGTGACGGCGACGACCAGCGCGTCCGGCGCGTCCGCCACCACCGTCACGCTCACGCCCGACCAGGCCCGCCAGGCGCTGCAGGTGCTGAACGACCCCAAAAAGCGCGCGCAGATCGAAGACACGCTGACGGCCATCGCCGCCGCAGGCGCGCTCGCGACGCCGGCCGCACCCGTGTCGGGTGCATCGGCGGCGGACGCGGCGTCGGGCGCGAGCGTGCCCGCCGCGTTCAAATCGAATGGGCTCGCGTCGCAACTGGTGCGCCAGGGCGCGCACTGGATCACGGAAGGCGGCATGAACCTCAAACGCTCGGTCGCCGTGCTGCTCGACACATCGTCGGCCCGCTACTGGTGGAACGTGCAGCTTTCCGATCCGCACGAGCGCGCCAAGGTGTTCAGCGTGCTGCTCGCGCTGATCGGCACGCTGCTGCCCGCAATCGCGCTCGAATGGCTGGCGCGCAGGCTGTTGCGCCGGGCGCGCGCCGCGATCATCTTGCGGCGCGAGGCACGTGAGGCTCGCGAAGCGCGCGAGCACGCACGCGAAGCCGCAGCCTCGGATCATGCCGCGAGCGCCGAAACCGCTGAAATCGCCGAAGCCGCGGAAACCGCCGCCGCGCAGGCGGCAGCCGGCGTCGCGGCGAGCCCGGCCGTGCCGTCGATGTCGACGCCGCCCCGGGCGTCGGCCGAATCGTCGCAGCCCAGGCCCGACAACCCCGGCAACCAGCAAAAAGAAGCCCGCAGCAAGCGCCAGGCGGAACATCACTGGACCACGCTGCAGCGTCTGCCAAGCGCGGCGCTGCAATTGCTCTTGCGGGTGCTGCCGCTCGTCGTGTTCGTCGCGGCCGCGAGCGCGCTGATGTCGATCTTCACCGAGGACGGCACGGTTCAGGACGCGGCGCTCAACGGACTGATCGACCTGTACATGATTTGCCGCGCGATCGTGATCGCCGCAGGCTTTTTCCTGCAGCCGGACGCGCCGGGGCTGCGCCTGCTGCGCGTGCCCGATAGCTGGGCGCTGTTCATGCAGCGCTGGGTGATACGCGTGGTCAGCGTGATCGGCGCGGGCGGCGCGATGATCCAGATCGCCACCGCGCTCGGCCTGAGCGACGCCGCGCATCTGCCCCTCGTCAAGCTGCTGGCGCTGGTCGGGCATGTGATGGTGTCGATCATGATCCTGCAATGCCGCGCGCCGATTTCCGCCTTGCTGCGCGAGCGCACCGGCGAGACGGACGCCGACAGCCAGCGCACCGTGACGATGCTCGCGCACGGCCTGATCGACATGTGGGCGTGGGTCGCCGTGTTCATCGTGATGGCGCTGTGGTTCGTGTGGGCGCTCGACGTGCACAACGGCTACCGCACGTTGCTGCATCTGGGCGGCCTGTCGCTCGCCGTGCTGGTGGGTGCGCGCGTGGTGGCGATCGTGCTGTTCGGCGCGCTCGGGCGGCTCTTTCATGTCGAAGAAGGCGAGCAGCGTTCGCTGGTGCATCAGCACGCGTACCGCTACTACCCGTTGATCCGGCGCGTCATCTCCGCGCTCGTGGTGGTTGTCACCGCGCTCGTGCTGCTGCAGCTGTGGGGACTCGACGTGTGGCAGTTCTTCCGGCCCGGTGCGATCGGCCACCGCTTGACGTCGGCCATCGTGACGATCTGCGTGTCGGCCGTGATTGCGCTGGTGGTATGGGAGATCGCGAACGTCTCCGTTGAAAAACGCCTCGCGCAGTGGACCAAAAGCGGCGACCTGATGCGCGCCGCGCGGCTGCGCACGCTGGTGCCCATGCTGCGCTCGGCGCTGTTCGTCGTGATTGCGCTGGTCGTCGTGATGACGGGTTTGAGCGAGCTTGGCGTGAACACAGCGCCGCTGCTGGCGAGCGCGAGTATCTTCGGCGTCGCGCTCGGCTTCGGTTCGCAAAAGCTCGTGCAGGATTTCATCACGGGGATTTTCCTGCTGATGGAAAACGCGATGCAGGTCGGCGACTGGGTGACGCTCGCGGGCGTCTCCGGCACGGTCGAATATCTGTCTATCCGCACGGTGCGCCTGCGCGGCGGCGACGGCTCGCTGTACACGGTGCCGTTCAGTTCGGTGTCGACGGTGAACAATACGAATCGCGGACTCGGCAACGCCGCCGTTCGCGTCAGCATCGCGTACGGCGAGGACGTCGACCTCGCCATCGCGACGCTCAAGGAAATCGGCGCCGCGCTGCGCGACGACGAGCAGTTCAAGGACGGCATTCTGTCGGACTTCAGCTTCTGGGGCGTCGATGCCGTCGACGGCGCGTCCGTCACGCTCGCCGGCCAGATTCAATGCCGCGACTCGTCACGCTGGCCCGTGCAGCGCGAATTCAACCGGCGCATCGTCGAGACGTTCCGCGCGAAGGGCATCGAGATCGCAAATCCGCAGCGCAGTTTGCTGATCACGGCCAGTCCCGCGCAAGGCGGTTCCGATTCCGCTAACGACGACCTCGAAGGGCCGCCGCGTCCGTCGAATGTGCCGGATGGACCGCAACAGGCGCAAAAGCCGTCGTCGAAGGTGGCGCGGCACTGAGCTTTCATGACGCGGCCCCCGCCTGCCCGCCTCAGGACGAATGTTCGACGCCGAGCAGCCGCGCGTCGAGCAGATCGGCCAGCGCTTCGCCGCCCCGCTGCATCACGTAGTCGTGATTCCATTTGAAGAACGGGCGCGCGATCGGCGCAAGCAGGTTCATCCAGCCGCGCTTCGTGCGTACGCGCCATTCGTAGCGCACCACCGTCGCTTCGCCGTGCGTCGAGAACTGCCAGCGCCCCGTTCCTTCGACGTCGCCGCACGCTTCGCCTTCGAGGGCGGCGAACGGCTCGACGCGGGTCACGCGCATGTCGAACGCGACGCGATACGGCAAGCGCCCTTTCCACGTGTAGCGATGCAAGGCGCCGACGCCGTCGCTCGCGCCCGGCTCCACTTCGATCACGCGCTCGACGCAGGTCCACCATTGCGGCCAGCGCGCGGGGTCGTGGATGGCATCCCAGACGGCCGGTAGCGGCGCGTCGACGCGCCAGATCGTCGTGAAGCGGTATTCGCCTGGGCGCACGGCGTGTCTCCCGTTCTTGTTGCTATGTCGCTATCTTCCACCAGCGCGGCAACAGGCGCTTCACATCCGCGCGCCGATACCGGTCGTCGATCAGATGCACGACGCCCGCATCGTGCTCGGTGCGAATCACGCGCCCCGCCGCCTGCACGACCTTCTGCATGCCCGGATATAGATACGCATAGTCGTAGCCGTTGCCGAACTGCGCATCGAAGGTGCGGCGCATCTGTTCGTTGACGTCGTTCATCTGCGGCAAGCCGAGCGTCGCGATGAACGCGCCGATGAGCCGTTCGCCGACCAGATCGATGCCCTCCGAAAACGCGCCGCCCAGCACCGCGAAGCCCACGCCCGCGCCGCCCGTCGCGAAGCGCGCGAGGAACGCGTCGCGCGCGCGCTCGTCCATGCGCGGCTCCTGCGTCCAGATGGGCACCTGCGGATGCCGTTCGCGCATCGATCCCGCGACGCGCTGCAAGTAATCGAAGCTGCTCAGAAAGCCGAGGTAGTTGCCCGGACGCGCGGCGTACTGCTGCGCGATCAGATCGACGATCGGTTCGAGCGAACGCTCGCGGTCGCGCCAGCGCGTCGACACGTGATGCGCCACATGCACATTCAGCTGCTCCGACCTGAACGGTCCTTCGACGTCGACCCAGCCGGTGTCGGCGGGCAGGCCGAGCATGTCGCGATAGAAATGCTGCGGGCTGAGCGTGCCGGAGAATACGATCGTCGCGCGGGCGGCGGCGTAGCGCGGCTTGAGGAACGGCGCGGGAATCACGTTGCGCACGCAAATCTGCGTGGCGGGCTTCGCGCGGGCTGCGCCATGCGGTGTTTCGAGCGTCACGTCGACGATCGAATGATCGCCGAACTGCTCGACGAGCGACATGAAATGCAGTGCGTCGAAATAAAAACGCAGCGCGTTTTCATCGACGGATTGCGGAGTTTCCGCAAGCTGATCGCCAATCGATGCGATCAGGTTTTGCAACGCCGACTGCAGTTTTGGCGGCACGTCGGGCAGCACCTCGTACGCGGCACGGCGCTCGCGGTTCAACGCATTCCATTCGCGATTCAGGCGATCGAACGGCTTTTTGAGCGCTGCGGGCGCGGCATGGCGCGCGCCGCGAAACGCATGCTGATCGAGCGTCGCGCTGTACATGCGGCGCGCGCGGTCGGGCAGATTGTGCGCTTCGTCGGCAAGCACCGCGACACGCCAGCCGTTTAGCTGCGTGAGCGCGTATAGCATGGCGCTGCTGTCGAAGTAGTAGTTGTAGTCGCCGATCACGACGTCGCACCAGCGCGCCATTTCCTGAGCGAGATAGTACGGACAGATGCCATGCGCCAGCGCCGTTTCGCGCACGGCTGCGCGGTCGAGCGTGCGCGCCTGCAACGCGGTGTCGCGCGCGGCAGGCAGACGGTCGTAGAAGCCGCGTGCGAGCGGACAGGAGTCGCCGTCGCAGGATTTGTCGGGATGCTCGCAGGCCTTGTCGCGCGCGACGAGTTCGAGCGTGCGCAACGGCAGCGCGGCTTCGCCGCGATGCAGGAATTCGATGGCTTCGAGTGCGAGCGCGCGGCCCGGCGTTTTTGCCGTGAGAAAGAACACGCGGTCGAGATGATCTGCACCGCACGCCTTCAGCAGCGGAAAGATCGTGCCGAGCGTCTTGCCGATGCCCGTCGGCGCCTGCGCCATCAGACAGTGCCCGTCGCGCGCCGCGCGGAACACGGCTACGGACAGTTCGCGCTGACCGCTGCGGAACTCGCCGTAGGGAAAACGCAACGCGTTCAACGCAGCGTTGCGCGCATCGCGATGCGCTGCTTCGCGCGCCGCCCACGCGACGAAGCGCTCGCACTGATCCTCGAAGAATGCGCGCAGCGACGCGGCCGTATGCTGTTCGGTCAGCACGGTTTCCTTCTGGCTGGCGATATCGAAATACACGAGCGCGACCGTCAATGCATCGAGCGCGCGCGCCTCGCACAGCAAATGCCCATACACCAGCGCCTGCGCCCAATGCACCGCCCGATGATTCGCGGGCATCCGTTCAAGATCGCCGCGATGCGTCTTGATCTCTTCGAGCCGGTTCAACGCCCGGTCGTAGCCGTCGGCGCGGCCGCGCACCGTGAGGCCGCCGTGCGTACCCGTCAGCGTGATCTCCGCTTCGTAGCCGGATGCGCGGCGCGCCGTCACGGCCTGATGTCCGGCGATGCCTTCGAGCGCCGACGGCGCGGGCGTGAAGCGCAGATCGAGATCGCCGCGCCGCGCGGTGAACTCGCAGAGCGTGCGCACGGCGACGACGTAGGTCATGCCGCCTCCGCGTCCGTTGTACCGGCGAGCGCATCGCTGGCGCTGCCGGTCCAGCGGATATCGAGCACGCGCACGGGCATGTCGTGCTGCACGCAGTACGCGAGCCAGCGTATCTGGTTGTCCTGCAGACGATCGCCCGGTCCTTTCACTTCGATCAGTTCATAGCGCCGCTCGCGCGGCCAGAAACGGATCAGATCGGGCAGGCCCGAACGGTTCGCGCGGATATCCAGCAACAGCCGGTCGAACCATAGCCTCAGATGGGCGGCGGGCAGGCAATCGAGCGCGAGCGTCAGCAGCTCGGGCGTGAGCATGCCCCAGAACACGAAGGGCGATTGCAAGCCGGCTTTGGTTTCGAAGTGACGCAGGATCGTCTCGCGATACGCGCCGCTGTCCAGTTGCGCGAAGCAGGCGTCGAATTGCGTGGCACGGTGCGCGCGGAAGTCGGGCGCGTGCAGATCGGCGGGGCCACGCTGGAACGGGTGAAAGAACGCGCCAGGCACCGCCTCGAAAACGGGCTCCCAGCACAGCAGACCGAACAGCGAATTGATCAGCGCGTTTTCGACGTAGTGCACGGGCGCGTCGGGCGTGGACAGATGATCGCGCACCGCGTATTCGACGGCGACGGGTTCCAGTGGACGCGGCATTTCGAGCATGCCGCGCTGCGCCGCGCGCACGTCCGCAGGTTTTGGCGCGGCGACGCCGAGCCGCCGTTGCAGGCGCGGCAGCATGCGCGCGACGCGCTGCTGCTCCTCTTCGCTCTCGGGAAGCGCGGCCGCTTGCAGCGCCAGCGCGAGCGCCGCTTCGTCGCGTCCGTCGCGCTCCAGCACGCGCATGCGCCTGTGCCGCGCGCCCGGCCAGGCGCAGCGCTCGTAGATGCGCAGCGCCGCCTCCCAGTCGCGCCGGCGTTCGGCCTGATAGCCGATCGCGTACAGCAGCTTCGCGCGGCGCAACGCGAGCCAGGGGTTGTGCTGTGTATCGATTGCATCGACGGCTTCGAGCAGCGGGTCGAACGCGGCGTCGCCCGTCAGTTCCAGTGCTTCGCGGCACGCCTGCAAGGCCAGATAACCGTCGACATCGCCGCGCTGCCGGAACGCCCGCGACGACGGCGCGAACGCCACGCGCTCGTACTGGTACACGCCGAGATCGGCGAGCACGAACTCGGACCAGTCCTGATGCAGATTGCCGAAGAACATCAGCCGGAAGCGCTCGCACAGCGGCGCGACGAGCACGCGCAGCGCGGCTTCGTCAGCGGCTGGGTCCCATTCGCGATAACGCCGCTGCAACGCGTGCGCGGGGTCCGCGACGCGCAGCGCTTCGAGCCACTCGGCCTTGCGCAGGCCCTTGAGCGCGGGCGAAGCAGCGAACATGCGTTGCAGTTCGGGGCGTGTCGCGCACGCGAACAGTTCGTCGAGCGACAGGCCCGCGTCCGCATCGACCCAGCCAAGCGCGGCGAGCGGCGCAGCCGCCTGCACGGGACAACCGATTTCCGCATACGCGAGCCGCCCCGTGCGAAACAGCGTGCCTTTGCGCATCAGCATGCGCACGAGTAGCGCGCGCGATGCTTTCGGCAGGCGCGCGTCGTCGCGCAGGAATGCGCCTAGAAAGGCGCGCTCGCTGTCGTCGAGCAGATCGTCGTAACGGCCGGCGATCCACGCGAGCGCGCGCTCGAAATTCGACAGGTAATAGAACGGATCGGGAGCGTCGGTCGGCACGGCTATCGGAGACGGAAGGCTGTATATTTATACAGCCATGATAGCAAAACCCGTGGCCCGCGAACCCGGAAACCGTGCATGCCGCTCATGCACCTCGCACTTCCGTCTCGGCATAGGTCACCTGCACGGCGGGCACGAACCACGCGAGGCATAGCCCGATCAACGCGGCGAGCGCGGCCACCGACAGGCCGATGTGAATCGACGCGATGAGCGCTTCGCGCGCCATGTGCATCATCGGATCGCCGGATTGCCCTGCCGCCACCAGATGCTCGATCAGCGCGGACTGCTCGTTGCGATCGACCAGCAGATCGGGACTCGCGAACGACTTGAGCCATTGCGTCGCCTGATACGAATCGAGCGAGCGGTTCACGCCCTGCGTGTACATATGCCCGAGCAGCGCGCCCGTGATCGCGGTGCCGAGCATGCCGCCAAAGATCCGCAGCGATTGCAGCAGCGCCGTCACCGCGCCGAGGTGATCGCGCGCGACGATCTGCTGCGAGCAGATCGTCAGGTTGGTCGCAACGAGGCCAAGCCCGAGTCCGCTCACGCCCATGCACGCCATCCACACGATATGCGGCTCGTGCCCCTTGAACGAAACGAGCGCGACGCAGCCGGCCACGAACAACGCGAAGCCGGCGTACATCAGCCCGTTCGCGCGCCGGATCCGCGTGACGATGCGGTTGTTCAGCACGCTGCCGACCGTCGTACCGAGCAGCAGCGGCGTGATCAGCATGCCGGAGTCGTGTGGCGACATCGCGTAGCCGCCCTGGAACAGCAGCGGTACGTAGAACACCATCGAAAACAGCGCAAAGCCGCCGAGCACCGACATCGCAAAGAGCGGCGCGAGCTTGCGGTCGAGCAGTACGTCGACGGGCACGACGGGATAGCCCATGCGCTTTTCCCAGAAGTACAGCGTCAGGCCGCACACGGTCGTGATGGCGAACAGCAGCCCCGTCGTGCCGCTGATGCCCTCGCGCGGCAGCAATTCGATCAGCAGTTGCAGGGCGCCGAACGTCACCGCGACGACGAATGCGCCGAGCCAGTCGAGCTGGATCGGCCCGCTCGCCTTCAGATGGCGCAGCCTGGGCAGAAACATCTGGACAAAGATCAGCGACACGACGCCGACGGGCACGTTGACGAAGAATACGAGCCGCCAGCTCTGCATTTGCGTGAGCATGCCGCCGAGCGTCGGCCCGACGATGTTCGCAATGCCGAACGACGACGTGACGAACACCAGCCAGCGCAGCCTGAGTTTGGGATCGGGGAACAGATCGGCGACGGTGGCGAACACGGTGCCGATCAGAATGCCGCCGCCGATGCCCTGCAGGCCGCGCGCGGCGACCAGCAACAGCATGCTGTTCGCGAGCCCGCACAGCACCGACGCCAGCGTGAACAGCAGGATCGCGGCGATCAGGAACGGCTTGCGGCCATACAGGTCGCCGAGCCGCCCGAAGATCGGAATGGTGATGACGGAGGCGAGCATGTACGAGGTCGCGACCCACGCGTAGAAGTCGAAACCCTTCAGATCGGCGACGATGCGCGGCAGCGCGGTGCCGACGATGGTCTGGTCGAGCGCCACCAGCATCGTGACGAAGGCGATGCCGAGCATCGCGAGCAGGGACTCGCGAAACGGCAGCAATTGCCGGCTGGGATCGTGAACGGAAATGGCGGATCTCATGGCGTGCTCCACCGTAAAGGCGTCGGCGTATGTGGCGGACAGGCTGCCGGGCCTTTGCACCGGCATGCGGCTCTATCGAGAGTGATACTCGCGTCTGAAAATAGCAAGGGCATTTCCCCGGCGGGCGCCTGTCTTGGTGCCTGGCTCCGGGCGACATTCGCCGCCGCCCGGCCGCCCGAATTCCTGCCTATACTTACCTGGCCGTTTCGGACAAAGGCAAGCGGCCAACCGCCGCGCGACAGGTGATTCTCTCATCCGTTTGCTAACACGAAGGAGACCTTTGGTGAACGACGCCGATCTGGTCGCCGCGGCCCACGCCGCCTTCAATCCCTACGTTCTCGAGCAGTTGAGCAGCCGCATCGGTTTGCCGCCCGACACGATCCGCCTGGTGGTGGAACGCGCGGCACCCGGCATCGTCCTGACGATGATGGCGAGAGCGGGCAGCGCGGAAAGCGCGCAACGCCTGTTCATCGTGCTCATGTCCACCGAGTCCAATCCGCGCATCGCGGCGCAACTCGCCGGCCTGACCGCGAGTTCGCACGGGCTGAAGGCCGTCGAGCGCTCCGGTCATGCGCTCGCGACGCGCATCGCCGACAGCCGCGAGATCGCCATGATCAGCGACCACATCGCCGCGCTGACGGCCGTGCCGCCGCAAGCCACGCATGCGTTGACGGACGTCGCATCGGCTGTGGTGTTCGGCGCGGCCAAGCACCACATGTTGCTCGAACAGGGCAGCGCGGGCGACCTGCCCGGACTGCTCGCGTATCAGTGGCCGATCGCTGCGCCGTGGCTCGCCGAAGGCTATGCGAAGGCACTCGGATTCGAGAATTCCGCTGCGTTCGCGGATAGCGTCCCGCAACGGCTCGTCGAACTGGCGGCCGTCATGCCGCGCGAAAGCGTCGCAGCCGGGAACGGAGCGCCGCCAACCGTGGATGCCGCGCGGTCCGGCGGCTATGCTGGCAGCGATCCCTACGGACTGGCGGGCGGCGCGCCTGGCGCTTCTGCCTATGGCGCTGCCTCCGCTTCTGCTTCCTCTGCCGCGCGAACGGCGCCTGGCGCGCCCGCGCAGTTGCTGACGACAGTCGAACCTTCCGCGCCCCGCCCGCGCCGCGCTCCCGTCTGGGCCTGGGGCATACTCGCCGTCATCGTGTTGCTGATCGGCATCATCGTGTACGGCTACCGGCAGCGAACGGGCGCGGACGAAGGGACTGCGCAGCTCGCCAGCAGCACGGCATCGGGCGCGTTGTCGACGGCCGTGCCCGTGTCCGGCGCATCCGCGCCGCCTGCGGCGCAGACGGCAGCGGATTCGGGCAGGTCGGGAACGGCGGCGGCGTCGGAGGCAGTGGCGTCGTCCGAAGCCGCGTCGGCGACAGGGGCCGCTGCCGCGGGAGGCGCTCCTGCCAGCAATGCGAACCCGGCCTCTGCGGCAAGCCAGTGAAGCTGGCATCGCGCCATTGCGGCGCCGGGCCGCGTCTCGCCGTGTCCGTACCCGGCGGGACGTCGCTTTCCCGCATGCGAACCCTTGCGCCTTTGTGACGATGCGTGCCATGGACCCGTCTACTGATCCCGCCGATCGCGAACCTTCCGCCGACACCGCGCACAGCGGACTACCCGCGAGGCATCCGATTGCCGCGTTCGGCGGCTGGCTGGCGCGCGTCGATCCCGGCACGCATCGACGCATCAAGGGCTTGCGCCTCGTGACGGCATATGGACTCGCCTCGGCGCTCGGCACATTGCAGGACGTCACGCATGGATTGCCACGCGGTACGTCGGTCGGTCTGCTCGCGGCCAACTTCGCGCTGTGGGCGAGCGTGTCCGAGGCGCGCACGACGCGGCCCGAATCGAGCCGCGATCTCGCGCTGCTCTGTGCGGCGGCCGCGCTCGGTGCGGCCATGTATGTATGCGTTGCACAGCCACTGCTCGTCTTCGGGCACGCTGGTCCGGAGCTCGTACTGGTGACAGGGGCGTTCCTCGTTGGCTATCTGAAGCGATTCGGCGTGACGGGCGGGGGACTTGGCTCGCAGATCTACATCGGGCAACTGCTCGCCTACGGCGCGAACCTCGCGCCCGCCGATCTGCCCGCCATTGCCATTGCGGGGTTGATCGCGATGCTGGCGTCGATCGTGCCCCGGCTGCTGAGCGGGCCCGCCGAACGGCCAGCCGTCGTCGCCGCGCTGTCGCCCGGACCCGAGCCCGTGCCGGGACGGCCTTCACCCGAATTCGTGATGGGACTGCAGGCCGCAAGCGGCGCGCTCGTGGTCGTCGCGTTGAACGCGTGGCTGAACCTCGCGGAATCGGTGTGGGCGATCACGGCGTGCACGTACGTGGTCGCCGGCTCCGCGACAGGCACCGTGCAGCGCGTGCGGCGGCGGATCATCGGCACGCTCGTTGGGGTGCCGCTCGGGCTCATCTGTTTGCCGATTGCGGAGCATGCGCCGCTGCTGATCTGGCTCGCCGCGGCGCTCGCGATGGTCGTTTATTCGATGGCGTTGCCCGAGCGGTATGACATTGCGTGCGGCGCGTTCGCGTTCACGCTGATCGTCACGCTGGCGGTGAATGGTATGCACTCGATTCCATTTCTCACGGCGCGGGCGTGGGAGACGTTGATTGGCGGGGCGCTGGGGTTGCTGGCGGCGACGGTTATTTTTCCGTTGAGGGTGAGGGAGAGGTGAGGCTGGCTCGAGGAGTCAGGAATAGTGTCGAGCCCGTTGCGGGCTGAAACTCATCGGCGGTGCGCAGCTGATGATTGAACTCATGCGCCGCGGGCGGGCGCGCATAGCGCTGCGCTTCCTTCAGGCGACCCGCCGCATCTTACTCATACAGCCATGTCGGTCCGCCCGGCTCCCGGCGCCGCGCCAGATTGCCGTGCGCGTCATACTCGTACGTCACCCCGAGATACTCGCCCATCACGTTATCGAGCCACTTCGGCAGCGATCGACGCCACGCCTCCACCTTCTCCCGATCCTGCACGCCGCGCGTGTCGTGGCGCGAGAATGGCTCACCGAACGTTTCGTGCCCATCCAGCAGTCCCCGACACTTCCAGCGCAACTGGAAGCGACCATTGCACCTGCGAAGCGCGCCGCCGCTTTATCCGTGGTGAAGCTCGCTGGGCGTTGGATCGAGAACGCCGGATTTGCAGCAGGACAGCGCGTCAAGATCGCTGTTGAACATGGGCGGCTCACCATCACCGTCGAACAGAAGAACAAAGGGCCGCGTCAGCGGCCCTTGACTTACTCAGTTAGAGAGTTATCAGGCTCCCGTATAAATCAAGCTGACGATTTTCGGCAACATAAACATAAACGTCACGACCAGTTACATAGCAGTCACCAAACTTCCGAACATCTTCAATTGACTTCGGATCTTCGACCTCTCCATACACACCGTCAACATCCAAGCACCATAAGTCATCGAATTTCACCAGATGCACCCCCGCGCAAATCGAGTTTGGCTGATTCCCTTTCCACTGGGCATTGAATTCCGCAACATCTTTCACAACGATCTTGACGGTATCCCATCTATCCCCCGGAACCGAATGATTTTTCGCATAAAAGATAGCTTGAGCCGCTGCAGGCTCTCCCATCGGATAGAAGAAACCAAACGACACAACAAGACCATCATCAAAGTTGTGATAGTCGTTTAGCAATTGTTTCAGTTCTTCTTCAGACATCTCCGCCCCTACTGTCCAATAGGTGTTGCTGGTTTCATGCCCGGAGGAATCGCCTTCCATTCAGCCGGAACATCCGATGGCGGAATATGAGGTGCGTTGGGACCATGCGCCGCAGCCACACTCGCCGCACTACCCGGGGGTTGAATTGGGTGTGCATGACCAGAGCATGCACATCCACCGTGATTCTTGAAATCGACTTGCCCGATTAGATCACCATTGCCATCGTAGACCGCATTCTGCACGGCAACCGTTCCCGTCGAATCGCTTTTCGTATAAATCGAATTCGGCGTCGCACCCGTAAGCGGTGGTCGTACAGTACCTGACGTTTGGCCACCACTACCCGCAGTCAATCCCAGGGGATCGACCCAGCCCGTGGGATTTTTGCAGTAGTTGTACTCATTCAACCCACCGGCCAAGCCAATGGGGTCTTTGCTAATGTAGCGCCCCGCGTGCGGATCGTAATACCTGTGCCGGTTATAGTGCAGCCCCAATTCCTCATCATGATACTGCCCCTGCGCCCGTATCAGACTCCCCGTTTCCGCCGCCCCATCCCCCAGCTTCGCGCCCCTGAGCGCACCCCACGCCCGGTACCGCCCCAGCCACACCACCTTACCCGACTCATCCACCAGTTCCTGTGGCGTGCCCAGATGATCGTTCTGGTAAAAGTACGTCGCGTGCCGCGTACGCGCCGGATACTCAACAAAGCGCCCGCGCGTGCCCGTCGCAAGATACGCCGCCTGCTCCAGCGTCTCATCCAGCCGCGCCAGCGGCACGAACGTCCCCGGCTCGTACAGATACACCGACGCCGCCCGCCACTGATATCGCCCCGCCTCCAGTGTATGATGCCGCTGCGCCACGGGTAACGCATACGCATCTTCGGGATTCTCACTGGGAGTTGATCATGGCTGTTGCCAATCTTTAAGCACGTGAGCCCGTCACTCAACGCATCGTGACGACATTGCAAAGCGCAACTGACCGCGATACACATCAACACGCGCCACTCATGCCGTGGATGCATTTTGTCAATCTGTATCTCGAACGCATGGGCTTTGTGCCTGGACAGCGCGTGAACATCACCGCTAACTTTCGCTTCGGCAACCTTATCATCTCGCCTGACCACGGCTAGAGGCAACAAGGGCCGCGTTAGCGGCCCTTTGCTGTTACCACACTCGCATACCAGGCGAGCAAAACCCAGACACAATATCCATCAGCTCTAGAATTCTATCGTCAGTGCTTTCGGCTACACCAGATCTCATTGTGCCCAGAAACTCATATACGGATTCAGAGCTAAAGCCTTTCTCCCGATACCTCATCAGAATGGCTCGCAGCAAATTGAAGTCGCAGTCTCCCTCCAATGCGCTACGCAGTTCGCTATCCAGCACGATATCTAACTCGACGTTCATTGTTTAACCCATTTTCCACGAGTCGAAGCAAGTGCCGCTTGGTAATCAGCCAAAGACATACTTGCACTTGGTTGGATCGTCCCGTGCTTAGCGCTATCCGGTACGTACTTGAGGGTCTTCGGAAGATTCCCTGTGTTCAACATACATGCACAATCCTTTCCCGTCCCCCCCAAACTCTCAGGATGCCTATGAAGAGGAAGGTTAGCCGTTGATTCTGGTGCGACCGAAATACCACCCGCATCTGGATGGACCATTCCATTTGAATCAACCGGAATATCTACGCCAGGACGTGCACCAAGTCCACGCGCCGTAGGTTCCGCGATCGGAAGATTATCGCCTCCCGTTTTCATCGCCCGATATACGTCCTCCCCCGTCAATCCGAGCGGATCAATCCAGCTGATCGGGTTTGGCGCATATTGATATGGGTTTATGCCACCAGCAATCCCAATCGGATCCTTACTAATGAACCTACCCGCATACGGATCATAGTACCTGTGCCGGTTATAGTGCAGCCCCAATTCCTCATCATGATACTGCCCCTGCGCCCGTATCAGATTCCCCGTTTCCGCCGCCCCATCCCCCAGCTTCGCGCCCCTGAGCGCACCCCACGCCCGGTACCGCCCCAGCCACACCACCTTACCCGACTCGTCCACCAGTTCCTGTGGCGTGCCCAGATGATCGTTCTGGTAAAAGTACGTCGCGTGCCGCGTACGCGCCGGATATTCAACAAAGCGCCCGTCCGTGCCCGTCGCAAGATACGCCGCCTGCTCCAGCGTCTCATCCAGCCGCGCCAGCGGCACGAACGTCCCCGGCTCGTACAGATACACCGACGACGCCCGCCACTGATTCCGCCCCGCCTCCAGCGTATGCTGCCGCTGCGCCACGGGTAACGCATACGCGTCATCGGGATTCTCACGCACCAGACGCACACCGCCATACGTACGCCGTCCCTCATCCCTGCGTCCCACCGGCGCCTCATGAAACCGCTCCTCGAGCCGCATCAGATCACCGTCCCACGTAAACACCGTTCGATCGACACCCCCGCCCGCGCGCTCCACTTCCTTGAGCGTGCGCCGACCGAACGCGTCATAGCACAGCCGCACGCTCACTTCGGGCTGCACCTTGCCCGTCACGAACCGTATCTCATCGGCCGTGCGCACCTGATGATCGACCTCATGCGCCGCGGGCGGGCGCGCATAGCGCCGCGCTTCCTTCAGGCGACCCGCCGCATCCCACCTGTACAGCCACGTGAGCCCCCCTGGCTCCCGGCGCCGCGCCAGATTGCCGTGCGCGTCATACTCGTACGTCACCCCGAGATACTCGCCCATCACGTTATCGAGCCACTTCGGCAGCGATCGACGCCACGCCTCCACCTTCTCCCGATCCTGCACGCCGCGCGCATCGTGGCGCGAAGCCCGTCTCCTCGACCAGACGTCCGAGCGCGTCGTAGCGAAGCCCATGGCATCTTCAGCGTGAGCGAAAGTACGCCGTGAACCTCCAAAGCAACATCATTCGGCTACAGTCGATCCATCCTTGCGCTCAATGAAGACCGATTCCGCCACCATCCTTACTTGAATCGTGGAGCATCAGCGCATTGTCGGGCGTCTCATGTACATGCAGCGCCTCGCGGCGCTTTACCCTCAGCCTGCGTTTGCGACGGCGTATTGCCTCCGTGTGTTGTGCGTCCATCACGCGCGCGCCTCATGCAGATAACCGTGTGCGACGGCACCATTACAGCCAGATAGACATGCGAAGGACCGCTCAATGCGGCCCTTCGTTGTTACCCGTCTATCTGCCAGGCTACTTCCCAATTGGACTCTGCAAAGAAACCCGCTACAGCCTCCCTTGTCTCGACCCAATTATCAAATCCAGTAGTCATGTCGGCGCGATCCGACGTCAGAATTAAAAACCCTCCTGTATTCTCAGCGTCATCCACTACCTTGACGTAAAAACCTGCGCTATCCCCAGCAATGATTCGCCCAACTGTTCCAAACAGAATTTGCTCCATAAATCACCTCATCCACAGAAGGGAATGTGATTATTCGCGATAGGCTTTGCAGCCCCTTGAACATAGGTCTCCAAATGCCCATGAGGAACATTTGGCGCGTGATTTCCTTGGATCGAATTATTGTCTATTCGAAATTGCCGAGTTCCGTCTGCGCTTCGATAAACGCCACTCCCCGACTTACCAATCTCGGTGTAGCCCGCGCCTAAAAATTCTGTTCCTGCATCAAGGAGCTGGTCCGAGTTCAATACATGCCGGCTAGTTATGTTTCCTTTGCCTTTGAGTGTCTCGTCTATAACCGAATGCACCGGGCATTTCTGCGTGTTGCACAAAGCGCAGGAGGCGCCACCAGCCGTTTTTTGCAACCCCAGCGGATCAACCCACTGCACCGGGTTCGGCGCGTACTGATAGAGATTGATCCCGCCTGACAGTCCAATCGGGTCCTTACTAATGAACCTACCCGCATGCTGATCGTAATACCGATGCCGGTTATAGTGCAGCCCCAATTCCTCATCATGATACTGCCCCTGCGCCCGTATCAGATTCCCCCTTTCCGCCGCCCCATCGCGGGCGATGAGTGCTACCAACACTCACCGCCCGCTGACCACCACCAACTGACAGCAGGAGTTGAATATGGCTGATGTCAATCTTAAAGCGTGAACCCATCACGAAACGTTTTGTGACGACATTGCAAGGCGCATCTGACCGCGATACACATCGGCATGCGCCACTCATGCCGTGGATGCATCTCGTCAATCTGTATCTCGGACGCTTGGGCTTTGTGCCCGGACAGCGCGTGAACATCACCGCTGACTACCGCTCTGGCAACCTCACCATCTCGCCCGATCACGACTAGATGCGACAAGGGCCGCGCTAGCGGCACCTTGGTCAAAGTACTCTCAGATCATATAGCATGCCGCGTCCGACGCCCGGGCTAACTTCTTCAATATATATTTGGGCAGTCAGATCGCTCCGGCCGCGATCAGTCCACAAATCAAAGTCAACACGCCATTTTTTAATGTCTCGCGTCTTGTCGATCGCCAGTTCATAAAATGCCTCCGGTGGAGGTTCGCATAAAACCTCACGTCCACGAAGGTATTTATGTAACGCAAGAGCATATTCTTCCCGCGTACTCGGCCCCAGCATCTTCATGTTTTCGAGCTTCTCAAACTCACCATGAACCAGCAGCAACACAATTTCCCGCACCGCGTCTTCAATCATTCGCCGATCCATCAAATCACCTGTTTCCTGGTACACGCAAAACCGTATGCGGACCAACACCAAGACCAGAGAAATAGTTGTCAGCACGCATAATGTGACAACGCGCTTCATCTTGCGACACGCCCCCTCTCCTTAACGCCCTGTAGCCTATACGACGCTCCGCAGCATATGTACCTCCTCCTGCCTGCCGCTGCACTTGCGTAGCGATGTAGTGCTCCGATCCAACGGATGTAGATGGCCCATTCAATTGAACGGCAGGTGCCTGAGAGCGCGAATAGTCAGTTACATCCCTGACAGCAGCATTTTGGATGACGTGGTGCGAGTCAGGATCAACTTCACTATAAGCGCCATAGCCGCGCCCCGACTCCTTGAGAATCTTTTCGCAATCACATGGGCACGGACGCCTGGCTAAACCGAGCGGATCAATCCACGAGATGGGATTTGGCGCGTACTGATACTCATTGACCCCACCCGCCAGCCCAATCGGATCCTTACTAATGAACCTACCCGCATACGGATCATAGTACCTGTGCCGGTTATAGTGCAGCCCCAATTCCTCATCATGATACTGCCCCTGCGCCCGTATCAGATTCCCCGTTTCCGCCGCCCCATCCCCCAGCTTCGCGCCCCTGAGCGCACCCCACGCCCGGTACCGCCCCAGCCACACCACCTTACCCGACTCATCCACCAGTTCCTGTGGCGTGCCCAGATGATCGTTCTGGTAAAAGTACGTCGCGTGCCGCGTACGCGCCGGATATTCAACAAAGCGCCCGTCCGTGCCCGTCGCAAGATACGCCGCCTGCTCCAGCGTCTCATCCAGCCGCGCCAGCGGCACGAACGTCCCCGGCTCGTACAGATACACCGACGACGCCCGCCACTGATTCCGCCCCGCCTCCAGCGTATGCTGCCGCTGCGCCACGGGTAACGCATACGCGTCATCGGGATTCTCACGCACCAGACGCACACCGCCATACGTACGCCGTCCCTCATCCCTGCGTCCCACCGGCGCCTCATGAAACCGCTCCTCGAGCAGCATCAGATCACCGTCCCACGTAAACACCGTTCGATCGACACCCCCGCCCGCGCGCTCCACTTCCTTGAGCGTGCGCCGACCGAAAGCGTCATAGCACAGCCGCACGCTCACTTCGGGCTGCACCTTGCCCGTCACGAACCGTATCTCATCGGCCGTGCGCACCTGATGATCGACCTCATGCGCCGCGGGCGGGCGCGCATAGCGCCGCGCTTCCTTCAGGCGACCCGCCGCATCCCACCTGTACAGCCACGTCAGCCCGCCCGGCTCCCGGCGCCGCGCCAGATTGCCGTGCGCGTCATACTCGTACGTCACCCCGAGATACTCGCCCATCACGTTATCGAGCC
Organism: Paraburkholderia caribensis; assembly: GCF_002902945.1. NCBI lineage: Bacteria > Pseudomonadati > Pseudomonadota > Betaproteobacteria > Burkholderiales > Burkholderiaceae > Paraburkholderia > Paraburkholderia caribensis. Next base: position 1,509,980 of record NZ_CP026102.1, read on the forward strand.
ACTTCGGCAGCGATCGACGCCACGCCTCCACCTTCTCCCGATCCTGCACGCCGCGCGCATCGTGGCGCGAAAACGGCTTTTGCCCCGGATGCGCACGCATCCACTCCGCATCCTCGGCCGCTTCGCGCGCGTACCGTGCCGTGCGCTCGTGGTCCGTTTCCAGCCCCTCCGGATACGACGGGATCTTCGCCGGATCGACCGGGTTGCCGGCAGGATCGAACGCAAAGCGCTCCGTCAGTTCAGGCGTCACCGCCTTCAGCAACCGGCCCACCGGGTCATAGCCGTATTCCGACGCGCCGCGCGTGCGGTCGTCGATGCGTGCCAGTTGCCCCGCCGCGTCATAGCGCAGCCGACGCTCCGCAAGCCGCTCGTGCTGCACCGACCGATGCGCCGACATCACTGAGAAACGCGTCAGACGCCCCGCGGGATCGTATTCGCGCTGCTGGCTGAAGCCCGCATGCACACGACCCGTCTCGCGATGCAGCCGGTCACGCTCGAAGTCCAGCAGCGGCTGCCCGTCGAGCTGCACGCCATGCACATGTCCCGACCCATAGCGCAGCCAGTCGATCGTGCGGGTGTTGGGCAGTGTCGTGCGAATGCGGTTGCCCAGCGCGTCGTACTCGTGCCGCGAGACCGCCACGTACGATTCGCCGAGGGCCAGGCCGACGTGCTGTTCCTCGGCGATGAGATGGCCCGCGTCGTCGTAGTGCAGGCGTACGGTGCTGTCTTCCGTCTGCGCAGTGGTGAGCCGCCCGCGCAGGTCATGATAGAAGCGTTCGCTGACCGTGCCGTTCGGCCCGCGCATGTCACGGCGCGTCAACCTGCCCAGCGCATCGCGCGTGTAGGCCGTCCACGCGTCGCCCTGACGCGACTGCGCCAATCGACCCGCTGCGTCGTAACCGTACTGCGTGACGCTATCGTCGAAGCCCGTCTCCTCGACCAGACGTCCGAGCGCATCGTAGCGAAACCGCATCGTGCTGCCGTTCTCGTTGCGCAGTTGCGTCAAGCGCCATTGACGATCGTAGTTGTACGCCAGCGTGTGGCCGGCAGCGTCGGTACGCGAATACGGCTGATGGTTGCCGTTATAGGTATAGCGCGTGACCTGGCCCGCGCCGTCCGTATAGGTCGTGAGGTTGCCTTCGGCGTCGTAGGCCAGCTGCTCGCCGATGCCATCCGGACGCGTGACCTGCAGCAACTGGCCGCGCGCATCGTGACGATACGACGTCACCTGCCCAAGCGCGTCCGTACGCGCGAGCAGATGGCCGCGCGCGTCGTACTGGTAACGCGTTTCGTAACCCGAACAATCCCGCGCTGACACGAGACGCCCTGCGCTGTCATAGGCAAACTCGCGCGTACCGCCCTTCGGGTCCGTCAGCGCGATCAACCGCCCGCTATCGCTCCAGCGGTAGCCCGTCGCACCCGCGGCGTTCGTCACCGAGGCGGGACGGCCCAGCGCATCGTAAACGGTGCGCGTCACGTCGCCTGCCGCGTTCGTGACTTGCACGGGCAGACCTGCCGCGTCGTATTCCGTGCGCGTCGTGTTGCCAAGCGCGTCGGTGACGGCGGAGATACGGCCCGCTTCGTCATAGACAAACCGCTCGATCTGGCCCGCGCCGTTCTGCATCGCGATCAGTTGGCCGCGATCGTCCCAGGTGTAGGTATCGCGCGAACCGTCGGGCTGCTCGACCCGCACGATCTGGTTGTGATAGTCATAGCGATGAACCGTCGCGTGGCCATCGGCGTCGGTCACCTTCGTGTACCAGTGCTCGCGGTGGTACTCGAAGAACAGTTCTGCGTAGCGCTCGCCTGGATACCGGTCGTTGCAGCGCCATTCGTGAACGCACTTCGCATCGGCTGGCGCGGGCGATCCTGCGCGCCGGGCAGGCCAGTCCCATTCGAGACAGGTCGCGAAACCGTTGAAGTCGGTGTAGCGGGTGAGCAGATGCTGTTCGTACGCATAAGTCCGGCGGTGGCCGAGCACATCCGTGTGCCCGATCAGATCGCCTTCGCGACTGTACTCATAGCGCGCAAGTACATCGAGCGTACCGCCTGCGGCATCCAGACGCCGGATCGCTGTCACCCGCCCGCCGGTGTAATCGAGCGCGACAGCAAGGCCGTGCCCATCCGACAGGCCGGCCAGCTCGCCCGCAGTGTTATAGGCGAGCGTCACGCCCAGGCCGTCGCGTGCCGTGCGAGCCGTCAGAACATAGCGGCGCGCCGATGGTGTCGCACGGAGTTCGTAGTCTTCACGCGAGCCGTCCAGAAAGCGCAACTGCACGCGCCGCGTATCCGGACGGCTGACCGTCATCTGCTCGCGCGGCACGTCGAGCGCCTCGCCGATCTCAACGCGCGGCAATTCGACCGCTCGGCCATCGGCGTCGAAATAAGTCAGTCTCCCGTCCTGCTCGCTCAGCGACAGGTGATATGGGCTGCTCCAGCGCGCGCCCAGTGCGCTGCCGTCGTACGCGGCGAGGCTCGAACGATAAAGACGCGTCCACACAATGGGCACGACGCCATCGAGCGCGAAGTCGGTCTGCTCGAGGTTCTCGTCGCCCATCGCGTAGTTGATCGAGCCGCCGCCTTTCACGGGTGGGCAGCCGCAGCCGTTTCTGGCCGGCGTCTGGCTGGTCTGGGCGCCCTGCTGCGTGCGCTGCTCGTGGCTTCCGGGCTTCTGGTCGGGTTCCGTTCGCGCGCCCGTCGAGACCTGCGCTTCATGCGACGGCGCGGGCTGATGCGGCTCGTGGCTTGCGCCGCCGTTGCGCCCGGCGGGAGGGTGCGCGCCTTCACCATGCGGCAGCGACGGCTGCGGTTCGGACAGGTTGCGTCGGTGGCCAATGGCCTGAGCGATCTGCCACGCCATGTACGCCAGCGAGCCCGCCTCCGCTGCCGTGCCGATCGCCTGGCCGATCATCGCCGGCGCGTTGCGGTCGAATTCGGCAAGCCACGCGAGGATCTTCGACTTCAGGCCCGTGTGACCGAGCAACTGATCGAGCGCCACCAGCGCGATATGTTCCTGCGAAGGCACCCACGAGAAGAATCCATCGTTCTTCCCGATGCGCGCCATCTGATCCTCCACCGAGGTCGGGTCCTCGATGAACCGCGCGAAGCTGCGGCTGATGGTGCGCAGACCATTGATGATTTCATTCTTCCAGCTCTCCAGATGCTTATCGAGCGTCAACATGAAATCCTGGGCGTCGCCTCCCGCCGCCGCCCACAGCAGGTCCACCGCAACGCCCACCCCGCCCGATGCAAATGCCAGCAGCACATCCTTGACCACCGCGCGCGCCGGACGGCTCGCATTGCCCGCGCCGGGAATGACACCGATCGCGTCGATGGCGAGCACGCCCCAGTGCAGCACGTTCTCCGCGTATTTCTTGCCGCTTGCGGGATCGGGCTCATTCCTGAATAGCCGGTACAGGTCGGTGCCCACGTCCGCGAGCGACATCGCGTTGCCCACCAGCGGGACCATGTAGAGGCACTGGATAAAGATCTGCTGCGCATGGTCCTTCACCGATTCGACGGCGACCCGCTTGAGCTCGGGCTGTGCCGCGACCGCCGGGGCTGGCACCGGGCTTATCAGCAGGCGGCGCTGTACGGCGTTGTCATGAAGGACGGCGGGAACGGGAGCGGCCGGGCTAGCTGAGCCGGCTGAAACTTGCGATGCCATATTCAAGGTACGTTGTTATTCTTTATCGAATCACGCGCGATGTCGCCAAACGGCCTAGCGCACTGTTCTCGCGAGCGAAACCGGCGATTGACCATGGACCTCAGCCGGACCGGCCGACTGCATGGCCGACGGCTGGCCGACTGCATGGCCCACCTGAGCGGCAAGCGCGCCGGGCGTGGCCTGGCTCGCAGCAGCGCTGCCCCCCATCGCAGCTGTCGCAGCGGCGGACACAAGTGGGCCCGGGACATCGGCCAACACACCGGCTGAATGCATTGCCGCGCCCTCGACCTGCGCGAGTACGTCGGCGCCAGTGCCTCGACCAGCCTTGATCGCACCATCGATGCCGCCACCGGCTACCGTCCCGGCCAGCGCAGGCGCCGCAGAAAGGGCTTGAGCCGTCATGCTCGGCAGCGCACGCGTGTCCCCGCTGGTCATCGTCTGCGGACGACCATCGGGGTCTGCGAATCTGCGGCTTCGCGACTCGAACGAACCGTCCTCTTCGAAGTACTGCACGCGCCCCCCACCTCGCGGGACGTTGGCCACTGTCGCCTTGCCATCGGCATCGAGACGACCTGCCCGGGAGCTTCCATCCGGAAAGACAATCTTGTATTTGGCGTTCTTTACCGGCTCGCCATTCGGATACGTATGCCACAGCTGCAAGCCTGTGTCCTGCTGCGTCGGCAAGACAGGCAATGCCGCTTGCTGCGTGGCCGAGCCGCCGATGCGCAACGGCCCCTTCAAAGTGATCTCTCCCGCACTGCCAATCTCGACCTGTGAACCCTCGAGCCTGATATACGAACCACCGCACATCAACATCAGCGACTTGCTCGCGTTCAATGTGACGGTATCTTGCGTGCTGGATATGGAAACGCCTTTCAATGCCGTGAGTTCGAGCGCATCGGACTGCGCCTGCATCTCGAGCTTGCCTTTACCGGAATAAAGCTTCATTCCCTGCGCGTTGGCGTACAGCGAGACCGCATTGCCGGCCGCAACCGTGTAGTTACCGCCGACGGCTGTATCCGCATTTCCCCCCGCCGTCGCAAACAGATGGCCTCCCGCCGCGATCTGCATGTGTTCGCCGCTCGTGAACGCCATGCCGTGCGGCGCGGAAGCGAGAATGACGGCCTGCTGGAGGTGCCTGATCCGACGTTCGAGCAAGTCCTGCTGTTCCTCGCATGCGGCGACGACCGCCTTTGCCTGGGTCACTGCGTCGGAAAGGCTCCGCATCCGGGCCTGGGCCGTCGACAGTTGCTGCTGGGCCTGCTGCATGTCGAGCGCCTGTCCTTCTGCCTTGCTCTGCGCGTCTGCGCTGATAAAGATGCCTTTACCGGCGCGTAATACGCCCCAATCGTCCGTGCGCAATTCATAGCCGTCGCCGCGCTGTTGCCTGTTGCGATCGACGAGAAAACCCATGTTCAATTGCGTCTTGCCGTACTCGGTCGCTAGCTTGACGCCCTCCTGGCCTTGCCAGTCCTCCATGCGCAGCTTGTTGTTGCTTTGCGTGCGGATGACATTGCGAGAGAGCCATCTGTCGTCGCTCGTCACGTGGTCGGTCGACTGGCTGTTGTGCAGCGCGTGCGCGATATAGGGCCGGTCAGGATTGCCGTCATGAAAGGCAACCGCTACCTCGGTGCCGTCGATCAGCGGAAAGTGAAACCCCGTCTGCAGCGCCCCGGCGAAAGGCTTAGCAAGACGCAAAGGAACGCTCTCTCCGCCCGGACTCCAGGTCGAGAAATCCAGATCGAAACGGACAACGTAGTAACCTTGCTGGGTGAGGTACGCGTACTTGTACTGGCCCGGCGACGTCACGCGCGCGCTCAGCGTGCCGGTGATCTTCGGCCATCGGGCTTCGTCGCATTTCAACCGGAAACGCCGGTCGGCGGGAATCGCCTCATAGCTGTTCGTGTACGCCTCATCGCGCGAACCACGGTGCGAAACGGCGATAATGACCTGCCCGTTGGGCGCATCCGGCAAGACCTCGTCCGTGTGCAGCACGCGCGCCGGTCGCAATCCGACCACATTGCTCTCGCCTTCATAGACGACCTGCCACGCAACCTCGACCTCGTGGCGCAATTGCGCTTCCCACTGCGCTCCGTCACCGTCCTGATGATGCGTACCCCAGATGTATTGCGGGCCGTATGTCGTCTTGTCGTCACGCGACACGTTGGCTTCGGCCTTGAATCGCTCGAATGCCTGATCGGGATTGTAGTCAGCCACCGTGACCGATTGCGCGACCGTGCGAGCCGCCGTCCTGATCGAGAACAGCGCCTCGACGCCAGCCTCCAGCCCTGACGTCTCACGGTACGGCACGTGCAGCGCGGGCGTGTAGATATAGTGGTCGACGTCGTCGCAAAAATTCAGCACGTCGCCGTGCTCACCCTCGTCGATGTGGCAGAAGATGCCTTCCTTCTGCATCAGCATCTGGACGTACGAGAGGTCGTCTGTCTGGTAAGCAAAGCGGAACGCGTGCTGCGGATATTGCCGGCGCAGGGTGAAACTGAACTGGTGGCCCTTGAAGCCATGCTCGCGCAAGATCGATTCAATGATCTCCGGCGCATTTTGATGCTGGAAGATCCGGCTCGCACGGACCTGTTTGAGCTTTGCGAAATGCGCTTCGACGACCATCTCGTAGCTGCTGAAATCGTGCGTCGTCTTCAGTTTGGTGAAATGTGTGAGCCAGCCCGAAAAGGTCCGGCGATCCCCATCCACAGGAACGATCGAGAACACGGCATCCTTGCCGAGATAGTCGGCGCGCAGCAGGCCCTCTGGATGAGTCAACCTGATCGTGACGCGCCACGGTTCACCAAGCTTTTCCACGGCCTCGAACGATACGACCGACAGTTGCGATGCACTCGCCGTCCCGGGCACATCCAGAAAGTACGCCTGACGTCCGGTCTGCGACTTGCTGTTCAGCAGTTCGCCAACCGTGACACTGCCCGCCTCGATCATTTCACGTTTCATGACTTCGTTTTTTGCTACTACTGGTGTTGATGGCCCGCGAAAGGCGCCCTCCGCCTGACGAATGCTAAAGACGCCTTATCGGATAGACGCAAACGATCCGGCTGCAATCAACGCGCACCCGCAGGCACATCGGTGTCCATCGAGCGCAACTTTCCTGCCGTTGTCCAGCACCATGTCGGAACCTTCGATGATCTCGTTGATGCCGTGCATGGGACACGAAATCAGGTCGAACTGCCGTGCCACCTGACGTCCGAGCACGAGCATCGTGCTGGATCCGGTGATAACGAATCCGCCATGCGTGTTCGCGTCGCCGACGCACGCAATAGATGTCATCTCAACGCCCTCATAGCTTTGCCATGTCGATCCGCGCGCACAGGATCATTGTTTGTTCTTGTCCCCAAGGGTCTCCCCTCTCGCCCAGAACACTAACCTGGTAGATCTGATGAGAGTGTGGAATTATGTAAAAATTGATTAGGATGATTAATCTCTATCAAGATACGCCGACTTTGCACGCGTTCCGATCCAGCGCGGCGAAGCAAAAACTTTTCTATGCAGCGGAATAATTTCACGGCTGCTTCGTTGCTCGCCGAAATGTCGAAAATGGACCGCCAACGAAGGAATAAACCCCACCCTCACCCCGTTCAATGACCGTCACGACCTTTCGACAAAGCAAGGAGTGCGGTCATGAAGTCTCTCTTCGAGGTGTTCGGCATCGCAGCCTGTGGCGCGGCTTTAGCGACGCTCGTTTCATGCGGCGGCGGTTCCGGGTCGAACAACATGGGCACGCCTGCGCCGTCGTCGTTCACGGCGGCGGCTGTGGTTTCCGACGGCGCCGTGTCCGCGCCCCACACCGACCCGAATCTGAAGAACGCCTGGGGCGTTGCGTTCAATCCAAAAGGCTTCGTCTGGGTCGCCGACAACGGCACCAATCTCGCAACGCTCTACGACGGCAACGGCGTGCCGCAATCGCTCGTCGTCACGATACCGGCTGGCACCAACGGCAACGCAGCACCCACGGGCATCGTGTTCAACGGCACGCAGAACTTCACCGTCACCCAGAACGGCAAATCAGGCGTCGCGGCCTTCATCTTCGCTGGCGAAGGCGGCACGGTTGCGGCATGGGCGCCCGCTGTGGGGCCGACCAATGCCTTCACGATGTACGACGACGGCGCAGGCGGCGCCGTGTACAAAGGGCTCGCGCTCGCGGCAAACAACGGCAGCAACTTCCTCTATGCAACCGACTTTCATAACAACAAAATCGACGTGTTCGATTCGAACTTCGCGAAGGTGACGATGCCGGGCGGCTTCAAGGACAGCGCCATTCCCGCCGGTTTCGCGCCGTTCGGCATCCAGTTGATCGGCTCGAACCTGTTCGTCACCTACGCGATGCAGGACGCGGACAAGCATGACAACGTGTCGGGCGCGGGCCTCGGCATGGTCGACATATTCGACACGGCGGGCAATCTCAAGCAGCACTTTGCGACGGGCGCGCCGTTGAACGCGCCGTGGGGCATCGCGCAGGCGCCAGGCAACTTCGGCACGCTTAGCGGCGCGATTCTGATCGGAAATTTCGGCGACGGCACGATCAACGCGTTCGATGCGTCGAGCGGCAAGTCGATGGGGCCGTTGAAGTCGTCGAATGGCAGCGCGATCGTCGAGCCCGGCTTGTGGGGCATCGCATTCGGCAACAACCTGAGCAACCAGCCTTCGAATACGCTGTTCTTCGCAGCGGGGCCGAATGACGAAGCAAACGGCGTCTACGGAAGAATCGATCTGAATCCGGCTTCCAGTTCGGGCACGGGCAGCAGTTCCGGCTCCGGCACGGGATCGAGCTCGAGCGGCGGTGCGAGCGTCGGCATGTAGCGCGCTGCCCTTTCTTCACCCGCAAAATATAACGGCCGCTCATTCATCGAGCGGCCGTTACTTACCTCACGTAACGCGATCCAGTATCTCGCGCCCGGATCAGCGTGCGTCAAACCTGTCGGCGTAACTCCGCAGGCGGCACCTTCATCAGATGGCGATACTTCGCCACCGTACGTCGCGCGACAAGCACGCCCTGATCGGCGAGCATTTTCGCGAGCGCAACATCGGACAGTGGATCGCGCGTGTTTTCCGCAGCGATCATTTCCTTGAGCAGCGCACGCACGGCCGCTGCCGAACAGGTGCCGCCGCTTTCCGTACCTAGTTCGCGCGGGAAGAAATGCTTGAACTCGAAGATGCCGCGCGGCGTCGCCATGTACTTGTTGCCCGTCGCGCGCGAAATCGTCGATTCGTGCAGGCCGAGCTCCTCGGCCACGTCGCGCAATACAAGCGGCTTCAACGCGATCTCGCCGTACTGGAAGAATGGCTTCTGATGCGCGACGATGCACTCGGCGACCCGCTGAATCGTTTCGAAGCGCTGTTGAGCGTTGCGAATCAGCCAGCGCGCTTCCTGCAATTGCTGCGCGAGCGGCGAGCGGCTCGTGCCCGCCGACTGCGCGAACAGTTCCGCGTACATGCGGTGTATGCGCGCGCGCGGCAGCACGGCGGGATTGACGGTCACCACCCACTTGTTGCGCACGCTGCGCACGATCACATCCGGCACGATGTAATTGTCATCGGCGCGGCCATACGAATTACCCGGCTTCGGGTCCAGCTTGCGCACGAGTGCGCACGCCACGCGCAATTCCTCGGCATCGCAGCCGATCTGCTTCTGCAATTCGGCGTGCTCGCGCCGCGCAAGACGGTCGAGATGATGCTCGACTACCTGCTTCGCCACGTCGCGGCCCGGCGTATCGGCGGGTAGCGCATCGATCTGCAGCGCCAGACACTCCGACAAGGACCGCGCCGCGAGCCCCGGACGGTCCAGCGTCTGCACGAGCCTCAGCGCGACCAGCAACTCCTCCTCCGTCAACGCGGGTTCGATGTCGAACACGTCCGTGAGATCGGCGAGGTCCTGGCGCAGATAGCCGTCGTCGTCGAGTGCTTCGATGATGAGACGCGCCACTTCGCGGTCGCGGTCTTCGAGACGGTAGAGACGCAGCGCATCGTGCAGCTGCTCGTGCAGCGTCGGTTGCACGCGCGCCCATTCGGTCGGGTCGGCGGCATCGGAGTCGCCGTTGTAGCGCGACGCGCCGCGGCCGTAGGTGTCGCCCGAATAATCGCCGCCTGAATAGTCGCCGCCGTCATCCGACGACGATGATGCAACGCTTTCCGTGGCCGGCTCCGCCGACGCGCTTTCGAGCGCGCTGTCGCGCTCCGTGACAGGCAGCGCTTCGCCGTCGGCTCCGTTGCCATCGGCCGTCTTGCCTGCTGACAGGTCTTCCGAAACAGACGGGTCGTATTCGAGGAAAGGATTGGTGTCGAGCGCGTTGCGCAGTTCCTGCTGAAATTCCAGCGACGACAGTTGAAGCAGACGCACGGACTGCTGCAGGCGCGGCGTGAGCGCGAAAGTTTGCTTCGCGCGTAGTTCGATTGTAGGCGGCATACAGACTCTTCCTGTGATGGGTCCAAACAGCTTCGGCCTAACCTACGCAACTGTCGTACCAGTTCTCGCAACTGTCTGTTTTGATTCGCCTTTGTGCTGCTGAAGCGCACGCCGCGTGCCTGTTCTTCGCGCGCATTTTACAAACGCTCTGAAATTCGAACCGAATCATGCGGCATCGGTGCAGGCGGGCCGATCACGCAGCCCACGACGACATCGCTGGGCACGGCGCTTGCTGACCGTCGCTCAGGGACGCGCCACCGAGCAGGAGAGAAACGCGGCGCGTCCTGTGTCGGCGACGGACCAGACGGAACCGCGGCGGCAGTGTTCTTTGGTCGGGTCATCGGCGGCGACGAGCCGCGATCGATCGCACGGACAACAGGACCGCAACCCTGATCATCAACCGAGAAGGAGAAACCATGAAAACCATCCAGTTCCTCAAGGCCACAGGCAGCATCGCATGCGTTGCATTCGCACTGAACGCGACGGCGCAAACGACGGCCTCCGCGCCGCCCGCCACTTCCGAAAGCGTCGGCCAGCATATCGACGACGGCACGGTGACCACCAAGGTCAAGGCCGAGCTGCTCGGCGCGAAGAACGTGAAGTCCACGCACATTCACGTCAAGACCCGCAAGGGCATCGTCTGGCTGTCGGGCTCGGTGCCGTCGGCTGAGGACAAGAGCGCGGCGCAGGAAGTCGTGCAAAACGTATCCGGCGTGAAGGGTGTGAAGAACCATCTGAAGATCGCAGCCGATTAAGCGCTCGACGCTTGCGGGCGCTGAACGCGCTCGCGTTGAAGCGTTGATGTGCCAGAGGCCGCCCTTGATGGGGCGGCCTCTTTTTCTTTGCTGTTGTACTCAGGCTTTCATCGCCGCGTACTGATCGCGCATCGCGCGAATGCGGTCATGGTTTTGCAGCACACCGTGATATAACCGCTCGACGACGGCGCGCACGTCTGCCGGCAGATCTTTTTCGAGCGCGTCGTGAAAGCGCTTTTTGGCAGCGTCCTCGCCCTTTTCGCAATCGGCGAGAATTGCGTGATCCGCGCGACTGCCCATGGCCGATTTCACATCGAGCCACCCGCGATGCAATGCCCCCGCAACGCTGCCGCCGCCCTCCGGTTTGCCGCCCAGCCTCAACACGAGATCCTGCAGTTCGCGCGCACCCTGCGTGCACCGGTCCGCGCTCTCGAGCAGCGCGTCCTTGACGCTCGCGTGAGTCGCGTCCTCAGCGGCTTTCATGAAGCCGCGCTCGCCGTCCTTCGACGTCTCGATCAGATCATTCAGCACGGCAATGACATTCGTCGCCATACGTTGCTCCTTTCCGTTATGCGTGAGTGCCTGCTATTACGCACTCGTCATGCCCAGCCTCCAGACATGCATGTCGTCTTTGCCATTGTGGCGAGTAATTGCTTCCAGCCCGAATGCCGCCACTACGTGCTTGCGACCGCAAACGCAGCCCCGCGCACGCACGGCAAAAAGGGCACGGATATTGCTCGACCATCCTGCCGGACCCGCACGCACCGCGCAAAGCTCTGAGAAAGCGCAGTTGACATCGCAGTTGGCATCGCAGTTGACACACAGCGCGGGCCAGTCATCGACAAGAGAGAACTTCACCATGAAGATCAGGAGCACGGAATGCCTGCTGTTCGTGGCTATTGCCACGGCGGCCACCGTTGCGCAGATACGCGCACATACGCTGTCGGCCAGCCAGGCCGACGTACCGGCGCAGACAGCGCCACACACCGCCCACATGCAGGCTTGCGACCCATCGCGCAGCGGGACGCTGCGGGCAGCGTGCGAAACGCGCAGCGAGCGTCGTTCCATCGATAGCAATGATCGCCGGGCCCACGGCGTCGATACGCCGAACACAGCGCCAGGCACCGGCAAGCTCTGGGTTTGATGAGGGTCAGGCGGGTGGCGGCCGCATGTGTCGCGGCAGCCGCCTTTTTTGCGCATCCGCTTATGTCTTCAGCCGGCGGTCCGACTCCATCCCTTCGACGCGGAACAGGCCGCTGTGCAGAATGACGCTATCGCCGCCATTCTGATCGAGGGCTTCCGCGCACACGGAACGGATACGCGCGCGGCCGCGCTCGTACGCGCCGATCAGCGCATCTTCGAGCGGCGAGTCCGCGCCGAAATGATCTTCGAGCGCCTCCGCCGAAATCGCGCAGGCGACCGGCTCGCCATCGACGCATGCGTTGAAGCGCACGGTCAGGCTCGACCCATCGAACACGGGGGCATCATCGGGGAATGTGATGTGCATGAGAGAGTCCTCGTACGCCGCACGCGGCATGAACACCTTGACGATCCCGTTCATGACGAAGCCTTGCGCGCATTGGCGAGTTGCTGTGCCATCGCGAGATGGTGACGAATGGTCGGGAGCGCGCGGGTCGCCGCTCCCTTCAGTTGCGGGTCCGCGCCGCTTTCGCTTTCCTTCTGGAACAGTTCGACCGCTTTCTGATGGCCGCCCACGGCGACCTCGTCGATATAAGCCTTGTCGAAACCTTCGCCCTTCAGCCCTTGCAGCTTGCCGACCAGCGCGGAATCCGCGCCGGGCGATGCGCTCAACCCCTTCTGCGTCGCGATCACATCGAGGCTGCGAGCAAGCTTCGTGTGATCCGCGATCATTTGCTGCGCGAACTTCTTCACCTGCGGATTGGACGAATTCGTCAGCGCGAGCTTGCTCGCCGCGATCTCCGTCGCCCCCGCCTGCGACGCGTCCTGAACAAACTGCGTGTCGCCCGGCGAAAGCTTCGTGTCGGCACTGGCAGGCCAGCCTGTTGCAACGCCGAGCGCTAGCACGGCGGGCACGGCGAGGGCTCGAACGAATGAGCTGAATGGGCGAATCATCATGCGTCTCTCCGATTGATACCAGCGCGCCCCGTGCAACTCAGGCCGCTCTCTTCTTCAACAGTTGCGCGATCAGCGTTTTATTGAACGCGGGAAGATCGTCGGGCTTGCGGCTCGTGATGAAGTTGCCGTCCTCGACCACTTCCTTGTCGACCCATGTGCCGCCCGCGTTGCGGATATCGTCCTGAAGGCTCGGCCAGCTCGTCACCGTGCGGCCCTTGATCAGCCCCGCCGACACAGGCAGCCACGTGCCATGGCAGATCACGGCGATCGGCTTCCTTGCCTGGTCGGCCGCCTTGACGAATGCCTGTGCCTGCGGCAACAGACGGATCGCATCGCCATTGACGACGCCGCCCGGCAGAACGACTGCGTCGTAATCGTTCGGCGCGGCCTTGTCGAACGTCGTATCGACGTCGACGCTGTCGGCTTTGTCCACATGCCTGAAGCCCTGGATCTTCCCCGCCGTGGCAGAAATTACGTGCACGGTCGCGCCCGCTTCCGTGAGCGCGCGACGCGGTTCGATCAGCTCGGCCTGTTCGAATCCGTCCAGGGCCAATACCGCAACCTTGCATCCCGCTAGCGTGCTAGCCATGTGTACGTCCTCCTTTCGTAGTCTGTGTATGAGCAAATCCACGCTCGTACATATAGGGCGAGCAAGTTCGATGCCCAACGCTCGCCACGCTCTTCGGCGACCAGGACGACGGTTCAGGCATTGCTATTGCACGGAGCTAGCGCGTGAATGCATGTCCGTCACCGAAGACCGGAAACCCGCGAAATGAAAACGATGACACGCAACGCGATCGATGCGATCGCCAAAGGACTTTCCACCCCGATGCCCGCGGGACTGCGGCACGCGGACGACACGCGCCCCGGCTACACGCGCAAAAAGCTCAGAAACGCGTTCGTCTATTTCGATCTGGACGGCAAACGCATCGACGACGAATCGCAGATTGCGCGTATCAATGCGCTCGCGATACCGCCCGCCTATACCGATGTCTGGATCTGCCCCGACCCGCGCGGCCACATCCAGGCAACGGGCCGCGATGCGCGGGGCCGCAAGCAGTACCGCTATCACCCGCAATGGCGCGAAACGCGCGACGCCGACAAGTTCGGCCGCATGGCCGCGTTCGGGCACGCGCTGCCGAAGATCCGCGCGCGAGTCGCACGCGATCTCGCGCGTGACGGCATGCCGCGCGAGAAGGTGATCGCGGCCGTCGTGCATCTGCTCGATACGACGCTGATCCGGATCGGGAGCGTCGAATATGCACGCGACAACCAGTCCTATGGGCTCACCACGCTGCGCAAGAAGCACGTCAAGATTCGCGCGGGCGAAGTGCGCTTCCGTTTTGCGGGAAAAAGCGGCATCGAGCACGACGTGAGCGTCGACGATGCGCGTGTCAAGCGCATCGTGCGAAAGTGCGCGGAGTTGCCGGGCCACGACCTCTTCCAGTACATCGACGACGACGGCGCCCGCCATACGATCGGCTCGGCCGACATCAATGCGTATCTGCGCGATATCAGCAGCGCGGACTTTTCGGCGAAAGACTATCGCACGTGGGCAGGCAGCGTGTATGCGATGGCGGCGCTGCGCCAGCTGGTGTGCGAAAGCGCCGCCGACACGCGCCGTCACGTCGTCGCGACCGTGAAAGAAGTGGCCACGCTATTGCGCAACACACCTGCTGTCTGCAAACGCTGCTATATCCACCCGGAGGTGATCGCGGCCTTTGAAGCAGGCGAATTGCAGAGCCTGCTGCCACAGCGCACAAAGCGTCACATGAAGGTCGACGAAGCGGCATTCGCCGCATTGCTCGCCCAGCTCGAAAAGCGCGCGCGGCTGGCACGCCGCAGCGCGCGCAAGGGCGGCAAGACGTCTGCGTCAGTGGATGTGGAAAGCGCGCGACTCGCAACGCTGCTCACCAGGTCGAGCGCACTGCGCAAGCGGGCAAACGCACGCAGGCGCGCCGACCCTACCGCCTGATCCCCGGGTTGCCTTGCCGCATTACTCCTCGTACGCCGCCATGACCAGCCACATGTCGCGTTCGGCGCTGTGGATCTGCGCGGCGAGCGCATAGCTATCGCCGGGTCCACACGTATTCGCGAGCGTACGCTGCGCGACCTCCGCATCTTCGAATACGCAATCGCCACCCAGTGGCCGCACTTCGCGCTTGCCCTCGAACATATGCCGGCTCATCCGGTACACGAGCGGCTGCTGCTTCCACTCATGGAAGCAATCCTTAACGTGCTGAAAATCGCCGCCGCAGACGTTGCTCTGATAGTGAATCCTCGATCGCATCGCATTACCTCCACATGCGGCGTCGTGTGTGTTGCGTCGGCCGATCGCCGTGCCGCGCAACATTGGATCGCCGGTCGAGCGGAACGCGGTTGCGTGCTCCGTCCGCGCTGCGGATCGCCACGTGCCGCCGTTGTGCCGCGTGCTTCAAGTCCTCAATGAAGCAGCACAGCGTCGAATCCATCCCTCGACGCGCGGTTGCACGGCCATCTTGCCCGCGCCGCGCGTCGCGAGCGCCGTGTTAGTGGCTTGCGCCCGACGCCGCCGCGGCGCCGCTCGCGCCCATGGCGCTATCCGTTGCGGCCGGCGCGCTGGCGCCCGCGGCCGTGTCGGTGGTGCTGTTGTCCGCCTTCTTGCAGCCCGCGCCGAGTGATATCGACACGACGGCAAGCACGAGCAACAGATGCTTCAAAGCTGCCTTCGTCATGGTTTCTCCTGTCTGCGTTGCAGTTCCGGCGCCGACTTCGCGCCGGACATGTCGGTGAGATTACTGCCCCTTCGTATCGCTGCTCGCGTCGGCGCCCGGCATATTGGTAGTATCCGTGGCGGGCTTCGTGTGCGAGGTCGACTTCTTGTGGTGCATCTTCGACGACGCATGCGTGCCCGACGCCGCCATCCCGGCGCCCGTCTGATCCGACGAACTCATTCCGGCGCCGTTGCCGCCGCCGCCCGCCGCACCGCCGCCATTGCCCGTGCCGCCGCCCTGTGCAAAAGCGCTTCCCGACAATGCGAGCAATGCCGCCACGATCCATGTCGTTCTGGTCTTCATCTGGTACCCCTTTGAGTGGAAATGAAAGCGGCCGACGACCGCGAAAATCCTGTAACTGTCACCATCCGGTCGAGCAAGCGGTGTGCCCTGCGAAGCGCGCGCGCCGCCATCCGGCGGCCTGAAAACGCCACTTCGCAGCGGCCTTTCATGCACGGCCGGATATCGCGGCGACGCACGCATGGACTCGCTGCGTCTGATAATTACAAAGAGGACGTAAATCTTTCGTGCGTTAAATGGCGCAATATGGTGGTTGCGTTGCATGCCATTCAGCCCAAGGAGAACACTTCATGCGTATTTCGACATCTTTTCTGTTCGACCTCGACGGCACGCTCGTCGACAGCGTGTATCAGCATGTGCTCGCATGGAAGGAAGCGCTCGACGAAGAAGGCATCGAGTTGTCCGTGTGGCGCATTCATCGCAAGATCGGCATGAGCGGCGGGCTCTTTACGAATCAACTGTTGCGCGAGACGGGCGGCGACATGAGCACGGAGCGTGTCGAGAGCTTGCGGCGCGCGCATGCTCGCGCTTACAGACAACTGCATGCACAAGTGCGTCCGCTGCCCGGCGCGCAGGCGCTGCTGGCCGCGCTGACGGAAAGCGGTACGCCGTGGGCGATCGCGACCAGCGGCCGCATGGAAACGGCGGCCGTCAATCTCGAAGCGCTCGGCGTCGATCCGTCGAAGACGGTCGTCATCACGCGCGACGACGTCAAATACGCGAAGCCCGATCCCGACCTGTTCGTCGCCGCGGCGCAGCGGTTGAAGGTGCAGATCGAGCACGCCGTCGTGGTCGGCGACAGCATCTGGGACATGCTGGCCGCCCGACGCTGCCGCGCGCTGGGCGTGGGCCTGCTGTCGGGCGGCTACGGCCAGGAAGAACTTGAACGTGCGGGCGCGCTGCGCGTCTACGAAGACCCCGCCGATCTGCTCGAACATCTCGACGAGATCGCCGCGCGTCCCTGAATACGTCCCTGAGTCCTCAAGGCCGTTCGCATTCGTCCGACACTGCAAGGCGTGCCGCGTGGCACGCCACGTGCACCGCTTCTGTCATGAACATCCTCATGGACAGGAGCGCCAACATGACCCGCGACCCGACTTCCCCCGACAACTCGACGGCCCGCCCGGACAACCACGCGCCGCGCGGCGAACCGGAACCGCCCGACACGTCGAAAGATCTGCCCGACTTGCCCGATCCCGTCGAAGTAGGCGAAGACGGTTGAGCGGAATAGCGGTTGCTCGATAGCGGCTGTATGCATGCTTCACACGGACCAACACAGGGAGAACCATCATGGCATTGCAGAACCAGACACGAGGTGGCGCGGATATCGTCGGCACGAGTCGCGGCAGAAGCCGCGGGCCGGGCCCCGAAGTGATGGCCGCCGATACGCTGGACGGCGACAAGGTATTGAGCGCCGACGGCGACGACATCGGCAAGATCAAGGACATCATGCTCGACGTCCGCTCGGGGCGCATCGCCTACGCGGTGTTGTCGAGCGGCGGGTTTCTCGGCATCGGCGACAAGCTGCTTGCGATCCCATGGAGCGCGCTCACGCTCGACGTGGACCGCGAGTGCTTCCTGCTCGACATGCCGACGGAAAGCGTGAAGAACGCGCCAGGCTTCGACAAGGATCATTGGCCGTCGATGGCCGATTCCACATGGGCCACCTCGATCCATCAATACTACGGACGCGAACCCTATTGGGGCAGAGGCGGCGGCAGAGACGATGAGTTCGGCGTCGGCGACGTCGCGCCCGGCTCGTCGGATGCGCCCGAAGCGGGCGGCGTGAAGCTATAGAGCCCGCCAGCCTGCGTCGACACGATCGAACGCAGCGCCGTCCGCTCGCTACGCGATGCCAGCCTAGCGGGCGGATTCCATTTATAGGGAACATCATGGCTACCACCAGCAAACGCAGCGGGACATCCCGCGCGAAGAAAGCGACCGTGGCGCACGCGTCGACGCGCGCCCGCGGCGGCCGTCCGCCGCGCCAGCGTCACTCTCAGGCGAAGGCTGCGCACCGCGCGCGAACGGCGGCATCGGGCCGCTCGGGGAAGAACTCGAAGTACTGGTCGCACCACGTGATGGAAACCAGCGACGCGATGGACATCGAAAAGGACATCTTCAAAACCGGGACTGCCGATGAAATCGCGCAATCGCTGAAACGCTCCTCGACGCATAGCAAAAGGCGCAAAGGCACGCCGTATCAGTCGGCGATGTCGATGCTGAACTTCTATATCAACCGCGCAGGCCGCAACCTGCCCAAATCGCGCAAGAGCACGCTGGAGCAGGCCAAACGCAAGCTGCGCGAAGCGTTCGGCCGCGCGCCATGAATGCGTCGCGCGCCATCCGCTGATGCACGACGAGACTGTGTGGTGGTATCTGATCGTCGGCGGCGTGCTGATCTTCATGGGCGTCGCCGCCACGACGTTCAAGCGCCTGCCGCTGTCGGCGGCGATGCTCTACCTCGTCATCGGCTACGCGCTCGGGCCGTCCGGGCTCGGCCTGCTGCAACTCGATCTCGCCCGCGACGCGCACATACTGCGCCCCATCACGGAAGTCGCCCTGCTCGTATCGCTGTTCGCGATCGGACTGCGTCTGCGACTGCCGCTCCTTGCGCCCATGTGGACCTTGCCGCTGCGGCTCGGCTTCGTCGCGATGGTGTTGACGATACCGCTGCTCACGCTGGTCGGCGTACTGCTGCTCGATCTCGCCTGGGGTCCGTCGTTACTGCTCGCGGCCATGCTTGCACCGACCGACCCCGTGCTCGCGCATGACGTCGGCGTCCAGGATTCCGACGATCTGGACTTGCTGCGCTTTTCGCTATCGGGCGAAGGCGGACTCAACGACGGCATCGCGTTGCCGTTCGTGCTACTGGGGCTCGCCCTATGCGCATCCGGCCCGGCGCGCGGCGACGACGTGAGCGGCTGGCGCATCGCATTCGAAGCAATCGCGGGGATTCCGGGCGGCCTCGTGACGGGCGGATTACTCGGCTGGGTAACCACCCGGTCGGTCGCATGGTTACGCACGCGGCACGCACAGGCACTCGGCCTCGAAGGCTTCTTTGCGCTTGGGCTGATCGGACTCGCTTACGGCGCCGCCCTGCTCGTGCATTGCAATGGTTTCGTTGCCGTCTTTGCCGCGGGCGTTGCGATGCGCAGCGTCGAGCATCGCGCGAGCGGCGGCCGGTCGGCGCGCGAAGCGATCGGCACGGTCGATTCGGAAGATGTGGGCGCGACGGCTTCCGATCCGCAAAAGGCCCATGCCTTCATGGCCGAATCGGTGCTCGGTTTCACCATTGAACTGGAACGCATTGCCGAAGTCGCGGTGATGATGATCGTCGGCAATGTGCTCGCGACTTCTGGCGCATCGCTCTTCACGTGGCACAGCGTGGTGC
Source organism: Paraburkholderia caribensis (assembly GCF_002902945.1). Taxonomy (NCBI): domain Bacteria; kingdom Pseudomonadati; phylum Pseudomonadota; class Betaproteobacteria; order Burkholderiales; family Burkholderiaceae; genus Paraburkholderia; species Paraburkholderia caribensis. The sequence continues at coordinate 1,529,373 of NZ_CP026102.1, forward strand.
TGATCGTGGCGCTCTTTATCGTGGTGCGGCCCATCGCCGTCGAAGCGTCTTTGCTCGGGTCGAGTGCCGCGCATGCGCAGCGCCGCTTGATGAGCTGGTTCGGCATACGCGGCATCGGGTCTTTCTACTATCTCGCGCTCGCCCTGGAGTCGATGCAGCAACGTCACATGCAAGACCTCCTGCCCCTCGTGCCGTTGACACTCGCCGTCATCACTTCTTCCGTCATCGTGCATGGCATAAGCGCAACGCCACTGATGAACTGGTATCACCGTATCCGAAAACCGGATCGCTAATTCCACTCAAAATAGCTTTAAGCGTTTTATTCGCCTTAGCATAAACCCCTATGCTTCACGAATACAAAAGCGCGTCACTTTTTGAACACGCGCCGTATCCGCAACAGCGGGCGCTTTCAAGCAAGAACGAGGCTAGGCGGACACCTGAATGTTGTCTATGATAGCCGCTGACGCAATTGATCAGAACAAGACGTCACAACATCAATCTGCCCGTTCAGATTAGCAGAACAGCTCTCTGTCAATGACGTTAAGCGAATCGCATCATTATTTGAGAAAAATCATTTTCGCATTCGCGCGAGTGTGCCAGGCGATCCGAACCGTCCGCCTGCAGCGAATTCGCATGCCAGGTCTGCTTGTCATTGCATTGGCATTGTCCGTTCATTCCGCCTTTGCCGACGACACTACCCCGTCTGTCACGCAACCGTCATTTGCACTCTATTACGGCAAGTCACCGCCCGTCGAAATGCTTTCTGCATTCGACGCAGCCGTCATCGAACCCGAAAGCGGCTTCGATCCGCTTGCGCATCGCTTGCCGCATACCACGTGGTTCGCTTATGCGAGCGTCGGCGAAGTGCTGCCCTCGCGCAGCTATTACGCCGATCTGCCGAAGAACTGGCTGGCGGGAAGCAATGAAGCGTGGGCATCTCGCGTGATCGATCAAAGCCAGCCCGAATGGCCCGCGTTCTTTGTCGATCATGTCATCAAACCGCTTTGGGACAAAGGCTATCGCGGCTTCTTTCTCGACACGATGGATTCGTGGCAACTCGTCGCGAAGACCGACGAAGCACGCGCACGGCAGACGCAAGGGCTGGCCAACGTGATCCGCGCGATCAAGGCGCGCTATCCCGCTGCAAAACTGATCTTCAATCGCGGCTTCGAGATTCTCCCGCAGGTGCACGACCTCGTGTATGCGGTTGCGTTCGAGTCGCTGTATCGCGGCTGGGATCAGGCGCAGCAGCGCTATACGGCAGTCTCCGAAGCGGACCGCGCATGGCTGCTCGGACAGGCGCGGACAATACGCGAGCAATATCACCTTCCCGTCATCTCGATCGACTACTGCGCGCCCGCCGATCGCGCCTGCCAGCAGGACACCGTCGCGAAGATCAGGGCGCAAGGCATCGTGCCATACGTAACAGACGGCGCGCTGGCGACGATGGGCGTCGGCGCGGTCGAACCCGTCAAGCGTCGCATTCTGGTGATCCAGGACCCGCCGCTGCACACGGACCTGAACGTGTCGCCCGGCGTGCGCTTTCTGGCCACGCCGCTCAACTATCTGGGCTACCGGATCGACTATCGCGATGCGCGCGACCCCATGCCCGAAGGCGATCTGCGCGACCGCTATGCGGGCATCGTGCTGTGGCTCGAAAACCCGGTGCCGAACAGCAAGGCGTATCGCGACTGGCTCATGGCGCAGATCGACGCGAAGATTCCCGTTGCCGTATTCACGACTTTCGGCACGCAGATGGACGCCGATCTCGCGAACAAACTCGATCTCGAAACGGTGGCAGGCGCGCCGTCCAACGGCAAGCTCGACGTCGAATCCTACGATCCGAAGCTGATGGGCTTCGAAATGAAGCCGCATCCGCTTGCCCGGGATTTCACGCCCGTCCGTGTCGGACCGCATAGCCGTTCGCTGCTGCGGCTGCGCTCGGGCGGCTTCGTGATCGACGGCGCAGGCATCACGCCTTGGGGCGGCTATGCGATGCGCCCCTTCGGCGTGTACCAGCTGGATGCCGTCAATCAGGCGCGCTGGGTCGCGCAACCTGTCGAATTTCTGCGCACTGCCTTGCGCCTGAACAACGACATGCCTGTGCCGGACACGACGACGGAAAACGGGCGGCGCCTGCTGATGTCGCATATCGACGGCGACGGGTTCGCCTCGCGCGCGGAGTACACCACCTCCACGCCGGCCAACACCGACGTCACACCGCAATACTCGGGCGACATGCTGTATGCGCTGTTGCGCGATTCCGGCATGCCCACCACCGTCTCGCTGATCGAAGGCGAAGTGAGCGACGAAGGCCCGTTCAAAAGCTTCGCGCCGCACCTGCGCACGATCGGCAGACGGATCTTCGAATTACCGAATGTCGAAGTCGCGACGCATACCTATACGCACCCGCTTCGATGGATGCGCGTCACCGGGCTCGGTGTCGCCGACTCCGGCGATACGCCGGCCGAAGGCGGCAGCCAGACGAACAGCAGCGGCCTGTCCATCGACATTCCCGGCTACCGGTTCAATATCGACCGCGAGATCAAAGGGTCGATCGACTATATCGACCGACATGTCGCGCCCGCGTCGAAGCCCGTGCGCATGGTCCTGTGGAGCGGCGATTGCCAGGTGCCCTCGCCCGTTCTCAAGGCGGCGTACGAAGCGGGCGTGCTGAACCTGAACGGCGGCGATACGCTGATCACGAAGAGCTTTCCGAGCTGGGCCGCGATTGCGCCGCTTGGCGTAATGAAGAACGGCTACTACCAGATCTTCGCGCCCAATCAGAACGAAGAGCCGTACACGGACCTCTGGCATGGGCCGTTCTATGGCTTTTCTCGCGTGCTCGAAACGTTCGCGATGACGGACAAGCCACTTCGCTTCAAGCCAATGGACATCTACTACCACATGTTCACGGGCACGAAGTACGCGTCGATGAAAGCGCTGAAGCAGGTCTTCGATACCGTGCTCAGGCAACCCGTCACCCCCGTCTTCACCTCTGAATACGCGCGCAAGGTGCTCGACTGGCTCGACACCAGCATCTATCAGGAGCCGGGCAGCAACGTCTGGGTCGTGCGCAACGAGGCGAATCTGCGCACCGTGCGGCTTCCCGCCGGCAAGGTGCCCGACATGTCGAATGCAACAGGTGTCGCAGGCTATCTGCCGGGACCGGGCGGCACCTATGTGCACCTGACGGGCGACGGCATTGCACGTTTCGCCGTGATCGACCAGTCCGCAGCGCGCCCTGTGCCCTATCTCGCCGAAGCCAACGGCATGCTCGACCACTTCGTGAGCACGCGCAACGGCTTTTCGTTCGATCTGCGCTCGCACGTCGCGCCGATGTTCCGCGTCGCCAACGCGGGCGCATGCCGCGTGACGAAGCGCGCCGTGACCGGTTCCACCAACGACTATCGCCAATTGCATGTCGACGTCGCCTGCGACACCTGAGCGGCAGCGGCTCTTTTCGCCCGCTGTGATCCTCGTGCTCGGCCTGCTGGTCGGCGTGATGCTCGCGCTCGCCTTTCCGCGCGAGAGGATCGAATCGCGGCTGCTCGAAGGCGCGAATGTCGACAGTCTCACGATCGCCTATCTGGAAGCATGGCTGCGCGTCGATCCGAACAACGCGGAAGTGCTCTCCGAACTCACGCGTGAATATCTGAAGGGGCAGCGTATCTCGGATGCGACGCGCATCCTCGACCGTCTGTCGCATTCCAACGACCCGAACGCGCGGCAAAGCGCGCTGGCCATTCGCTTGTCGCTCGCGCAGCAGCGGCTGTATTCGTTGAAACCGAATGACCCGGCGCGGTCCCCGCGCCTTGCCGAACTCGATGCACTGCTGCGCGAAGCACTCGACTACAGGTGGGACAACGAGCAATTGAAGATGCTTGCGCAGCAGGCGCGCGGGCTGAACGACAACGCGCTCGCCGCACGCTACTACACGCTGCTCGCGCAGTCCGATCGGGAGCACGCGAGCAGGTGGCTGGCCGAGCTCGCGCAAACACAGTTGGGTAACCGGCAGCATCGCGCAGCCGCCGAGGCGTGGTTCGCGGTACAAGCGCAGGCCACCACGCGCGATGAGAAGCGCGCCGCGTTCATCGCCGGTTTGCGCGCGCTGCAATCGGGCAACGACATGCCCGCGACGATGCAGGCGGCCGACCAGCACATCGGCGATCTCGCCGACGATCCTGAAACGCTGCGCTTTCTCGCCAATCTCGCACTGGCTGCGGGGCGTCCCGATCTCGCGTCGAAGTACGTGAAGCGATTGATGAAGATGTCCGCGCTGGATCATGAGCCGGCGCGTTCGCGGCGGGTGTCGTTCGTGCCCAGGCGCGCGACGGACCCGGGCACGGTCGAGCATCGCACGGCGCGCGGCGTATGGCTGCGCGCGGCGTGGTATCGTCCGCACGCGTCGCGCGGCGCAGCGCTGCGCCATGCGCTCAAGGACGCGTCCGGCACGCAAACCACCGCCCGCGTGGTACGCATTGCCACGACAGCGCCCGCGAGCGACGCCACCGCGGCCGACTATGAACTCGCGTATCGCGTGTTCCTCGCGAACGGTGATGTCGCGAACGCGCAGCGCATCGCGCAAACGGCCGTCGACCGCGATCCGCAGTCGATTCCATGGCGCGAGCGTCTCGCGCAGGTGGCCGAGTGGAACCGGCGTCAGGACGTTGCGCTCGCCAACTACCTCGCGATCGCGAAGATGCGCGGCACCGAAGACGACTGGAAAAAGATCGCGCGTCTCGCGCCCGGGCTCAACGACAACGCCGCCATGCTCGCCGTCACGCTGCATCAGGCTGGCCAGCAACCGGAAAATCTGAAGCTGCTCGATGCCGTCGTCTTCTCGTACGAACGCATCGCCGATCCCGATGCCGCGTTGAGCTTTCTACGCACGCGCTTCAATGGCCCGTTGCGCCGCCAGGCAATGGAACGCTACGCGCAAGTCGCCGAACGCAAGGGCGACGACGATCTTGCGCTACGCATGTGGCGCGATCTCGAACGCGAATATGGGCCAAACGCAGCCTACGGATTGAAGATCGGCACGATGCTCTATACGCGCACGCAGTTCGACGCCGCGCTCGCCGCGATGAATGAAGCGAAGCGCGGTGCGTCTGCATCGAATGACGAATTCTGGCGCTTTTACGCACTGCTCGCCGACTCCAATCAAAACACGCGCGATGCGCGGCTCGGTTATCGCCAGTTGATAGCGGGCGGCAAGGCTGGCCCGCAAGACTACGAGACGATGACGAACTTCTTCAACACGTCGCCGCTCGACGCCGGCCGTCTCGCGGAATATGCGTATCGTCATGGCGGCCCGCCGCGCATGCTGTCGGAAGCGTTGTATGGCTATCAGCGCGCGCATGCGTGGGGCCGCATCGGTCTCCTGCTCGCCTCCCTCACGCCCGCGCAACTCGATGCGGCCGGGCAGTCGGCCACGTTCCTGCTCGCACGCGCCGAATACGAACGGCAAACAGGCGCCAACGATGCCGCGCTGCGCGACATCGAACGCGCCGCCGCGCTCGATCCGAACAACCCGGAAGCGCGCGCGGCCCACATCTGGGTGCTGAACGAGCGCGGCACGGATGCCGTCCTGCTCGCGGCACTGCGGCGTTACGCAGGCGACGCGGAGAACGATCCACAGCTATGGCCCGCGTACGGCGCAGCCTGGTTGCGGCTCGGCGATGGGCGCAAGGCGCTGCATTATCTGCACAAGCCGGCCGCGCAAGCACGGCACAGCGCATTGTGGCGTCTCACGTTCGCGGACGCACTGGAACTGAACGGCCGCGTCGATGAAGCGTGGCGCGTGCGCAAGCAGGTCTGGCTGGAACTGGCGCGCCGCCGGCGCGATCCGTCGCAAGACGCGCCGTTGCCCGACGCCGGGCAGGACGATCTGCGCGGCCGCTATGTCGCGCTCACGCAGCTGTATGCGAACGGCGACCGCTCGCGCGCGGTGTTGATCGACCTGCTGCGCGCCGATCGCAACGGCGCGGGCGACGCTCAGGCGGCTGCGTCCGAGCTTGGCGACATCGGCCAGCTGCCGCCCGCGAAGCAGGACGAGATCCGCAAGCGCCAGCGCCTCTATTCGGCCATCGCGCGCGAGGCGGCCATTTCCTGGGCGCAGAACGAAGAGGCGTCCGACATGGAGCGCGCCTGGCTGGAACAGCAATACATCGACCACAGCCAGCGTCCCATCTACGCCGAAGCGCAACTCGCGATCAACGACGGCGACGTCAACGAACTGTCGCGCCTGCTCGACACGCTGCCCGATCTGATTCCGCGGCAGAACCGCGTCGATGCGCAGGCGCTCACGGGGCGCACGTCCGCCGCGCAAACCAGCGCGGTCGACTCGCTCACGCGCGAGCCCAACGACGAAGTGATGCAGGCGATGGCACGCGAGCAACTGCTCAGCAATGCGCAGGCGCTGGCGGGCGCATTCCGTTACGTCGATCAGGGGTCGCTGCGCTTCACCGAGGAATCGGCGACGGGCAGCGTGCGCCTCACGCCTTCGCAGAACCTGCAGTTTCGCTATCAGCAGCGCGACCAGACAGTGGACGGCTCGCAACTCGCCTACGCGCCGAAACACGACAGGCTCGCCGAGGCGATCTATCGCCACAAGGGTCAATATGACGAAGAGCACGTCACGCTGGGCCGCCGCAATGCGCTCGAAGACTTCACGACGGCGCGCGTCGAAGGCACGTACAACGTCACGCAGCGCCTCACGCTGACCTATGCGCTCGGCTACAACCAGGCCGCGACGGAATCGACGCAACTGACCGTGGGCGGCACCAAGGACCTCGCGACGCTCGGCTTCATCTACCGGCTCGATCCGCACTGGTTCGGCGGCGCACGCTACGAGTACACGCGCTTTCACGGCCAGGACCGCTCGTACCTCGGCAACGGCAGCCTCGTCGAAGCGAACCTCGGCTACAAGATCAAGGCGGATTATCCCGACTACACGATCCGCGCCGTCTTCGCACACGGCCAGTACAACGCGACGGGCGCACCGGGCGACGCGCTGCGCGTGCTGCTGCCGCAGAACACGCCGTTCACGGCCGCCGCCTTCATGCCGCAGACCTTCACGCAAGGCGGCCTGCTGTTTTCGTTCGGCGACGATCTGCCCGAGCAGTATTCGAAGGGATGGCGGCCGATGTTCGCGGGCGGCCCGATCCGCGACTCGCGCGCGGGCTGGTCGGGCCAGGCGGAACTCGGCATGGCGGGCAGCGTGGTCGGCAACGATCAGATGCTGCTGTACGGCGCCTATCAGGGTGTCTCGTCGAATCATTCGACTTCCGTGAAGGAAGTCGGCGTGCGCTATCGGTATCTGTATTGAAGAGCCTTTGAGGAGAATGACATGGACCACAGCAAGAACCTTCGCGCGCGCGCGCCGGCGTTGTTTGCATCGGCGTTGGCGTTGATCGCGCTCACGCTCGCGGGCTGCGCCGTCGTCGATCGCAGCGCGCCGCCCGCCATTGCGAAGACCGACAGTCTCGCGATTCTGCCTGTCGCGAACAACACCGAGACGCCGCAGGCGGGGCAGCGTGCGGCGTCGATTGCACAGAGCCTGCTCGCGTCGTACGGCTATACGAATCTGTCGCGCTACCCGGCGAGCGCCGACGACGAAACGCTGTTCGATGCCGCGAAACCGGACGCGCAGCAGAACGCGCTGAACTGGGCGCGCCAGCAGAATGCGCGCTATGCGCTGACGGGTGCCGTCAACGAATGGCGCTATAAGGTCGGCGTGGACGGCGAGCCGGCCGTGGGCCTCACTTTCGAGGTGATCGACGTGCAGACGGGCAAGGTCGTGTGGACGGGCACGGGCAGCCGCACCGGCTGGAGCCGCGATGCCGTGTCGGGCGTCGCGCAGAAGCTGGAGCGCGATCTGCTGTCGCCGCTCGCGCGGTGAGGCATGCCCTGCTCCGCACGACTATCATCGAAGCTGGCTTCGATTAAAGGCGAACGCCATGAACACGCAGGCTAACGAACACGCGGCGCCGCGCGGGCGACACCGGCGACGCCAGGCGCAAAGCGTCGGCGCGGGCTCCTGGTGGGCCCGCGTGATCGCGCCGCCGCGCGGCTCCGCGCGTCGCCGCACGGTCGCCGCGCTCGAAACGATTGTCGCGACGTTGATCGCGATTGCCATCTGCTGGGCCTTCGACCACGCCGATCCGCTGTTGGTCCAGAGCGGCTTTGGCTGGATCTGGATCGTGCCGCTCGTCATCGCGCTGCGCTATGGGTCGATTGCGGGCGTGTTTTCCGGGCTGATCCTGCTGGCCTCGTGGTATGTGCTGTACCCTGAACACGGCGGCGCGTCCGCGCCCGTTTCGCTCGCCCATGCGTTGATGGCTGCGCCGCACATGCGGCTCTTTCCCGTGAGCTTCTTTCTCGGCGGTTTTGTCATCACGATGCTGTGCGGGCAATTCGGCGACATCTGGATCACGCGCTTGCGGCAAGGCCGCATCGCCAACGACTATCTCGCCGAACGCCTGTCCATTCTGACGCGCAACCAGTTCATGTTGCGCATCTCGCATGAACGGCTCGAACAGGATCTGCTCGGACGTCCCGCCACGCTGCGCGATTCGCTCGCGCGGCTGCGTACCGTGATCCTCAATCAGGAACCCACTGAGGCGCAGCAAGGCGTCGTCGATCTGCGCGGCGCGCAACCGTTTCTCGAAGCGGCTGCGCAAGCGTGCCAGATCGAAAGCGCGAGCGTGCATGCATGGCGCGGCGGCAAGCCTGCGGCTGCCGCTGGCGCGTCGATCGGCGCGCCAGCGGCGTTCGATCCCGACGATCCCCTCGTGCGCGAAGCGCTCGAAACCCGCACGCTGGTGCATGTCGAATCGAAAGCGAACCAGGACCTGTCGCTTAGCCGCTATGTCGCCGTCGTGCCGCTGATCGATGCGCAGAAGAACCCTGTCGGCGTGCTCGCCGTCGAGCGCATGCCGTTTCTCGCCCTCACGCGCGACAACCTGCAGTTCCTGCTGGTGCTCTGCAACTTCTATGCGGACGGCGTGCAGCACGCCGTGATCACACGCGAGACGCTGGCGGCCTTCCCCACTTGCCCGCACACCTTCGCCCTCGACTATGCGCGGCTCGTGCATCTGAAACACGATACGCAGGTGCAATCGTCGATCGTCGCGCTCGTGTTTCATAACGATGAACGCAGCACGACGCTGTACGAACACGTGCTGCGCACGCGCCGCGCGCTCGATGTGCAGTGGCCGTTGCGCGACGAACAGCATCGCGTGGTGCTCACGCTGATGCCGCTGTCGGGCGACAGCGCCGTCGACGGCTATCTGCTGCGGATCGAGGAGAATCTGCGCGCGCAATACGGCGTCGACTTCGAAGCGGCGCGCGTCGCCGTGCATTCGATGGCCGTGTCCGCCGACCAACCCATCGCCGCGTTGCGGCGCCTGCTGGAGCGCTGCGATGTCCGCTTCTGACGGCGTCACGACCGGCCGAAGCCCTCGTGCGGGCGCGCGCATCACCTTCGTTGGCGTGCTGCTCGTCGCGCTCGGGTTGGCGTTGCAGTTCGCCGTCTTTATGATCGCGACACGCGGCATGCCCGACACATCCGCTGAATGGCTCGGCGGTCTGGTCGACACCGACGCCGCGACGCTGCGCGCCGCCGCGCATCTGAACACGCAGACGATGCTGCTGTGCCTGCTCGTTCAGGCCTGCGCCGCGCTCGCAACGTCGCTCGGTCTCGCGGAAATGATGCCCGCGCGCTACCGGCTGCCGCGCGTGGGCCTGCTCGCGTCGCTGTGGTTTATGAACTTCGCGGTGCCCGTCGGCGGGATACTCTGCTCGATCGGCGCGCTCGCGATTGCCGCCGCGTTGCCGCGGCCACGCGCGCAGTTGCCCGTCGTGCCCGTCGAGGAACCCGAGTTCGCCGCGAATCTGATCGGCACGGTGTCGTATGGACGCGGCGCGCGTCTGAAGGCGGAATTGCAGAACGCGGACGCGGGCACGTCGTTCCGCATGACCGCCTTGCTCGCGATGCAGACGATGCCCGCGCGCACCGTCTCGCCGCTGCTGCAAGGCATGCTCGCCGATCCGCTCGACGATATCCGCCTGCTCGCGTACGGCATTCTCGACAACCGCGAGAAAACGCTCACGCAGCAAATACTGGTCGAACGTCCGAAGCTCGATGTGAAGCTGCATCCCGAACTGAGCGATGCGGAGCGGGCGCACGCGAACAGGACGCTCGCGCAACTCTATAGCGAGCTGATCTACGAAAACCTCGTGACGGGCGACGTGTACCGCAATGCCGCCGATCAGGCCGACGGCTTCGCGGCTGCCGCGCTCGAACACGATCCGAACGACGCGGCGCTGTGGCGTCTGCGCGGCCGTCTTGCCATCGCGCGGCGCGATCTCGACGGCGCGGACACGATGCTGCAACGGGCGATCGATTGCGGCTTTCCGCGCGAGCGCATGTTGCCCTGGCTTGCCGAAACGGCATACCTGCGCCGCGATTTCTCGCGCGTGCGCAAGCTGCTCGCCGAAATCGACAACCGCGCCGCGACGCCGACGCTGGCCGCCGTTCTCGATTTCTGGAAGCCGCGCGGCCCGGGCGCCGCGTAACCTCGCTCTATCTGAGGCAGCCCTCATGTTCTCACCCCCAACGTCGTCACTGCCGCATGCGGATTCCGCCGATATCGCCCTGCTGCTCGAAGGCACGTTTCCGTATGTCAGCGGCGGCGTGTCGAGCTGGGTCAACCAGATCATCCGCGCGTTTCCCGAGTATTCGTTCGCGCTGTGCTTTCTCGGCAGCCGTCCGCAGGACTATCCGAAGATGCAGTACGCGCTGCCCGACAACGTCGTGCATCTGGAGAACCACTATCTGTACGATTTCGCGCCGCCGCCGCTGGTGCACAAACAGCGCGGCGACGCGTCCGCGTTCATGCGCTCCGCGCATCTGCACGACGCCTTGCGCAACCCGGCGATGCGCCACGCGGCGGGCCGCATGCTCAAGGACATGCTGAACGACTTGCGCCCCGGCGGCGCATTGGGCGAAGACGCGTTCCTTTATTCGAAGGAAGCCTGGCAGTATCTGACCGACCAGTACCGGCAGTTCTGCACGGACCCGTCGTTCGTCGATTACTTCTGGACCGTGCGCATCATGCACAAGCCGCTGTGGCAGCTCGCGAAGATCGCCGAGGGCCTGCCGCGCGTGAAGATGTTCCATACGGTATCGACGGGTTATGCGGGCTTTCTCGGCGCGCTCGCGCGCTATCGGCATGCACGGCCCTTGCTCGTGTCGGAGCACGGCATCTATACGAAGGAACGCAAGATCGATCTGTTCCAGAGCGAATGGATACGCGACAACCGCAGCATCTTCGAGCGCGACGTGTCGCAGATCGGTTATTTCCGCGACCTGTGGGTGCGCTTCTTCGAAACGCTCGGGCACGTGTGCTACGACGCCGCCGAAGACATCATCGCGCTCTACGAAGGCAACCGCCAGCGCCAGATCCTGGACGGCGCGCCCGAAGCGAAAACCGCCAACATTCCCAACGGCGTGAATCTGCCGAAGCTCGCGCCACTGCGCGCGCAGCGCGCGCCCGGCGTGCCGAAGACCCTGTGCCTGATCGGCCGCGTCGTGCCCATCAAGGACATCAAGACCTTCATCCGCGCGATGCTAACCGTGGTGCGCCGCATGCCCGATGCCGAAGCGTGGATTGCCGGACCTGAAAACGAGGACCCGTCGTATGCGGCGGAATGCCATGCTTTGGTGGAAAGTCTGGGCCTGAACGACAAGGTGAAATTCCTCGGCTTCCAGAAGATCGACGAATTGCTGCCGAAATGCGGCGTGCTGGTGCTCAGTTCGATTTCGGAGGCGCTGCCACTCGTCGTGCTGGAAGGCTTCGCGGCGGGCGTGCCGTCCGTCACGACGGATGTCGGCTCGTGCCGCCAGCTGATCTACGGGCTGGAGGGCGACGACGCGGCGCTCGGCGCGGCGGGCCGCGTCGTGCAGATTGCCGATCCCCGCGCGCTTGCCGAAGCCGCGCTCGATCTGCTCGACGGGGACAACTGGCATGCCGCGCAACAAGCGGGCATTGCGCGCGTCGAGCGCTATTACACGCAGGATCAGATGGTCGGCTCGTATCGCGATCTGTATGCGCGGCTCACCGCGCAGGCGGATCTTGCCGATCCACCCGCATCGGAAGCCGGTCTTCTGATGCAGATGCCTCACTGAACGGGAACACGCGACCATGGCAGGCATTGGTTTCGAACTGCGCAAGATGCTCCGGCGCGATACGCTGCTGGGGCTGATGCAGGCTTACACGTACGCTGGCCTGATCGGCGCGGGGCCGTGGGTGCTGTCGATCGTCGGCATTCTGCTGATCGGCGTACTCAGCATTCCGTTCGTGTTGCCCACGGGATTGATCACGCAGTTCCAGGTGTCGGTCACGTATCTGATTTCGCTGTCGCTCGTGTTGACGGGGCCGTTGCAGCTTGCGTACACGCGCTTCACGTCCGACCGCCTGTTCGAGAAGCGGCGCGATCTCGTGCTGCCGAATTTTCATGCGGTGATGTTCATCGTCACGGCCGCTTCCACATTGCTGGGCGGGCTCGCCGTCGTCTTTCTCTTTCCGCAGCAGACCGCTGCGTATCGCCTGCTGATGCTCGCGGGCTTCGTCGTGATGGGCAACATCTGGATCGCGACGATCTTTCTGTCGGGCATGAAGCAGTACATGTCGATCATCGTCGTGTTCTTCATTGGCTACGCGGTGACGACGGGGGCGGCGCTCGCGCTGAACCGTTTCGGCCTGACGGGCTTGCTGTCGGGATTCGTCATCGGACAGACCGTGCTGCTGGCGGGCCTGCTCGCGCTAATCTATCGCGACTATCGCAGCGATCATTTCATCTCGTTCGAAATGTTCCGCAGGCAGTACCGTTACCCGGCGCTGATGCTGACGGGCTTTCTGTACAACCTCGGCATCTGGGCCGACAAGTTCATGTTCTGGTATTCGCCCGGCACGGGGCAACCGGTGATCGGTCCGCTGCGCGCGTCGATCATTTATGACATCCCCGTGTTTCTCGCCTATCTCGCGATCATTCCGGGCATGGCCGTGTTTCTGATGCGTATTGAGACGGACTTCGTCGAATACTACGACGCGTTCTACGATGCGGTGCGCGAAGGCGCGTCGTTGCAGCACATCGAGCGCATGCGCAATGCGATGGTCGAAGCGTTGCGCAACGGCATCTGGGAGATCATGAAAGTGCAGGCGATCGCCGCGATGATGCTGTTCGCGGCGGGCACGATCCTGCTGCAATGGCTGCAGATATCGACGCTGTATCTGCCGCTACTGTATATCGACGTGATCGCGGCCAGCATGCAGGTCGTGTTCATGGGCACGATCAATGTGTTCTTCTATCTCGACAAGCGCAAGATCGTGCTGTCGCTGGTGGGCACGTTCGTCGTGTCGAACGTGGTGTTCACGGCAATCACGCTGTCGTTGAACCCCGCTTATTACGGCTATGGCTTTGCGGGTTCGCTGCTGCTCGTCGTGCTCGCGAGTCTTTATCTGCTCGATCGCAAGCTCGACTCGCTGGAGTACGAGACTTTCATGCTGCAATGAAAGCGCGGCGTGAACTGGCACGCCGCGCGGTTCATCGTTCGTTCACACGACGTTCCCAAAGCGTGCTTCAGCGATCTGCTGACGACGCGGATCGCCCTGCCGCTCCAGCATCCAGCCCGGATACTCGGACGGCAGACGGCTCACCTCGTCGAGCTTCCTGAGTTCTTCCACGCTCAACTCAACCTTCGTCGCGGCGATGTTGTCGTCGAGTTGTTCGACCCGCTTCGCGCCGACGATCACGCTCATCACCGCGCGTTGATGCAGCAGCCACGCCAGCGCAACTTGCGCAACCGAGACACCTTTCGCGTCGGCGATCGCGCGCATTGCGTCGACGCAATCGAACGCACGCTCGCGATTCACGGGCGGAAAGTCGAATGTCGTGCGGCGGCTGCCTGCTTCGCCTTGCTGATCGCGTTTGTATTTGCCGCTCAGCAAACCGCCCGCCAGCGGACTCCATACCATCAGGCCGAGGCCTTCGCTTTGCAGCATCGGCACCAGTTCGCGTTCGAGATCGCGGCCCGCGATCGTGTAATAAGCCTGCAGCGTGTCGAAGCGCGCGAGGCCCAGGCGCTCGGAAATACCTAGCGCCTTCGCGATCTGCCACGCGGCCCAGTTCGATACGCCGATATAGCGCACGTGGCCGTGCTGCACGAGCGTGTCGAGCGCGCGCAGTGTTTCCTCGATCGGCGTGGCGGGATCGAAGCCGTGGATCTGATACAGATCGACATGATCGAGTTGCATGCGCTGCAGGCTCGCCTTGATGCCGTCCATGATGTGATAGCGCGATGCGCCGCGCGCGTTCGCGGAGTCGCCCGTCTGGCCGAATACTTTGGTCGCGACGACCACGCTGTCGCGCGGCACTTTCAGATTCTTCAGCGCCTGCCCGGTGATCTGCTCGGAGACGCCGGACGAGTAGACGTCGGCCGTGTCGATGAAATTGATGCCCGCATCGATCGCGCGACCGATCAGACGTTCGGCGTCGCTCTGCTGCAAATCGCCGATGTGTTGCCAGATGCCGCCCGTGCCGCCGAAGGTCATCGTGCCGAGGCACAGTTCCGACACGAAAACGCCAGTGCGGCCAAGCTGGTTGTATCGCATGGTTTGAGACTCCAGATGGGTGATGATGCGGTAGTGGGTCGATCAGGATACTCAATGCGTGGCGATGCTGCTGGTGGGTTGACATCGCTTTCGAGGCCGTCTGGCGCGAGGCGGCATGGATGGCCGGAACGCTTTTCGAGGAGGCTTTCATCGCGGTTTCATTCAGCACACGGGCGCATTTCTTCGGGCATGCGGGCCTCTGGCGGATGTAGCATCGGCGCCCTGCTCTACAGGCCGGCGGAATTGCCGCGCATCGGCTTATGCGGTCGCGGCGCTGCCGGTGTGTGTTAGAAGTTACCGACCGGTAGTTGCATTATCGGCACGTCTGCGTTCGCCTCGGCGCGCGCCTGCGAAACCTGCGAGGCTGGACGGGTCTAACCGTTTTTACAGGCCCGGTGTGCCGCGCACTGGATATGCGGCGCCCCGCCCCCATCTTCCACGTCATGACTTCCGCCTCTTCCGCCGCCATCAGGCCGGCCGACCCGCTGGCCGATTTCCATCCGGCCGTGGCAGGCTGGTTCCAGAAGGCCTTTGCCGCTCCCACGGACGCCCAGGTCGCTGCATGGCCGTTGATCCGCAATGGCCGGCACACGCTCGTCGCCGCGCCGACCGGTTCGGGCAAGACGCTGACCGCGTTTCTCGCCGCGCTCGACGAACTCGTGCGCGATGGTCTGGCGCACGGCGGCGTATTGCCGGACGAAACGCTGGTGGTCTACGTATCGCCGCTCAAGGCGCTGTCGAACGATATTCGCGTCAATCTGCAAGTGCCGCTCGAAGGCATTGCGAACGAACTGACCGAACGCGGCTTGCCCGTGCCCGAGATCCGCACTGCCGTCCGCACGGGCGACACGACGCAGCAAGAACGCGCCGCGTTGAAAAAGCGCGCGCCGCATATTCTCGTCACGACGCCCGAATCGCTGTATGTGCTGCTCGGCTCGGCCTCGGGCCGCAAGATGCTCGCGACGGTGCGCACGGTGATCGTCGATGAAATCCACGCGATGGCAGGCGGCAAGCGCGGCAGCCATCTCGCGCTGTCGCTGGAGCGGCTCGATGCGCTGTGCGGCCGGCGCCTGCCGCGCATCGGCCTGTCGGCGACGCAGAAGCCGATCGAAGCCGTCGCACGTTTTCTGGTCGGCGGCGCGAGTGTGGACAGCGACGAACCCGCCGACTGCGCAGTCGTCGATGTCGGCCATGTGCGCGAGCGCGATCTCGCGCTGGAGATTCCACCCGTGCCGCTCGAAGCGGTGATGTCGAACGAAGCGTGGGAGCTCGTCTACAACCGCCTCGCCGAACTGGTTGCGCTACACCGCACCACACTCGTGTTCGTCAACACGCGGCGCATGGCCGAGCGCGTCGCACGGCATCTGACCGAGCGTCTCGGCAAGGACGCCGTCGCCGCGCATCACGGCAGCCTCGCGAAGGAACATCGCCTGGACGCAGAGCAGCGTTTGAAGCGCGGCGAGTTGCGCGTGCTGATCGCAACGGCTTCGCTGGAACTGGGCATCGATATCGGCGACGTCGATCTGGTCTGCCAGATGGGCTCGCCGCGTGCGATCGCACCGTTTCTGCAACGCGTCGGGCGTTCGGGCCACCATGTGGGCGGCATGCCGAAGGGCCGGCTGTTCCCCGCTTCGCGCGACGATCTGATCGAATGCGCGGCGCTGCTCGATTGCGTGCGGCGGGGCGAACTCGATCTGCTGCACATTCCGCGCGCGCCGCTCGACGTGCTCGCGCAACAGATCGTCGCCGAGGTCTGCAACGCCGAATGGAGCGAGGACGCGCTGTTCGAACGCTTCCGTCACGCCGCGCCCTATGCCGCGCTCGAACGCGAGCAATACGACGCCGTGTTGCGCATGCTCGCCGAAGGCTACACCAGCCGTCACGGTCCGCGTGCGGCGTACGTGCATCGCGATGCCGTCAACGGCACTTTGCGCGGGCGGCGCGGCGCGCAGCTCTACGCGGTCACGTCGGGCGGCACCATTCCGGAGAATGCCGATTACACGGTGGTGCTCGAACCGCAAGGGCTCAACATCGGCACGGTCAACGAAGACTTCGCCGTCGAAAGCCTTGCAGGCGACGTGTTCCAGCTCGGCAATGCGTCGTACCGGATCATGCGCGTCGAAAGCGGCCGCGTGCGCGTCGAGGATGCGCAAGGCCAGCCGCCGAACATTCCGTTCTGGCTCGGCGAAGCGCCGGGACGCAGCGATGAATTGTCGGCGGGCGTCGCGCGGCTGCGCTCGGAGATCGAGCGGCGGCTTGCCGTCGCGAAGACCACGTCATCCGTTGCCTCGGATACCGATGCATTTTCCGGGTCGCACGACGGCATCGCGACGGTCGCCGAGCAAACGGCCACGGTTGCGCTCGATCTCGAACCCGCGATAACGTGGCTCATCGAGCAGACTCATCTGCCTGAAGCGGCGGCACGCCAGATCGTCGAATATCTGGCGCGCGCGCGCCAGGCACTCGGCGCTCTGCCGACACAAGACACGCTCGTGATGGAGCGCTTTTTCGATGAATCGGGCGGCACGCAGCTCGTGATTCACACGCCGTTCGGCAGCCGCGTCAACCGCGCGTGGGGCCTCGCGTTGCGCAAGCGCTTTTGCCGCACGTTCAATTTCGAATTGCAGGCGGCCGCGACGGAAGATGCGATCGTGCTGTCGCTGACGGGCGCGCACAGCTTCGCGCTCGACGAAGTGTGGCGCTATCTGCGCTCGACGACGGCCGAACACGTGCTGGTCCAGGCGCTGCTGGACGCGCCGCTGTTCGGCGTGCGTTGGCGCTGGAACGCGACGACGGCGCTCGCCTTGCCCCGCTACACGGGCGGCCGCAAGACACCGCCGCCGTTGCAGCGCATGCGCAGCGACGATCTGCTGGCGACCGTGTTTCCCGATCAGGCTGCGTGCCTCGAGAACATTGCCGGCGAGCGCGAGTTGCCGAGTCATCCGCTCGTCGACCAGACGCTCGACGACTGCTTGCACGAAGCGATGGACACGGATGGGTGGCTCGCGTTGCTGCGCCGGATCGAAGGCGGGCAGATCGCGCTCGTGAGCCGTGATTTACCCGCGCCGTCGCCGCTCGCCGCGGAAATCCTCACGGCCAAGCCATACGCGTTTCTCGACGATGCACCGATCGAGGAACGCCGCACGCAGGCCGTGCTGAATCGCCGCTACACGAGCGGCCCCGAATCCGCCGACGATCTCGGCGCGCTCGATGCCGACGCGATTGCGAGTGTCGGTGAAGAAGCATGGCCGCAAGTGCGCAACACCGACGAGATGCACGAAGCGCTGATGGGCCTTGCATGCATCACGGAAGCCGAGGCGCAGCGCAACGAAAACTGGCCAGCCTGGCTCGCCGAACTCGCTAAGACAGGTCACGCCGCGCGCATGCAGATCGCGCAGCACGACGCGCTATGGCTGCCCGCCGAGCGGCTGACATGTCTGCGAGCGATCTATCCGCAAGCTGAAGTCGAACCCGCGCTGCGTGCGCCTAAGGGTTTCGACGAAGCGTGGACAGAAGACGACGCGCTCGTCGACGTGGTGCGCGCGCGGCTAACGGGATTCGGGCCGCTGCCGCTTGCGTCGATTGCACGCGCGCTTGCGCTGCCCGCTTCGACTGCCGCGCAGGCGCTCACGCGTCTCGAAGCCGAAGGATATGTGATGCGCGGACGCTTCACGCCGGGCGCCACGGATGAAGAATGGTGCGAGCGGCATCTGCTTGCGCGCATTCATCGCTATACGGTGCGGCGCTTGCGGCGCGAGATCGAGCCTGTCGAGCGGCACGACTTCATGCGCTTCCTGTTCGCATGGCAGCGTCTCACGCCCGATACGCGCGGCGAAGGGCGCGACGCGCTCGCCGCCGTGCTCGATCAGCTCGAAGGTTTTCAGGCGGCCGCGAGCGCATGGGAAGAGGACATCTTGCCCGCGCGGCTGAAGGACTATTCGATCACATCGCTCGACGAGCTGTGCCGTTCCGGCAAGATTGTCTGGACGCGGCTCACGGATCGCGCGCGCGGCGCGAGCGGCCCGGTGCGCAGCACGCCCATCGTGCTGTTGCCGCGCCGCGCGCTGCCCGTGTGGACTGCGCTGCTCGATACGTCGAAACAGCCGGAGCTGTCGCCGAAAGCGCAGCTGGTGTTCGATACGCTGACGCAGCATGGCGCGATGTTTTTCGACGAGCTATCGGGCGATGTTCGTTTGCTGCGCGTCGAGCTGGAGAACGCGCTCGGCGAGCTGGTGGCGGCGGGTCTCGTCAATTCGGACAGTTTCGCGGGTTTGCGTGCGTTGTTGAAACCCGTCGCGAAGCGCAACGCGTCGTACTATCCGAGTCGCCGTCCGCGCGGCGCGGGCGCGTTGATCGGCGGCATGGACGATGCGGGACGGTGGGCGCTATTGCGGCGGCCCGTTGCCGCTGTGCCGGATGAGGCCACTGCGGCGCCTCCTTCCAGACGTGCGGCGACGTTTGCACCGGAAGTGATCGAGCATGTCGCGATGGCCCTGTTGCGGCGCTATGGCGTCGTGTTCTGGCGGCTGCTGGAACGCGAAGCTGAATGGCTGCCGCCGTGGCGCGATCTGCTGCGTGTTTATCAGCGGCTCGAAGCGCGTGGGCAGGTGCGCGGCGGACGCTTCGTCAACGGTCTGGCGGGCGAGCAGTTCGCGCTGCCGGAAGCGATTCCGCTGTTGCGTGAGGTGCGTCGTCATGCGAACGACGGTGCTTTTGTTTGTGTTGCGGGGGGCGATCCGCTGAATCTGGTCGGGACGTTGCTGCCCGGTAGTAAGGTGCCCGCTGTGGCGGGGAATCGCATGCTGTATCGGGATGGGGTTCCCGTCGCGTCACTCGTTGCTGGGGAGTTTGTTTTGCCCGATGATGCGGATGGCGAAATGAAGCAGGTGATGAGGATGCGGCTCGCGAGGCGGTACTGAATTGGTTTGGTTTGGTTTGGTTTTGGTTTGTACTTTCGCTGGCATCCGCGAATCGTTAGCTCGCTTCAGGCGTCGCC
Source organism: Paraburkholderia caribensis (assembly GCF_002902945.1). Lineage (NCBI taxonomy): Bacteria > Pseudomonadati > Pseudomonadota > Betaproteobacteria > Burkholderiales > Burkholderiaceae > Paraburkholderia > Paraburkholderia caribensis. Next base: position 1,549,047 of record NZ_CP026102.1, read on the forward strand.
CCTGTGCGGGGCGGCACCTACTTTTCTTTGCCGCCGCAAAGAAAAGTAGGCAAAAGAAAGCGGCTCACACCGCCAGCTCTTGACGTTTGTCCACGGGCCCCCAGCGTCCCCACGCTTCACGCACCAGCATATCTATTTGCGTCCGTTGCCAACGCGCTGAATGAGCGCCTCACCCGCTTCACGCACCTGCGTTTCAGCACGCCATGCCAGGCAGTCCATCGCCGCCCAGGTGGCAAACTGTGTGTCGGCCCTCGGTGCTCCACACGCTTCACTCCAGACCGATTGCGCATGCATCTCACCCTGTAAGAGCGCCAGGCTATACGACGCGACAACCTACACACAGTTTGCCACCTGGGCGGCACATACCATTCGCTGCCGCTGGCTCATGTACGGGTGCCTGAAGCGGGTGAGGCACCTGTTCGAAGCGTTGGCAACGGGCATCAATAAGCACGTTGCCGTTTGAAGCATGGGGACGTTGGGGGCCCGTGGGTAAACGTCAAGAATTGGCGGTGTGAGCCGCTTTCTTTTGCCTACTTTTCTTTGCGGCGGCAAAGAAAAGTAGGTGCCGCCCCGCACAGGGGCGACGCCTGAAGCACGCTAACGTAACGCGGATGCCAGCGCAGAGTCAAATCGCGGATGCCAGCGAAAAAAGGCCAAAACACCAAACAGCGACGACGCATGAAGCAAGACACCAAACCGCAACGCATGAACCACAAAGGCAAATCCCGAACACCAAAAGCATCGAAAATCCGCACGCACGTGCACAAATCCCCGTGAACGTTTGCGGAACCAATCCCTGAAAAGCATCATTTTTTTCTATGCTTTCTGGTTAAAGAAAGCTGATTCAAAGGTCGTTAATCAATTCGGTGCCGGACGTCTGGCCGCTTCGTTACAATGAAGCAAGTCAGTCATCGATAAGACTCTTCGCCGCCGCGTGCTGTACTCGTATTCGGAGCTCGACTGGAGGCAAATTTTTTGCCCGGGGACCCTTCATGAACGACGATCAACACGATCAGGTGCTTTTCGCCCGATTCGGAACGAGCAGCCCCTGCTGGCGCCTGTCGAGCGACAGCAATGCGCTCGAACTGACGCCCGAAACGGATGACGACAAGGCCACGGTCGCCATTGCCCTGTCCGGTGCGCAGGCCGCGCAGATCCGCAGGCTCACGGGCGTCACCGCGCATCTGACCATGGACGTGCGCCTGTCCGGCGAAGCACTGCGTCTGCATCTCGTCGGCAAGAAACTCAACAGCAGCACCTGGGCAGGCACGGCTTCGGCGTACGAAGACACCGAGTCCGTCGCGCGCGATCTGGTGCATGGGCTGTCGTTCGCCGAGCAGGTCGTGTCGGAAGTCAATTCCGTCGTCGTGATCGTCGACAAGAACGGCCGTATCCAGCGCTTCAACCGGCTCGCCGAAGAACTCACGGGCATGAAGGAAGAAGACGTGGTCGGGCGCAGCGTCTGGGCGCTGTTCATGTCGTCCGAAGCGGGCGCGGCGTCGAGCCAGAACATCTCGGGCTTCTTCAATCAAGGCGTCGCGTATGAAGTCGAGCGGCGCGTGCGCACCGTGCACGGCGAGCGGCTTTTCCTCTTTCGCAACAAGTTCGTGATGAGCGGCAGCGGCGTCGACGAACAGTTTCTGATCTGCTCGGGCACCGACATTACAGAGGAACGCCGGGCCCAGGAACGCCTGTCGGAACTGGCGAACACCGATTCACTGACAGGCCTGCCCAATCGCAACGCGATTCACGACAAGACGCGCGCGGCCATCGCCAGCGCGGCGGCGGGCGAAGCCGTCGGCATCCTGTTTCTCGATCTCGACAACTTCAAGAAGGTCAACGACCACTACGGCCATGTGTTCGGCGACCGGCTGATCCAGGATGTGTCGTCGGCCGTGCGCGAGTGCCTCGCCGACGACGACACGCTCGCGCGCCTGGGCGGCGACGAGTTCATCGTGTTGTCGCCCGTCGCGTCCGTCGCGTCGATGGAAGCGATGGCGCAGCGCATTCTGGAGCGGCTGCGCGTACCGTTCAGCCTCGGGCTCGTCGAGGTCTACACGGGCTGCTCGATCGGCATCGCGATGTTCCCGGAGCATGGCGACAGCCTCGAAGCGCTGATCCGCGCAGCCGACACCGCCATGTACGTCGCCAAGGACGACGGCAAGCGCACCTATCGCGTGTTCTCGCCGGAGATGAACCGCAAGGTCGCCGAGTACATGTGGCTCGATACGAACCTGCGGCGCGGCCTCGAAGAAGGCCAGTTGACGCTGCACTATCAGCCCAAGCTGTCGCTGGCCACGGGCACCGTGTACGGCGTCGAGGCACTGGTGCGCTGGAATTCACCGGAGCGCGGGCAGATCATGCCCGCCGCGTTCATTCGCTACGCCGAAGAGTCAGGGCTGATCGGACCGCTTGGCCGCTGGGTCATGGAGACGGCGGCCGAACAGGCTGCCCAATGGAAATCGCGCGGGCTGTCGCTGCGTGTGGCGATCAACGTGTCGGCGCGGCAACTGGTGGATACGGCCGTCGTGTCGCACTTCACCGAGGCCTTGCAACGCGCGAAGCTCGATCCTTGCCTGCTCGATATCGAACTGACGGAAAGCTGCCTGATCGAAGACGAAGCAGCCGCGATCGATCTCATCACGCAATTCCGCAATCTCGGCGCGCAGGTCCATCTGGACGATTTCGGCACAGGTTATTCGTCGCTGTCGCAGCTCGGGCGCATTCCGCTCGACGTGATCAAGCTGGACCGCAGCTTCGTGAGTTCGATCAACGCGGACAGGAAATCTCAGGCGCTGGTGCGTTCGATGGTAGCCGTCGCGCAGGCGCTGCAATTGAAGGTAGTGGCGGAAGGAATCGAGACGGAATCGGAAGAACTGTTCATGAAAGGACTGGGCGTCGAATACGTGCAGGGCTTTCTCTACGGTAAGCCGATGCCCGCAGCCGATTTCGAGCGCTGGCTGCATGACAGGCAGAAGATCCGCTTGATCGCCTGAACCCCCGAAAAGTTCGCTGGATCATCGGGATCTCCCGCCTGGCCGTCGATACGGCTGATTACTGCGTATTGCATGCTGCCTGATGCCTTTGCTACGTTGATGGTTGCGTCAATACCTGACGGGTGCAGACGGAGCGCGTGAACCTTGAGCGCGGGGGCGTTCTGCCAATCAGACTACTGTCCTTCCTGCTTACGCAACGTTCATCGCAGCCGGGCGCAGATTGCCCGCACGGCGGTTTTGCAGCATCACGAGCCGCTCCATGAAGGCGAGATCCTTCTCCTCGATCGTGAACGCGGACTGCACCCAGTCTTCCGTAATTTCCATCAGTTCGGCACGCGACAGCTGCAACACGCGCTGACGCGCCCGCACCATCGCGCGGATGCCGTTGAGCTTGGGGCGCAACGTGTCGATGAAGGTGCGCGTGGCGATATACGCCTCGCCCGGCTCGAACAGCTGGTCGACGAGGCCGCGGCTCTCGTGCCACTCCGCCGTGTGCGACTCGCCGCCGCCGATCAGTTCTTCCGCGAGGCGCATGCCCGCCTTGCGTGCAACGAGCGAATAGCCGCCCATGCCCGGAAACAGGTTGAAGGCGATCTCCGGGAAGCCCATCCGCGCGTCGTTCTGCGCGAGTACGAAATGATGAGCGAGCGCCGCTTCAAAGCCGCCGCCGAGTGCGCTGCCCTCGACCATCGCAATCGAAATCGCGCCGGTATCGAAGCCGCGCGCCGCCGCATGCACGCAATCGACACAGGCGCGCGCATACGCCATCAACTCCTGGCGTCGGCCTGCGCGGATTGCGTCGGCAAAAAAGCTGAGATCGCCGCCGACGTTGAACATGGTCGGAATCACGGAGCCTGTCACCCAAAAATCGATGCGCACATTGGAATCGCGCGCGGCCCGCGCGAGTTCGAGAATGTCGTGCACCAGTTCGAGGTTGAAGCATGGACGCGGTTGCGCGCGCAACATCATCCACATGACGTTGCGCTCTTCTTCGTAATACGCGGAGATTTGCGACAGCTTGCCAGCTTCGAGGAACGGACGGCAGGCGTGATGGTTTTGCAGATTCATTTTGACTGGTCCTTTTGAAGTTAAAAACCCGGGTGAAGCATTGCGAGCCTAAAACAGACCAGAATCTGGTGGGGCGGCCTAACCAACAGAAGCATGCAGTTCTTCATAAGTATGGCGACGCCCGCTGGGCGGGCTTCTTGCCAGGCGCGGCTGGCGCAAACGATTGCCGCCTGAAATAAAACTTCGAACAAGCGTTTTCACCGCCGCTTCAATAAGGGCGCAAAGCGGTAATTAGAATATCTGTTTTAATTCCGGCGAATGCGTGCGGCGAACGTTTTAGTGCAATCCGAAATTATTCTGATTGCATTGTTTTGTGAATTCGTGGCGAGCAGAGGCAAAAAGCGGCAAACGGGCAAAACCGCCGCTGTCAGTCGTGAAGGGCAGTCGGTGCTCGACGCGCGCCCGTCGATCGGTGCGCATGCAACGGCATGCGCAGTGACGGTGCGCTTTACTGCAAGCGCGCGGACCAGCGATCGGCGATTTCCTGCGACAGGCCCGCCGCGAGCGCGGCCTCGCGGATCTGCCGCCACGTCTGCGGATCGACGGGAATGCCGTTGGCCTCGCGCTCGGCGCGCGTCGCGCGCTCCGGCTCGCCCGGCGCATAGATGCACTCCGCGCCGCCCGCGAGCGGCGACGCCTTCACCCATTCGACGAACGAGTCCGCCTCGGCCTCGGCGTTGGGCGCATCGAATGCGGCAGGATCGGCGATCACCGACAGCATGCAGTTGATGATCGCATGGGTCTTTTGCAGCGTGTCCTCGTGGGTCGTGTAGCCGCCCGACAGCGCGCCGCCGAAAATCTCGCACATCGCCGCGAGGCCGAAGCCCTTGTGCCCGCCCGCCTGTCCGCCGACCGGCATCAGCGCGCCGAACGGCGCTTCCATCATCACTTTCGGCTCGACGGTCGGCTCGCCTTCGTGGTCGATCAGCGAGCCGGGCGGCACCTGCTTGCCCTGGTTGTACGCCACGCGCGTCTTGCCGTAAGCGACGGCGCTCGTCGCGAAGTCGAGCACGAGCGGCGCCCTGCCCTCGCGCGGAAAGGCCGCGCAAAACGGATTCGTGCCGATGCGGCGGTCCGCGCCGCCGAATGGCGCAACGAGCGGATCGCCCGCCACGTTGACGAAGTGAAACGACGCGAGGCCCGCCTTCGCGCACTGCTCGGCCCAATGCCCGATCCGCCCGATGTGATGCGCGTTGCGCAGCGCGACGGCACACACGCCGAGCTTTTTCGCACGCTCGATGCCGAGTTCCATCGCCTCGTGCGCGACGACCTGGCCGAAGCCCTTGCCGCCGTCGACGGTCAACACCGCGCCGACATCCTTCACGACGCGCGCATGCCCATTCAGCTTCAGCTCGCGATCGCGCAGCGAATCGACATAGCGCGGAATCATGCCGACGCCATGCGAATCGTGTCCCGTGAGATTGGCCGCGACGAGGTGATCGGCGACGAGCCGGGCTTCACGCGGCGAACTGCCCGCCTGCTCCCATATCGCGCGCACGTAGGCGTGCAGGTGGTCGACGGGAATACGGGGAGCGTGCGTGTCGTTCATTCGATGATCGGTTCGTCAAAGGAAACAGATAGACAGTGAGAGAAGCCGCCGGCTTCTCTCACGCGAAATAACGCTTCAGCGTCGAACGTTCGGGACGGACCTCAAGGCGCGGCGGCGATCACCTCGGCGACCGCCGCGGTCAGCTTCTTGCCGTACGGCACATGCAGGAACTCGTTCGGACCGTGCGCGTTCGACTTCGGCCCGAGCACGCCGCACACCATGAACTGCGAGGTCGGAAAGCCCGCCTTCAGCACGTTCATCAGCGGGATCGTGCCGCCCTGCCCGATGAACGCGACGTCCGCGCCGAAGTGCTGGCGCGACGCGTTGTTCAGCGCCGTGCCGAGCCACGGCGCGAGTTCCGGCGCGTTCCAGCCCGTCGCGGCGCCCGCGTCCGGCTTGAACGTGACCTTCGCGTTGTACGGCGGATCGAACTCCAGCAGCGACTTCAGCTGCTGCACCGCGTTTTCTGCGTCGACGAGCGGCGGCAGACGCAGCGACAGCTTGAACGCGGTGCGCGGACGCAGCACGTTGCCCGCATCCGCGAGCGACGGCAGACCCGCCGCGCCCGTCACCGACAGCGACGGACGCCACGTCGAATTGAGCAGCGCTTCTTTCGGATCGGTGGTGGTCGGCAGCACGGGGCCGCCGTCCTGGCCGCAGGCCCACGGCAGTTTTTTCCACACATCGTCGCCGAGAATCTTCGCGGTCGCTTCGGCTTCGTCGAGACGGTCGAGCGGAACCGGGCAATGGAAGCCCTTGGGCAGCAGCGTGCCGTCGGCGGCGTCTTCGAGGCGCTCGAACATTTGCCGCATGATGCGGAAGCTCGACGGCGCGATGCCGCCGTAGCCGCCCGAGTGAATGCCCTCGTCGAGCACCTGCACTTCGAGGTCGCCGGACACGAGGCCGCGCAGCGACGTGGTGAGCCACAGCTGATCGTAGTTGCCCGCGCCCGAGTCGAGGCACACGACGAGGCCGACCTTGCCGAGCCGCTCGCGCAAGGCGTCGACGTACGGCAGCAGGTCGTAGCTGCCCGACTCTTCGCAGGTTTCGATCAGGCCGACGCAGCGCGGCCGTTCGATGCCTTGCGCGTCGAGCGCGGCCAGCGCCGTGAGGCTGGCGTAGATCGCGTAGCCGTCGTCGGCGCCGCCGCGGCCATAGAGCTTGCCGTCTTCGAGCTTCGGCGTCCACGGGCCGAGGTCGTTGCGCCAGCCGTCGAACTCCGGCTGCTTGTCGAGGTGACCGTACAGCACGATGGTGTCCGTGCTGCCCGAGCGCGTGGCGGGCGATTCGAAGAAGATCACGGGCGTGCGGCCCGGCAGACGCACGATTTCCAGCTTCAGTCCGCGCACGGGCTGCTGCTCCGCCCACTTCGCGGCTTCCGTGATCACGCGCTCGATATAGCCGTGTTTTTCCCAGTCGGCATCGAACGCCGGGCTCTTCGCGGGCACGGCGATGTAGTCGGTGAGCGCCGGCACGATCTCGTCGTTCCATTTGCGATCGACGAATTCGCGCAGTGTGTCGTGATTCAGCTTTTGAGCCTGTTGGGTATCGTCGGAGATCATGATGGCGGGATCCGGTGCAGTCGAAACGCACATGATAGACCTTACGGCGCGGCTTGCCGAATTCGTGTGAACCTCATGTAAACAACAAGGGCACCTGCCTTGCAATCGCCCTTCAAACCGCAAGCGAACGATGCCCGATCGCGCGACAATGGAAAGATAGATGGCACGTCTGTGGAGGCTCGATGAACACCGTGATGATGATACAAGGCGTCGCGGCCTTCGCCGCGCTGGGGCTGTACTTCCTGCCGTCCATCATCGCCGACCGCCGCAAGCGCTACGACATGCTGACCCTTGCCCTGTTCAATGCATGCATGGGCTGGACGGTGTTCGGCTGGATGATCGCGATGTACTGGGCGTGGCAGCCGAATCCACCCGTCAATCTGGAAGGCGAAGTGGTGCGCTCGCGGCGCATCATCAGCATGCGAAGCTTTACGAAGGGGCTCGGCGAGCGCGTGCGGATGCGCGAATCGCGCGACCGTTCGGCCAAGTAGCACGCAGCCTGCCGCTCAACGACCAGGACCACACGATGCAAATCACTCCGTTCCGGATTTCGATTCCCGACTTCGAGCTTGCCGCGCTCAAGACGCGCCTCGCGCAAACACGCTGGCCCGACACCTTCGACAGCGCGCCCTGGGCGCTCGGCACCGACATGAACTATTTGCGCGATCTCGTCGATTACTGGGCGAGCGGGTACGACTGGCGTGCGACGGAAACGCGGCTCAACCAGGAGCCGCAATTCGTCGCGCAGCTCGGCGATCTGGCCGTGCATTTCGTGCATCGGCGCGGCACGGGGCCGAAGCCCTACCCGCTCGTCATCACGCATGGCTGGCCAGGCTCGTTCATCGAGTTCGCCGAACTGTTGCCGCAGCTGTGCGACCCGGCGTCGTTCGGCGCGGACCCTGCCGACGCATTCGATGTCGTCGTTCCGTCGATGCCCGGCTATGGCTTTTCGGAACGGCCTTCGAAGCCGGGCATGTCGGTGTTCGCGATCGCCGGCCTGTGGGTGGAGCTGATGCGCGGCCTCGGCTACACGCGCTTTGGCGCGCAGGGCGGCGATCTGGGCGCGGCGGTGTCGATCGCGTTGGCGGCCGGCCATGCGCAGCATGTCGACGGCATTCATCTCAACTTCCTGCCGAGTTCATATGCGCCGGGCGTCCCGCCCGACGATCCGTCCATCACGCAGGAAGAGCGGGATTTCCTCGCATCGAGGGCCGTATTTGCCGATGCCGAAGGCGCCTACGCGCACCTGCACGCGACGAAGCCGAACACCGCGGCGTTTGCGTTGAACGATTCGCCGGCGGGACTGGCTGCGTGGATCGTCGAGAAATTCCGTGCGTGGAGCGATTGCGACGGCGACGTGGAGCGCGTGTTTTCGAAGGACCAGTTGCTGACCGATCTGTCCTTGTACTGGCACACGCAGACGATCGGCTCGTCGATGCGGCTCTACGCGGAAACGCGCGCGCGGCCATTGCGCTTCGAGCCCGGCCAGCGCGTCACGCCGCCGCTCGGCTTTGCGCGCTTTCCGAAGGAGATCAGCCGGCCGCCGCGTTCGTGGATCGAACGTGTGTTCAACGTCACGCAGTTCGCGGATATGCCGCGCGGCGGGCACTTCGCCGCGATGGAACAGCCCGCGCTGCTCGCTGAAGAGATTCGGCGTTTTTTCCGGCCGCTGCGCGGCTGAGCGTTCAATCGCGCGTCGTTATCGACGCTAGCGACGTTATCGACGTTAGCGACGCGACTGTGCAAGCGTATCGAAGCGCTCGCGCGCGGCGTCGAGCGCGCCGCCGTGCGTTTCCGCCCAGCGGTCGAGCGTGACGAGTGCGTCGCTCAACGACAGCCCGAGCGCGCTCAACCGATATTCGACATGCAAAGGTTTCGTGCCGCACACGTCGCGGATCACGAGGCCGTTGCGCTCCAGTTCGCGCAGCGTCTGCGACAGCACCTTCTGCGAAATACCGCCAATCTTGCGCAGCAGCGCGTTGTTGCGCATCGGTCCGTTTTGCAGCGCGGGCAGGATCAGCAGTGTCCATTTACTCGCGATCAGTTCAAGCGCGAGCCGCGACGAACAGGCCTCGTCGAATACGTTGCCTGGGTGCTGCGCGTCGTGCGGGACGTCGACGGAATGGTCCGGCGCGGACATTGCCATGGTTACCAGAAGGTGCGTAATGGTCAGCGGGTCACTATACCTCTACGCTGCGTCCATTCTTCAAATGGAGGTAGTGATGGCGTGGTTAATCCTGCTCGCGGCAAGCGTCGTTGAAATCCTGATGGGTCTCGCGCTCAAGTATGCGAATGGCTGGACGCGTTTCTGGCCGAGCGTCGGCGGCGTGGCGGCCGCGCTTGCGAGCGTCTTCCTGCTGACGCTCGCGATGAAGCACCTGCCCGCAGGCACCGCGTATGTCGTGTGGACGGGCATCGGGTCGATGGGCATCACGCTGCTCGGCATCGTGCTGTTCGGCGATCCCGTGTCGGCGCCGCGCATCGCGTGCATGGCGATGATCGTTGGCGCGGCGGCGGCGCTCAAGTGTATCGACGGGTAGTGCGCTTTTTGTATCTGGCATGCGACGGCAGCGCGCGAAACAATTCGCTGTTCGCGCGACTGGCGCTCAATCGAGGTGGATCACCACCGGGGAGCGCGAACCGGGATGCAGATCCCGTCACGCCGCGCGCCTGGGCCTTGCCTTGATCGTTCGATCGGTCTTCCTTCAAGGAGCTCACGCAATGCCTCAAACCTCGCATCTCGTTGCATTTGCCGTTGTCGCGCTCGGTATGGCGCTCACGCCCGGGCCCAATATGATCTATCTGATCTCGCGGTCGATCTGCCAGGGGCGCGTGGCTGGTCTGATTTCGCTTGGCGGCGTGGCGCTGGGTTTCGTGGTTTATATGTTCTGTGCCGCGTTCGGCATTACGGCGTTGCTGCTTGCTGTGCCGTTCGCGTATGACACGCTGCGGTTTGGTGGCGCGCTGTATCTGCTCTATCTCGCGTGGCAGGCTGTGAAGCCGGGCGGACGCTCGCCGTTCCAGGTGCGCGATCTGCCCGTCGATAGTCCGCGCAAGCTGTTCACGATGGGCTTTATCACGAATTTGCTGAATCCGAAGATTGCGGTGCTTTATCTTTCGCTGCTGCCGCAGTTTATTGATCCGCAGTATGGGAGTGTGCTTGGGCAATCGCTGATGTTCGGTGTGGTTCAGATCGTGCTGAGCATTTCGGTTAATTCGGCCGTCGCGATGACGGCGGGATCGATTGCTGTGTTTCTCGCGAGGAAGCCGACGTGGGTCGTGGTGCAGCGGTGGATGATGGGGACGGTGCTTGCTGGGCTCGCGGTTAGGATGGGGATGGACGCGGGGCGGTAGGTTTTGATGTTTTGGTTTTGGTTTTGGTTTTGGTTTTGGTTTTGGTTTTGGTTTTGGTTTTGGTTTTGGTTTTGGTTTTGGTTTTGGTTTTGGTTTTGGTTTTGGTTTTGGTTTTGGTTTTGGTTTTGGTTTTGGTTTTGGTTTTGGTTTTGGTTTTGATGTTGTGTTCTTGGCTGTTGCGCTGGCATCCGCCTCATGACCCCGCGCTGGCATCCGCGATCCGTTAGCGTGCTTCAAGCGTTGCCCCTGTGCGGGGCGGCACCTACTTTTCTTTGCCGCCGCAAAGAAAAGTAGGCAAAAGAAAGCGGCTCACACCGCCAGCCCTTGACCTTTGTCCACGGGCCCCCAACGTCCCCACCCTTCACACGGCAACGCCCTTGTTCGTGTGCGTTGCCAACGCGCTGAATGAGCGCCTCACCCACTTCAAACACCCGTACATGTGCCAGCGGCAGCGAATGGTATGTGCCGCCCAGGTGGCAAACTGTGTGTAGGTTGTCGCGTCGTATGGCTTGGCGCTCTTACAGGGTGGGAGGCGTGCGCTATCGGGTCCGGAGTGGTGCGCGTATGGCGCGAAAGCCGACACACAGTTTGCCACCTGGGCGGCCGTGGATTGTCTGGCGCGGCGTGCTGAAACGCGGGGATATGAAGCGGGTGAGGCGCTTATTCAGCGCGTTGGCAACGAACGTGAGTCACGTGATTGCCGTGTGAAGCGTAAGAACCTTTGGGGGCCCTCAGGCAAGTATTAGCGCTGGCGGTGTGAGCCGCTTTCTTTTGCCTACTTTTCTTTGCGGCGGCAAAGAAAAGTAGGTGCCGCCCCGCACAGGGGCAACGCGTGAAGCACGGAAACGTAGCGCGGATGCCAGCGCAAAGGCCAAACAACCAAACCGCAGAGCGACAAAGCCCCCCACGTTCAAACCGAAACCCCACCCACAAACTTATGCACCAACCCCGCCGGAATTGACCGTGGCTGCCGCCACACCTCATCCTGCCCGAAGGTTTCCTGCCGCAATTCGCCATGGTCATCGAACCACTGGCAAACGAGCCATTCTCCCGTTTTCCGGGCAATCGCCCCGGCATAAGTCACCGTCATCCGCGGCCCGCCCGCTTTGAGCGTCACCACGTCACCGACCATGATTTGCACCGTTTGCGTCGTGTCAAATGCGTCGAAAGTAGCAGTCAGCATGGATGTCCCCGTTATAAGCATTAGGCTGGCTGGAAATTCACTGCCATAAACGCACCGCCGTCCAACGAATTATTAAGAGTGGGGGAAGATTAACAATCGAATATTTCGGCAGCAAGTAATTTTTATTGGAAGCGTTTGCAGCAAAACCGAAATAGACAGGCGGATATCTCGAACGTTCGTCCTTTATTGTTTAGTCCGGCAATCGCCTGTCAGTAAAGGCGGCATGTTGTCGCGCAGCACGGTCCAACCGCAGTTTAGGCGAATGTTCAGGGTATACGTAAATAAGCCCGGCCACCCACCGTCACGATACTGACATTCTGCGCGTTATTACCGGTCTAAAAACCATGCGCCACGCTTGAACGCCGCCATCTGTGAATAAGCGCATCACTGCTGAACGAGAAACAATAGTTGCAATGCGCAATGCACCATGGCTGCAATCGTATGACGCATACGCTGAAAACGTTATCAGATGATTTTCACGCGTATTTTTGTTCCGTCAAAAAACAAAAATGCAGCCGCTCGGGATTTTCCCTAAGCGGCCTTGATCGCCCGCAAGGAAGCGCGCTGCTGATGCCGGACCAACGTCACGCTGAGCGCAATACAGATCACCATCAAAACCGCGTTGATCGCAAGGCTGCGCTGGAACGCATACGCATAGCCGGCCGCCGATGCGTTCGCCGACAATGCGCCAAAGAACGCGCCGCTAATGGCAGCCGTGCCGAACGCCGAGCCGATCTGTAGCGTCGACGTCACCACGCCCGATGCAAGCCCCGCCTTCGCCGGCTCCACTTCGCCGAGCACGATGCGCATGATGGACGGCAACACGAGCCCTTGCCCGACGCCGGCAAGAACGAGCCCGGCATAAAACGATGCACCGAGCGCCGCGTGCGTCGCAGCCCAGCCCGTCACCGCGAAACCAAGCGCCATCATCGAAAAGCCGAGCGTCAGCACATAAGCCCCGATGCGCCGCACCACCGCGGGCGACGTCAGCGGCCCGGCGACGAAGCCGAGCGCGAACGGCATGATCGCGATGCCGGATTGCAGCGGCGTCCAGTGCAAACCCGTCTGCAGATAGATGCCGTACGTGAGAAAGAACGCGCTATTGCAATAGAACAGAAAGGCGAGCACGAGCCCCGTCGAAAAGGCCGGATTGCGGAACAGCTGGAGATCGACGAGCGGGCTGCCGCCGCTGCGCTCGACGCGACGTTCAGTGGCAATGAACGCGGCAAGCGCAGGCACGGCGAGCGCGAACATCGCGAAGGTCCACCACGGCCAGCCCGCTTCGCGGCCGTGCGTCATCGGATAGATCAGCAGGATCAGCACCAGCGACAGCAGCGCGACGCCTTTCAGATCGACGCCCTCGCGCGTCGCAGACTGATTTTCCGGCACATACTTCCACGCGCCGATAAACGCCAGCACGCCGACGGGAATGTTGATCAGAAAAATGGCGCGCCAGTCGAGACCGAACGGCTGGAAGGTGATCAGCGCACCGCCGCCCAGCTGCCCGACGATCGACGCGAGTCCGAACACGAAGCCGTAAAAGCCCATCACGCGAGTCTGCTGATGCAGCGGCACGACGGCCCGCACCGTCGCGAGCACCTGCGGTGCCATCACCGAGGCAGCCATGCCCTGCACGATGCGCGCGATCACGAGCACGTGACCATTCGGTGCAAAACCGCACAGCGCAGACGCGACGACGAAGCCCGCCATCCCCGTCATGAACATGCGCCGCCTGCCGAACAGGTCGCCGAGCCGCCCGCCCGTGATCAGCAACACCGCGTACGCCGACGCGTAGGCGGACACGATCAGCTGCAATTGCGCGTCGCTGGCGTTCAGGCCCGTGTGGATCGCGGGCAGCGCCAGATTGACGATGAAATAGTCGAGCGGCGCGAGAAAGGCCCCGACGAACAGCACGGTCAACGCAAGCCCTTGCCGCTCGAAACGCTGCTGCCCTTGCACCTCGACGCGCGGCTCCGCGCTGTCGACGCCGGGCCGGGACGCGGACGGCAAACTCACGCCCGACGCTTTCATGCATCTATCATTCATGACTGAACGTTCAAAAATTCGAGAAAAAAATTTCAGGTGAGCGCGCGCATCGCGATGTCGACGACCGCTTTCAGTTCGTCTTCCTTGCGCTTGCATTTGTTGAGCACACGCAAGCCTTGCGTCATGCACAGCAGAAAATCCGCGGCCGCCTTTTCATCGAGGTCGCCGTTGAATACACCCGTGGCCTGACCGCGGATCACGGCCGCCGCGAGCAGCGTGACGACGCGCCGCTGGATTGCGCGGATCTTTGCGTGCAGCGCTTCGTCGTCGGGTTGCAGTTCGAGCGTGCTATTGGTGATGAAGCAGCCGCTCAGCGACGACGCGGTGCGCGTGTGATGCAGCAGCGCATTGCGCAGCGCGACATCGGGCGGGACATTCGCGTTCAGGCGCTCGACGAGGCCGGCAATCGCTCCTTCCGCGTAATGATCGAGCGCGGCCATCATGATGCCGTGCTTGTCGCCGAATACGCCGTACAGACTGCCGCGCAGCACGCCCGTCGCGTTGCAGAGATCGTCGACAGATGTCCCGTGAAAACCGTTGCGCCAGAACACCTTGCTCGCCTCGGTGAGCACGGCTGCCGTGTCGAATTCGCGCGGGCGGCCACGCGGACAGGTTCCCTCCGCCTTGGCGGCGCTCGCGCGCCGAGGTGTGGTGTGATCGATCATGCACGGAAGTTTATGACTGTTCGTTCAATAATTCAAGGACAAATCCTCTTGGACTGCGCCTGATGGCTGTCCCTGCACAATAGACCGTGAAAATTGAGCAATAGACTCGGAAACTTCGCTGGACGGCCGAGGGCAATCTCGCCGGTGCACTGCCAAGCCGATTGACTCGATCTCGGCCGAAGCGGACGTTGGGGTGCCGATGGCTCAGGTCGAAGTTGCAGCGGCCATTCGGTTTCGGCGCACTGCTCGCCGGACAATCGTTTTCCGTCGATCGGTCGCGTCCTCTGCGGCTGTCAATTACCCACTGGAAATTGTCGACCCGTGGCACTCTCCGATCGGGCATGGTCGCACCGACCGGCCAACTCCGTCGCCTTTGTACGCTCTCGCAGTCACGGATAGCGCAGTCACCGACGTCCACCGGGTGTTAGCGCCACGAATACAAGCTGTGAAGGTTGACGCCGCACTATCCAGCGCGCTGGAGGATGTTTCCAGGATACGCCGTTTATCTTGCATCGGTGCGCGCCTACACTCCGTTCGTCTCAGCGATATATGCCTATGTGCCGTGCAGGTCCCGGCGCGTAGTTTCGCGCATATATCACCCTTGCGGCAGGTCTGGCTGGGGTTGGCGTCATTCAGATTTTCACTTTCAAGGTACGGCCCTTCATAGAGACCGGGCAACTGGTGTCGTTCCTGCAGGGTTTGGAACCACCACCGTACCCTTACCACGTCGTTTATCCCCGCAACCGCTACCTCAGTCAACGCGTAAGGATTTTCATCGACTGGCTTGTTGGGATGTTCGGCGAACTGGGCTAACGGGAGTTGATGAAATTGCTTCGGCTATATCGTCACCCGGACGACATCGACCGCGTCAAAGCCAGGCTCGCGGCGCATCTCGAACACAAGCACGCATACGACGTTGAATATCGGGCGCGCACGTGGTCCGACGAGTTCCTGTGGGTACAGTCTCGTGGGCAGGCGTTATGGAACGGCGCCGGTGAGCCCTATCGGATGGTCGGTTGGATTACACGCTGATCGATCAGCTTGTCACTTGTGTTCGACGGATCGCCTCGGATCTGCGTCCCGCCATGCTCGACGATCTCGGCCTGATTCCGGCAATCGAATGGCGGACCGGTGACTGAACTCCCGCGCCCACGTAAAGCGATATCCAGCATTCAGGCCTGCTGCCGACTCAGCTTCGCGCGCTCGAGAATCTCGAACACGGCCATGCCGCAGACCATCGCGGCCACAAAACCCCACCCTTTCCCAAAGCCGGCGCCCAAGGCGACCAGTGCAGGCCCCGGGCAAAATCCAGCGAGCCCCCAGCCGATGCCGAACACTGCGCTTCCCACCACGAGCCTCAACGTCACGGCGGAGCTGGCTGGAATCTGCATGGGCAGACCCAGCAGCGATCTTTTGCGGCGTTGCGCAAACAGGAACGCGATTGAGCCGACGGCTATCGCCCCGGCCATCACGAATGCAAGTGACGGGTCCCATCGTCCCGCGAGATCGAGAAATCCCAGCACCTTTGCCGGATTGGCCATGCCGGACACCATCAGACCAACGCCGAACAGAAGCCCGCCAAGTAATGCCGTAAGCAAAACCATTTCACCCTCACAGCAGATGTCTGGAAACGAATACGGTCAGAAAGCCGCTCACCATGAATGTCGCCGTCGCGACAAGCGATCGGATAGACCCTCGCGAGATGCCGCAAACGCCATGGCCGCTGGTGCAACCGCTCGCGTAACGCGTGCCGATGCCAACCAGAAAGCCAGCGACGAGTATTTCGCTCCATCCGGCCTGGATATCCGGCGCGATCGGGCGACCCAGCATGGCCGCCAGCACAGGCGATCCAATCAGCCCTGCAAGAAAAGCAACACGCCAACCTGCGTCTTTCTGTGGCGCACCCAGCAGGCCACCGAGAATGCCGCTGATGCCGGCGATGCGCCCGTTGAACAAGACGAGCACGGCAGCCGCAGCGCCGATCACCAGGCCGCCAGCCAGTGACAGACCGGGCGTGAAACTCGTGAAATCAATCGACATGCCCCCTCCTTCTGATCATCAAGCCAGATCATCCGTTTCGCGGACATTACCGCGCTGCATCCTGTCAGGAGTTGCGCAACCTGCGTCAGTCCGGGTTCCCTGTCGGGTATCACAATACAGCTGGCTTGCTCGGTAACTCACTTCGCCGGTCCTGCCTGGCGGGAAAGTGCCTTTCGAGCAGTTCGCTTACCTGCTCGACACCCAGCAGCACGCCGGCTTCATACTTTCCACGCCGAAAATTCGCCTCCATGCTCTGGCAGATGGATTCCCACTCGGTGGCGAGCACGTGAGCATGCACGCCTCGATCTGCAACGATTTCGACGTCACGGTCGGCAAGCAGGAGATAGATGAGTACGCCATTGTTGTGCTCGGTGTCCCACACCCGCAGTTGTGAAAAGACGTCGATCGCCCGCTCTCTTGCAGACATGCTGGTCAACAGCGCCTCGATTGGAAGCGCTCCCTCGACCACGAATCGAACCTGCCCGATATGGGCCTGATGACTTGCCAGAACCGCTTTCTCGATTGCGCGTAGCGTGCGCGGAGGGAAGGCAACCTTTACGTTCCACCGCGTGAGGAGCAGGTGTCTCACTATCCGTTTCATTCCCATGGCTACCACCTGCCCGAGGCCCCACCGCCGCCAAAGCCGCCGCCGCCGCCGCGAAACGTCGTGCGGCTGGACGCATTACCTGGGCCGCCACCAATGGCACGCCCCCCAACGAACGCCCCCAACCCGCTCCCCAACAGGGTAAAAAACAGGGCAATCGTACCGGCGACGATTGCGATGAGAACTGCCCCCGACAACAACCATGCGACCACCGCAACAGCGCCACCCGTCGCGACTGAACCCACCAGACGCCCGAGCACCGAACGAAGCACTCCACCTGCGACCAGCGTCAGGACGAAGAGTACGGGCAGATAGCCCCTGACGCTCCCGGCGTCTCCGCGCGTCTGCGTATCTGGCGCTGGCAATGGCTCGCCGCTGATGACATTCATCATGCTGCTGACGCCGGCCGACACGCCTCCATACAGATCGCCTCGCCTGAATCTCGGGACAATCACCTCATTAATGATACGGCTGCTGGTCGCGTCGTTGAGAGCGCCTTCGAGGCCATAACCAACCTCGATGCGAAGCGTCCGGTCATCTTTTGCGACGATGAGGAGTGCGCCATCGTCGATGTTCTTGCGACCGAGTTTCCACTGCTCGACAACACGCATGGAATATTGCTCGATCGTTTCGGGCTGTGTCGTTGGCACGATAAGCACGGAAATCTGGCTTCCTTTCTTCGCTTCGAACGCCTGCAGTGTCTGCTCGAGCGAAGCCCGCTGTTCGGTCGTGAGCGTTGCTGTTTCGTCGGTGACCCGCGCAGTCAAAGCAGGGATTCCGACATCCGCACTTGCGACTGATGACCAGAATGGAATGAGCGCGAGTAGTACTGTCCGCGCTGCCTTCAGGATGTTCAATTGGTCGCCCCGCTCGCCGGCGCCGGGGCCGCTTCGAAATTAACCTGCGGAGGCCGGGAAACTGCGGCTTCGTTCGACACCGAGAAGTTGGGCTTCTCCTTAAACCCGAAGACACTCGCCGTCAGGTTGGACGGAAACGAGCGCACTGTCACGTTGTAGTCCTGCACTGCCTTGATGTAGCGGTTTCTCGCAACGGCGATCCGGTTCTCGGTTCCTTCGAGTTGCGCCTGCAGGTCGCGAAAATTTGCATCCGACTTCAATTGCGGATAGTTCTCGGACACGACCAGCAGCCTTGATAGCGAACTCGTCAACTGGGCTTGCGCCGCTTCAAATTTCGAAAATGCTTGCGGATCGTTGATCAGCTCCGGACTGGCCTGCACCGACCCCACTCCCGCGCGGGCTTCCGTCACACGCGTCAGCACATCTTTTTCCTGGCTGGCGTAGCCCTTGACGGTATTCACGAGATTGGGAACGAGGTCGGCGCGACGCTGGTACTGATTCAGTACTTCCGACCAGCTCGCTTTCACCTGTTCGTCCTGCCTCTGAATAGCGTTGTAGCCGCAGCCGGAGATTCCCAGCACAGCGATTGCCATTAACCACGTCAACATTGCGCGCATTGGAGTGTTCCTGTTTTCCATCCGGTTCCTGGTTCTTCTTCTGCCCGTCTATCGTCGTTTCCGACCTTGCGCCGCAAGTCGCCACAGCGGCAGCAGCTTCAGGCTACGTCGAGGCAGACTGCTGTATTTGACGCAGGTCAAGCTCGCTACGAACTCGCACGGCACCAGCTGTCAGAGCCGGTTTCGCCGGTAACGGCTGGACCGTACGAGGGGGCATCGTGGCCGATATCGCTGCAGGAACCAACCTCTTCCCCGTGCCGCCGCTACCAGGACGCTTAAAATCTGAGCGACCAGCTTCAATCCATAACTGTTGATGAAAATCAAATGGCCCGCCTTATTCAGTCTCAAAATCGACCAGGATTCGAGACCACGGCAAGGCACAGGACTGTCTCACGCGTTTTTCAGTGACATACACAGGGTTGCATAACTGGCTTGCCTGTCGTCACTGCGTCAGTGTCAAGGATAAGGTCTCCAAGGTACAGGAACTGGACATGACTCCGACGGCAACCTTTCGCATCTCGCCTCGAGATTTCGAACTAGCCAATTCGATAGTTGACGTCATTCGGCGCGATCCCTCGTTATGCACGGAACCCGTATGTGTCGACGTGCGCGATGGAAATGTGACCTTGCGGGGTACGGTGTCGCGCTACGCGGCGATGATCGCCACGTGCGCTGCGGCCGAAGCCGTACCAGGCGTCTGCGGTGTGACATCAGACCTGACCGTTCAGATACCTGGGCCGTTGCGCCGTACCGACGACGAAATACGCGACGCCGCGCTCGCCGCCCTCAAGTGGAAAGCATGCCTGCCGCCGGGCTCGGTGAATGTGTGCGTGCGCGACGGAAGCGTCACGCTGCTGGGACAGGTTGACTGGTCGTACCAGAAGCGGTTAGCCGAACAGGTCCTCGAACCGCTCGATGGCCTGACTTCGATATGCAACAAGCTTTGTGTCAGTGACCGCCAGGTTGAGATGGAAGTCCTACGGAGAATCCGCACGGCGCTGCAGGTTGCCGCGCAGGCGCAAGCAGACGCAATCGAAGTCGAAGTGCGGGACGGAACCGTCTATTTGCGCGGGAGGCTGCCGTGCATCAGCGGGCGTGCTGTAGCGTGCTCTGCCGCACGAGGTCACCCGGAAGTGCGCAGGCTGTGCGATGAATTGCATGTGACGACGTGATCGTTGCGATTCGAAGCGATATCACGCCTGGGGTATCTCAACCGCGGCGTTCCCCTTTCTTGATCGATCTCAAATCATGCGGCAAATCGCGGCCCAGAATCGTCCTATCGATCTGCGCCAGGTGTGGTGCAGCTTCCGGCCAGACAGCCAAAGGACACTTCAAGGAGACAGACTATGGCGCAACACATGTGCGATCTCTGCGGCGCCCGGCCCGCGTCCGTGCGCGTCGCGGTTGTACAGAACGGACAACGCAGACAGCTGGACGTTTGCGACTATCACTACGCGCAACTCACACGCCATCAGCGTCAGGTGTCGCCGCTCGAGTCACTGTTCCGTGGCGGCCTGTTCGACGACTTCTTCGGCGATCGACCTTCGCCGCGGCAACCAGCCAGGGGTGCTCTGCCGGCCAGTTCCGCAGTCGAACGGGATGGCGTGAACCTGCAGCAACACTTCAGCGACCAGGCACGGGAAATCCTGCAGCGCGCTGCAGAACGCGCAGTGCAGTTCGGCAGGCATGAAGTGGACACGGAGCATCTCTTATACGAACTCGTCGACAGCGACGCCGTGCAACGCATTCTCAACGGCCTGAAGATTTCCGGCGCGGATCTCCAGGCGTACATCGACCAGCATGCGCTAAAGGAAGAAGCAGCGACGAGGCGAACCGATGGCGAGATCGCTGTCTCGCCGCGATTGAAGAGCGCGCTTGAGCGCGCGTTCATGGCGTCGCGCGAATTTGGTCACAGCTATGTCGGGCCGGAGCACATGCTGGCCGGACTCGCCGAAGTGACCGACAGCTTTGCTGGTGATCTACTGATGAAATACGGGCTCACGCCTCAGGTGCTGCGCCAGCAGGCGATCAAGTTTGCCGGTACGGACGAAGCCGGTCCCCAGCCCGCGAGCGACACACCGCAGTTGGACAAATACAGCCGCGACATCACACGTCTCGCACGCGAAGGCAAGCTCGATCCGGTGATTGGTCGCTCGAAGGAAACCGAAACGCTGGCGGAAGTACTGGCGCGGCGCAAGAAGAATAACCCGGTGCTGATCGGCGAACCGGGTGTCGGCAAGACCGCGATCGTCGAGGGACTTGCGCAGCGAATGATCAGCGGCGATGTACCGGAGACGCTGCGTGAAAAACGGCTTGTCGAACTGAATGTGAACTCGCTGGTTGCGGGCTCGAAGTATCGCGGCGAGTTTGAAGAGCGCGTCAAGCAGGTGATGGACGAAATCGCCGCGCACAAAGACAGACTCGTATTGTTCGTGGATGAGGTGCATACGATCGTAGGTGCCGGACAAGCCGGTGGCGAAGGCGGTCTCGACATCGCCAATGTGTTCAAGCCTCCGATGGCGCGGGGCGAGCTGAATCTGATCGGCGCGACCACCCTCGCCGAGTACCAGAAATACATAGAGAAGGACGCCGCGCTCGAGCGTCGCTTCCAGCCGGTGCTGGTGAGCGAGCCAACCGTCGAGCAGACCATCAGCATCCTGAGGGGTCTGCGGGACCGCCTCGAGGCACATCACAAGGTCGCGATACTCGATGACGCCTTCGTTTCGGCAGCCGAGCTATCGGACCGCTACATCACGGGCCGCTTTCTCCCAGACAAGGCGGTCGATCTGATCGACCAGGCAGCCGCGCGCGTGCATCTGTCGTCGACCTCGCGCCCCGCCGAGATCCTCGAACTGGAGTCTGAAATCGCACAGATCCGGCGCGAACAGGATTACGCGGCATCGCGCAAGCAGTTTGAGCGCGCCAAAGAACTCGCCGAACAGCTTGCCACGAAGGAAACCCAGCTGGCAGACGCTACCGCGATCTGGAAGCGCCGCGTCAGTTCGAGCAGCGCCGAAGTCAGTACCACGCAGGTGGCCGAGATCGTCGCCAGGATGACGGGCATTCCCGTCGCCGACCTGACCCAGGAGGAAAAGGACAAGCTCCTGAAACTCGAAGCCCGGCTGCATGAGCGCGTCATCGGCCAGGAAGAGGCGATCACCGCGGTTAGCGATGCGGTTCGGCGCAGCCGCGCAGGCCTCCAGGCGGGTCACCGTCCGGTGGCGGTGTTCCTGTTCCTCGGTCCGACCGGCGTAGGCAAGACCGAGCTGGCAAAGGCACTCGCCGAGGTCATCTTCGGCGATGAAGACGCCATCGTGCGCGTCGACATGAGCGAATACATGGAGCGGCACGCGGTCGCGAGGTTGATCGGCGCGCCCCCGGGCTACATAGGTTACGAAGAAGGCGGCCAGTTGACCGAACGGGTGCGGCGCCGCCCGCACAGTGTGATCCTGCTCGACGAGGTCGAGAAAGCGCATCCGGACGTCTATAACGTCCTGCTACAGGTGTTTGATGACGGCCGCCTGACCGACGGCAAAGGTCGCGTAATCGACTTCGCCAATACGCTGATCATCGCGACCAGCAATCTGGCCTCCGATGTGATCATGGGCACCAGGCGCAGCGGGCCAGGCTTTTTGCCAGGTGATGGCAATGGCGCTAGCAAAAGGAGCAAAGGCCGCAGGAGCGACGCGGGCGACACGATGCGCGACGGCGTGATGACCGTGCTGCGTTCGCACTTCCGGCCTGAATTCCTGAACCGGATCGACGAGATCATCATCTTCGAATCGCTTACGGAAGCCCAGATTCGCTTGATCGTCCGGCTGCAGCTTGAACACGTCGCTCGTATGGCAAAGAGCCAGGATATCGACCTGGTGTTCGACGACAGTATCGTCGAGCAGCTGGTGCTCGAAGGCTATCGGCCCGAGTATGGCGCACGGGAACTGAAGCGACGCATCCGTCAGGTTATCGAGAATCCGCTGGCGAAAGAAATGCTCGACGGCCGCATTAAGGAAGGCAGCAGGATTTCCTGCCGCTTCGACGCAGAGCAGGACTCGGCAGCGTTCGAGCTCGTTGCGCAACCTGGCGGCAGGCACGAGAAGGCCAGGATCCCCGCCAGTTCCGAAGAATCCGGGGACAGCGAGGCCGGCAAGAAACGCAAGCCCCCAGTGCGTAAGCGCAGCCCCCGCACCGGCCCGCGCGATATGACGCCGTGATCCGACAGTGCATGGACAAGCCTGCGCTGCACGATGGTTGTGCGGCGCGGACTTGCCACGCCGCTATTCGAGTTACACGGGAAGCGGCGTCAAGAACGCACCGGCGCTGCCGTGAAGCGGCGAGGCTGTCGACTACGAAGTCCACCTGTCGGTGTCGCCGCATTCAGGTCGTGTATCTACCAACCAGGTATCAACGCACCGACCTGTCTTGAAGGCAGGTGGGTCATCGTACCGTTCGAATTTTGGCGCACCCATCAATGACGGGGCGCGAGACCTCGACTCCCCTCCAGGCTCAGAGCATCCCTCTCCCGGTATCGGACAGTTCTGATATCGCTTCCAGATATCGGATGGCAAGTCCAGCCGTGGCCGATTGTTGCCGAATGCGCCGTTACCAATACTAAAGGCACGTCATCAAGCTGAGTTTCAGTCCAGCTGTAGCCTGTGTTCTTGTGTGGACGGCATGGCCAGGCACCAGCAGGAACCAGCTCATTGCGCAGGAGCCAGCCATGAACCATCGTGATCATGTGCAGGACGCAAACAACGCGTTCCAGCCCGACCTGCCGCGCGGGGTACATCTGGCCACGCGGCGTCCGGGTTATGTCCACCATGGCATCTATATCGGAGACGGAAAGGTTATCCACTACGCGGGCTTTTCCCGGCGCCTGTGCCGGGGCCCCGTTGAAATCGTCTCGATCGACCAGTTTGCGGCGGGTTTCGGTTTTGAGGTGATCTCCCATCCCTTTGCGAAATATGCGGGCCTTGCCGCCGTGCACCGTGCAGTGTCACGCCTCGGCGAACGCAACTATCGGCTTCTGACCAACAATTGCGAACACTTCTGTCTATGGTGTCTGTTCGGGCATGGCAAAAGCGAACAGGTCCGGGCATGCATCCGCAACCCGGCACACGGAGTGGTCGTGCTCGCGACGCTGGTCGTATTTGCGCTGGGCAGGCAATGGGAGGTTGCTGCGTCCGTCTCCCTCAACTGAATCGCGGGTCAGGAAAAAAAGCGGGCCCCGATCAACGTGCGCGCCTCATCAGCCGGTCACGAAAAGCAGTTGAAGATCGTCCGGCAAAATGGCCTCTCCGAAGCCGCGTCGCCAGTCGTTATCCAGCTTCAGGGCGCATTGACACCGATCAAGTCAATACAGTCCGCCGCAATGCAACATGTCGGCAAGAACTGACTCGCACCAATTTGTAAGGGAGCACGGTCGAGAATGAGCCTGTACGGTGAACTTGAGCGCGAGCTTGCACATATCAGAACAGCTATTGCACTGCTTGAACAGACACGCGGATATTTTTCCTCGCAGACGCCCGTTGGCGATCCGGCTTATTGGGCCGAAAGGTTAAGGACAGCCGTGAGCGGTTACGTAAGCGATCGCGCAATCGAAAAGCAGGCGGAAGAGCTTCTCGCCCGCCTGAACACGCTCAAAAACATGCGCCCCAAAGGTAGATGTTGCGGGCGAGGAAATCCGAACGCGTAGGAAATCCAGATTCTGCCGACCGATTTGAGCGTCAGGATTGTCGACCCGTCGTCCAATGGGTAGGGTTCGTTCAGTTGCCGGGCGAGCGCCGCGAACCTGTCTTTAGAGCGTCGATTTCGTCGAGCAGATCCAGGGCGAGCGCAATACCCGGCGCGTTGATCTGAAAATCGCGAGCCAGCCGAAAGGCAGTGCGCGCGCGACGCAGCGAAGCCCCACTAAAACGCCATTCCTGCGGTCCCGCTCCCTTCGGATCAAACACGCCTTCGGCAACCCAAAGGGTTATTTCCTCTGCCGATGCACCACTTGTCCGACTCAGTTCGACGAGAGTGAACTCAACGCCTTCATCGACGATCTGGCCCGCCAGCCAGGTTGGCTCGAATTCTTTCATAGTGAACTACCCATAAAGCCGCGCACGCGGGTCGAAGTTAAACGCCTGCCGCATGGCGTTGTAAGCAGCTTTGGCTGGCTCGCTGTCGGCTGGCGGCAATACGATGTTCAAGATCACGTACAGGTCACCGGGCGGATTCCCCGGAATTCCCTTGCCCTTCAGCCGCAAGCGTCTGCCGCCCGCCGAGCCCATTGGCACCGTCATTTCAACCAGTCCGTCGGGCGTCGGCACCTTGACATGTGCGCCAAGCGCCGCCTCCCAAGGTGCCACCGGCAAATCGAGCAAGACATCGCCTCCATTTACACGAAAGCGCGGATGCGCTCGAAACGCAATTTCCAGATAGAGATCCCCCGCCGGTCCGGCTCCCACTCCGGCTCCTCCCTGGCCCGCCAGTCTCAGGTGCTGGCCTGCTCGCATGCCCTTTGGAATGGAAACGTTCAGCGTACGCAACTGCAGCGAAACATGCCCTTGATCGTCGATGACAGGCAATTGCAGCGAAATCGTGCGCTGTGCTCCCCGATAGGTATCCTCGATATCGATCAACACTTTGGCATGGTGGTCCTGCCCCGTCGCCCGGGACGGCCCCTGCCGTGTCTGCGCCGCTCGGGTGCTGCCAAACATGGCTTCAAAAAAATCCTTGAGGTCGGCATGCGCGCCAGCTTCGTCACCCGCGCCACTGAACTCGAACCCTTCATCCCAATTCGGTGGAGGCTGGAAATCCTCGCCACTGTGCCATTGGGTTCCCAGTCGATCGTATGCTGCACGCTTCTCCGGATCCTTGAGCACCTCATAGGCCTCGCCCAATTCCTTGAAGCGTTCCTCCGCGTCGCTGTGCCCGCTGACGTCCGGATGATATTTGCGCGCGAGCTTGCGGTATGCGCGCTTGATCTCTTCCTGAGTCACGGTACGCTCCACACCCAGGATCGCGTAATAGTCCTTGTATTTCATTTCGGGGCACACCCATAAGGGATGGAGATGGCAGCACGCCTGATTCGCGCCAGGCATTTGCGATGCATTAACTGTACCGCAGCATGAGCAGAACTGGCGCCCTGGACAAGGCGATTGCTTTGCACCATGCCTGCCGCGCAGCAGCGCTCACCCGGCAATATTGCTGCAGTTTTCCCGTGGGCGCATTCAAGCCGCTTCACCGGGGCGTCCACCGCGCGGGAATGTGCCACCGCGCCGATATCGACGTAGTAAAGGGGGTTTCCAGGAAGGCAAGCAGTCTGGTAATAAGTGCGGCGTTGTCCGGCATGCCCGAGAGTAAGTGCATCTCAGGATCGGCTCCCGTTGACTTCGGTCAATGACGGTTGCATGTGTGCTCGTAATCTGGCTCAAACAACTACACAACCAGCCAGGCGATTTCGTAGGAGACACGCCATGACACGTCACTTTTCGATTTCCTGGATTCTGGCAGCACTGTTGCCGTGCGCGGCGTTTCCAGTTCATGGCGAGGATTTAGCGAGAATCGCGACTCACTCCCATCGCTATGGCGGGCAGATCAGGGTATCCGCCTACGACGACCCGCTCTTGAAAGGCGTGACCTGCTACGTTTCCAGATCTCATGATGAAAATGGTTTTGGCGGTAGCGCTGCGCCTACGCCTGACGTTGAAGTTTCCTGTCATCAGGTGGGCAAGTTGGAGACGCCGAACAAGATCCCTCACCAAGCCCAGGTTTTCGACGCTACGGTCGACCCGATTTTTGGTCTCCTGCATATATTCCGGATTCTGGACCCGAACCGACTGACGGTCCTGTATTTCAGTTACACGGAAAACGAATTGGCGGGGGATCTGCCGGGTCACGTCGACGTGATCCGGTTACCAGTACGTAGAAGACCGACCGAAGAATAAAGACGCAGGAATTCACGGCACCAATCCATCAGCATCGGCCGGGGCCATACGGCTCCACTCGACGAGTCGCACGGTCGGACTTCGTCCGCCTTCGAGCAATCGGAAAAAGAACTAGATGATCCAGGCAGGCGTGGTTCAACTCGCGTTCACGAGCGCGGCGTGCGCATTACGCTAAGTGCCCCGCGTCGTTAGCCCCTAGAGCGAGGTGCACGCGTTGAACTCTGAAAGCAGACACGTCGAGGTATAGGCGTCGGCGAATATTTCCGACTCGGTCTCCGCGTGTGTCATGAAATCAAGTTTGTTCAGGTGGATCACGACAGCAAACAGCACGATCGCAATGAAGACATGCGTGACAAATGCGGCCTTCTCAAGCATTTTGATGTCGACTCTAATCTGCATAAACTCACTCCGCGTGTGAAGTGTGAATCGCGGCGTAACGATGCTGGATCACGGCTTTGATCGCGGCACGTCCTTCGCGGCCTGGGTCTCAGCATAGTGATGAAACCGTCGACACAACTGATCTGGATCAACGCAAAATCGGGCGGCATCGCGCCCGACCCGGACTGGGGCCAACTCCCAAATCCTGTTGCTTGATCTGAATCAACCGCTCCCCTCTGCCACAAATCACACTGGTGGGGACGCCCGAAATCGCCCCCGCTCCGCACAGATAAAAGACAATCAAACCGTACGGCATGATCAATTGCCCCACGCGGCATGGATTGGGACGCGCGCCTGGCTGTTCTTTCCATACATCCACGTGAGGAGATTATGTCCACGACCCATGCGAGCACATACCGGCCTGACCCCGCAGATCTGCCGCTTCTGAGGGGCACGGCTATCGACGGCATGCCCGCCTATGAAGCGCTCGTCAACGAAGCGCAAACCGACCGCCTCGGATTCTGGGCACGGCTCGCACGCGAGCACCTGACCTGGCGGCGTCCCTTTACCCGGGTGCTGGATGAATCGAATGCGCCGTTTTTCAAATGGTTCGACGACGGCGTGCTGAACGCGTCGTACAACTGTCTGGATCGTCATCTGGACAACGGCAATGCGAACAAGACTGCAATTATTTTCGAAGCAGACGACGGTACCGTTACGACAATCACGTATCTGGAATTGCATGCACGTGTCTGCAGGTTCGCCAACGGTTTGCGCGAGCGCGGAATCGGTCTGGGCGACCGGGTGATGATCTATCTTCCGATGTCCATTGAAGGTGTCGTCGCGATGCAGGCCTGCGCCCGTATCGGCGCGCCACATTCGGTCGTATTCGGCGGCTTCTCGGCAAAATCGCTGCACGAGAGGATGGTCGATGTGGGCGCGGTTGCCGTCATTACAGCCGATGAACAGATGCGCGGTGGTAAAAGCCTGCCATTGAAGTCAATTGTTGACGAAGCGCTCGCTATGGGCGGCACAGACGACGTCCATACCGTAGTCGTATATCGCCGTACAGGCGGGTCCATCTTATGGGACGAGACACGCGACTGCTGGCTTCACGAGATCGAAGAGGCGCAGCCGGACACCTGCGAACCCGAATGGGTGGGGGCCGAGCATCCCCTGTTCGTGCTGTATACGTCCGGCTCGACGGGCACACCTAAGGGTGTGCAGCACAGTACGGCGGGCTACCTGTTGTGGACGTCGGTGACGATGAACTGGACATTTGATATCCAGCCGCACGACGTGTTCTGGTGCACAGCGGATATCGGCTGGATAACCGGCCATAGTTACATCTGCTACGGCCCGACAGCCGTCGGCGCGACGCAGGTTATCTTCGAGGGCGTACCAACATGGCCGAATGCCGGACGCTTCTGGGACATGATCGCGCGACATAAGGTCAGCATCTTCTACACAGCGCCAACTGCTATCCGCTCGCTGATCAAGGCATCGGAATCGGATGGAAGCGTGCATCCCCGGAGCTTCGACCTGTCCTCGCTGCGCCTGCTCGGCACAGTCGGCGAGCCGATCAATCCGAGCGCATGGCAATGGTACGCGCAAGAAGTAGGCGGCGGACGGTGCCCTGTGCTCGATACGTTCTGGCAAACCGAAACGGGTGGTCACATGATCGCGCCGTTGCCTGGTGTAACGCGGCTGGTGCCGGGTTCGTGTACGTTGCCGCTGCCGGGTATCGACGCTGCCATCGTCGACGAAACGGGCGTCGA
Organism: Paraburkholderia caribensis; assembly: GCF_002902945.1. Lineage (NCBI taxonomy): Bacteria > Pseudomonadati > Pseudomonadota > Betaproteobacteria > Burkholderiales > Burkholderiaceae > Paraburkholderia > Paraburkholderia caribensis. The sequence continues at coordinate 1,577,675 of NZ_CP026102.1, forward strand.
ACTGCCCAATGGACAAGGCGGACTGCTCGTCATCAAGCAGCCGTGGCCGTCGATGCTGCGTACCATATGGGGCAATCCGGAGCGGTTTCGCCACGGCTACTATCCATCGGAACTGGGCGGCAACCTTTATCTGGCCGGTGACGGCGCGATCCGCGACCCCGAGACAGGCTATTTCACCATCACCGGTCGAATCGACGACGTGCTGAACGTCTCCGGCCACCGCATGGGTACGATGGAAATCGAATCAGCGCTGACTGCGAACCCGCTTGTTGCCGAAGCAGCTGTCGTCGGCCGGCCGGACGAGACAAGTGGTGAAGCTATTGTCGCGTTTGTCGTGCTGAAAGGCCCACGTCCTGCTGACGGCGACGCAAAGCAGATTGCAGATCAACTTCGCGCGTGGGTCGGTAAAGAGATCGGCGCGATTGCCAAGCCCAAGGAGATCCGCTTCGGCGACAGCATGCCAAAGACGCGTTCCGGGAAGGTAGTCCGTCGGCTGTTGCGCTCCGTTGCAAAAGGCGAAGCGATTTCGCAGGACGTGTCTACCGTGGAGAATCCGGCCGTGTTGCATCAGTTCAGTCAACACACGTAAGCACGCGCTATCCACGGATGCCGACCGCCCGGTCCGCCTCGACCGGACGGTCATTCGTACGTCTCCATCTGCACACACAGACGATCGACTCGCGATCGTGGCAGCCTGACTCAATAGCCCCGCCAACCTGTCCGCAAAGAAGACATCGTCATAGAAATCCCGCCCTGTGCGTGTGGGGAATCTCTCTCGCGCTCAACCCCGTTCAAGCTCAGCACTTCTCGTCGCCAATAAATCGCCTCCTGAGTCCTCGTTCCCGCTGGATAAAAAAAAACCCCTCCAGCAAAGGAGGGGACAACTTCCCACACGGGGGCTTACTTGCCGGAAGGATGCACACCCAGAGTCAACCCGTCGCCAGTTGCAAGCTTGATTCCTGAGCAGCGTTACCAGTCGCAAGTTCTGGTTTAGTGACTCGCGCCTTCCACCGCTCCGATGCCAGTCTCCGAGCGTACCGACTGCGCCTCAAATCCGGCCTGATCAATGCGGCCGCGAGCGGACTTGTCCGTCACGGAGAAAAGCCAGATGCCGAAGAAACCCATCGCCATCGAAAAGAGTGCCGGCGACGCGTAAGGAAAAGGCGCGTTCGAGAAATGGAACACGTCAACCCAAACTGCTTTCGAGAGAACCGTCAGCAACACGGCCGATATCAGCCCGAGAAAGCCGCCGATGGTTGCACCGCGCGTCGTGCAGCCGCGCCAGAGCACGGACATGAACAACACCGGGAAGTTGGCCGACGCGGCAACAGCGAAAGCCAGCGAAACCATGAAAGCGATATTCTGCTTCTCGAACACGATTCCGAGCACGACAGCTACGATACCCAGCACGACCGTCGTGACGCGCGAAACGAACAGCTCGTTCACACTCGGTGCCTTACCATGCTTGAAGACGGTCGCATACAGATCGTGCGACACAGCTGATGCGCCGGCGAGTGTGAGACCCGCGACGACGGCAAGAATCGTCGCAAATGCAACAGCGGAAATGAAGCCGAGAAACACGTTCCCGCCTACAGCACTCGCAAGATGCACAGCAGCCATGTTTGTCCCGCCCAGCAGCTTGCCCGCAGCATCCTTGAAGACAGGATTCGTGCTCACCAGCACGATCGCGCCGAAGCCAATGATGAAGGTCAGAATGTAGAAGTAACCGATCCATGTCGTCGCCCAGAACACGGACTTGCGCGCTTCCTTCGCATTCGGCACCGTAAAAAAGCGCATCAGGATATGCGGCAGCCCCGCTGTGCCGAACATCAGCGCGATTCCGAACGAGATCGCCGATATCGGATCCTTGATGAAATTGCCGGGGCCCATGATAGAGGCCTTCTTCTCGTGCACCTCGACGGCCTTCGCAAACAGCGCTTCGGGGCTGAAATGAAACTGCCACAGCACCATGAACGCCATGAACGAAGCACCGGCAAGGAGCAGGCATGCCTTGATGATTTGCACCCAGGTGGTTGCCGTCATGCCTCCGAACAACACGTACACCATCATGAGCGCGCCCACGATCACCACGGCGATCCAGTACTCGAGACCAAACAGCAATTTGATCAACTGCCCTGCACCCACCATCTGCGCGATCAGATAGAACGCCACGACAACCAGCGTGCCCGAAGCGGCGAACGCGCGGATCGGGGCCTGCTTGAAGCGATATGCCGCAACATCGGCGAACGTAAATCTGCCGAGATTGCGCAGCCTTTCAGCCATCAGGAATGTGATGATCGGCCAGCCCACCAGAAAGCCGATCGAATAGATGAGACCGTCATAGCCGTTCGCATAGACGGCCGCCGAGATGCCCAGGAACGACGCAGCCGACATGAAGTCACCGGCAATTGCAAGTCCGTTCTGAAAGCCGGTGATGCCGCCACCTGCTGTGTAAAACTCCGCAGCGGAGCGCGTTCGTCTCGCCGCCCACTTGGTAATGAAGAGTGTCGCGACCACGAATACGACGAACATCGTGATTGCGGTCCAGTTGGTAGCCTGTTTGACCGTCTGCCCCATGTCTGCGCCAGCAGCGAAACAGCGCAATGAGACGACAGACAGCGCCGCGAGCGCGAGAAGACGTCGTGCGTTCATGCTGCCTCCCGCTTGATCTGCTCGGTAAGCTGGTCGTATGTGCTGTTGGCGCGACGTACGTAGAACCCGGTGACGACCACCGTGAACACGATGACGAATAGACCAACTGGCATCCCCCATGTCATCACACCTGCGCCCATCTTTGCAGCAAGAAACTGCTTGTCGAATGCAATCAACAGAACATAGCCGTAATAGACGACGAGTACGAGGGCGGTCAGCGTCCACCCAAGCCTCGAACGCTTTCGCACCAGTTCGCGGTATGCCGCGCTCGATTTGATTTTTTCTGCGAGTTTCAGATCCATCTTCGTCTCCTGCATGGAAAGCTTCCGCTGACTGACAAACACCCTCTTCCGGCCGTAGTCGCGACGAGGGGCATCTATTGGCACCTCGGGTCCCGCTAGGGATGTGGTGCAATGCATTCGCGCATGCGGTTCGATGCGTCGTTGTTCTGATGCGCTCGGTGTTACGTTAAACGCACCCGCTTACCCGCTTCTTACGGCGTATGACTTCTCGCGCCGGGGTTTACACGAAGATTCGCGCTTCCCTGCGGCCATCGACGCTGTCTGACTACGCTGTGCCGGGCGTCTCGCGCCGATGTGACGTTGATAGTTAGACGGCAATGCAGCGTCGCGATTGACGTAAGTCAACCGGATCCCGATACGTCGACCTCAAGCTCTGGGCGTACCGGTCACGAGTGCGCAAACGGTGAACGTGATCTTTTCCAATCGAAATCGGTCGATGCTCATTCATCGATAACGTGCCCCGATGCAAACAGCCGGCAAACACAGCACCCGTGATATCCCACCGTTTTTGGCGCGCTTGCGGCGTTCGTCGCGTGGCGCGGATCGCCAGACACATGCAGGCGCGGGCGCACTAGCCGAGCTAGCGCGTTTTTCTCCAGACGACGCTCTGGAACGACTGCACAGCCTGAGGGCCGGTCTCGAAGACGAGGAAGCCGACCGTCGCTTTCGCATCTCAGGCCCCAATCGCGTATTTCATGAAGTACACCACACATTCATCGACGAACTCGCGGCACGGACGCTCAATCCGCTGAATCTGCTGCTTCTCGTTCTTGCAATCGCGTCTTACGCTCTCGGCGATCCGCGGGCCGCGGTCATGATCGGCGTAATGGTCATTCTCAGCACGTCACTCAGTTTCATCCAGGAACATCGGTCGAATCGGGCCGCTGACGCACTCCGAAAAATGGTGCGAACGACTGCAACGGTAATGCGGCAAACGAAAGGACCCGGCTCGACGCAAATCGAAATACCCATCGAGCAGATTGTGACGGGCGACGTCGTATTGCTGTCAGCGGGAGACATGGTCCCCGCCGATCTGCGACTGATCTCCGCGCGCGATCTTTTCGTTAACCAGTCGGCCTTGACAGGAGAGTCGATGCCGCTTGAAAAGTCTGCACAGCCTTGCCTGACACCCGTGGAATCCGAGTTCGAGTTGTCGAACATCTGTTTCATGGGCACTGCGATCATCAGTGGCGTGGGTTGCGGCGTGGTCGTATCGACTGGCAAGACAACGATATTCGGACGTATTGCCGACGTAGTGGCGGAGCAGCGCGTGCAAACCAGCTTCGACAAAGGTGTCACGCGGTTCACGTGGCTGATGATCCGCTTCATTCTGGTCATGGCTCCCCTCGTTCTCGTCATCAATGGTGTGACGAAAGGAAACTGGTTCGACGCGCTGCTTTTCGCCGTCGCCGTCGCCGTGGGACTCACGCCGGAAATGCTGCCGATGATCGTGACAGTCAATCTCGCCAAAGGCGCAATGGACATGTCCCGCAAGAAGGTAATCGTGAAGCGCCTGAACGCGATCCAGAATTTCGGCGCGCTGGACGTGTTATGCACCGACAAGACGGGAACGCTCACTCAGGACAAGATCATCCTCAAACGTCATCTCGACATTCACGGCAACGAATCGGATCGCGTACTCGAATATGCCTACCTCAATAGCGCACATCAATCGGGCCTAAAAAATCTGCTCGACGTGGCCGTGCTGAAGCACGTCGAACTTCATGAGCAACTCAAGGCTCACGAGAACTACGTCAAGATCGACGAGATGCCTTTCGATTTCGAGCGCAGGCGAATGTCGGTCGTCCTCGCGCGGGACGATGGCGCTCATATCGTGATATCGAAGGGCGCGGTCGAAGAGATGTTCTCTGTTTGCACACGTTTCGCAATAGATGGCGATACGGGTGCGCTCGACGAAAGCCACTACGCCGCTACGAAGGAGATCACCGACGCGCTCAACGCCGATGGCTTTCGTGTGGTGGCAGTCGCCTATAAGGAAATACCGCCTGAACAGACCATCTATTCCGTCGCCGACGAATGCGGGATGACGCTGCTTGGCTTCATTGCGTTTCTCGATCCACCGAAGGATACCGCCGCTGCGGCGCTCGCCGCGTTAAAGGCCAGCGGCGTGCAGGTCAAGATACTCACCGGGGACAACGACCGTGTCACTCGCAAGATCTGCCATGAGGTCGGCATCACTGTCGACAGGATCGTGCTCGGCAGGGAGATCGAACTGCTCTCCCCCGCTGAACTGGCCGATCTGGCAGAACAGGTGTCGGTTTTTGCGAAGGTATCGCCTTCGCAAAAGGCGGCTATCGTCGACGCACTTCACAGCAAGGGGCACGTCGTGGGCTTCCTTGGTGATGGCATCAACGACGGTCCCGCGCTCAAGGCGTCCGACGTGGGCGTGTCGGTCGACAGCGCCGTCGACATCGCGAAGGAATCGGCAGACATCATCCTGCTCGAGAAGAGCCTTGCGGTGCTGGGCGAAGGGGTTCTTGAAGGCCGGAAAGTGTTTGGCAATATCACCAAATACATCAAGATGGGTGCGAGTTCGAACTTCGGAAATATGTTCAGCGTACTAGGCGCCAGCATCATGTTGCCATTCCTTCCGATGGCGCCGATTCAGGTACTCACGAACAATCTGCTCTACGACTTCTCGCAGACGGCCATACCGACCGACAACGTCGACCCGGAGTATCTGAGCGAACCGCGCCGGTGGGATCTCGGCAATATCATGAAGTTCATGCTATTGATGGGTCCGGTGAGTTCGCTGTTCGACTACGCCACCTATTTCATGATGCTGCGCATGTTCAACGCGTGGGACAACCCTGCTCTATTTCAGACCGGCTGGTTTGTCGAATCCGTGATTACGCAGACACTCATCATTCACATCATCCGCACCGCCAAGATGCCTTTTATCGAAAGCAGCGCCAGTCCTGCCCTGCTCGCAACGACCCTGCTCGTTGCCGCGACGGGCGTCGTACTGCCATTTACCCCGATTGGCCGCGTGCTCGGCTTCACCCCTTTGCCGTGGGCGTATTGGCCAGCTCTAATGCTGATTCTGCTTGGCTATATGACGCTCACGCATTTGATGAAAACGTGGTTTATCAAGCGTTTCGGACTGAGTTGACCTGCGCAAGATCCGCATTGCGGTCGTTCGTCTTCTCCGCAAGGCTGGTTACGATGCCTGTCAGGCGTACCACGCCAGCCCGCGCATGTATGGCCGACTTCCCGAGTCAGATGCCAATAGTTGATATGCGTCAACCCACAAAGGTCGAGACGCAAGCTTAATGAATGGCGAAAGCCACAGAGACGTAGCGCCCTGGAAAACCCCTGTTGGCAGGAGATCGCATGCTTCCGATCGAAATCCCTTCCGCGCAGCGCCGACGTGACGAACCAGCCCGATTCTGCTTTCGCTACCGCAGACATCGGCGCCATGCAGGTGCATACGACGTCTTCATCGAACTGGACGATACAGGAAACCATTGCCACATAGAGATCCATCATGCCAACGTGCCCACTGAAGAGCGGCGTCCCTTCACCGCCGGACCTCTAAACGTTCGCCGCCTGGGCAACGCTGTGAATCTGCTCGGCCTGGTTGACCGCGTCGTCGGCAAGGACAGGTCACGCCCCCTACCCGGTGGCCTGGTATTCGCCGCTCGACTTAAACCTCCGTATGTGCTCGCGCCGTCCGTCGCCCGGCGTCTACATACGGACAATAGCGGATCGCAAGCGAGGAGGAAACAGAACGGCGGCGGCCCCATTTCGCATACCCCGCCTCTGCGCGCATTTCAGTCCGAGCATGAGACGAAGATGATCCATAGAGATAGAGCGCCGCGTGCTCGCGCGCGCCATCGCTACCCTATTCGTCGGATCTCCTGGACCCGCGCGTGACCACCGTTCTTTTACACGCAGGAGAACGTTCGCCGAGCGTTCAATCGCGGTTTCAGAGCTTTTCTCAGCGATTCACGCCGTCAAGAAGCGAGTGGCAAACGCCCGCCCAGGTTAAACGGATTGTTGAGTTCTTCCGCTCCGCATATTCCTCCCGCTCGCATCTCTATCGCGGCTCGCTGGACGTCGCGATCCACGTTTCCGGTAAGCGTTACGCTCCCGCGCTCGACCTCAACACTGATGCTGTGAGGCGACAAACCTTCGACAGACGACAGAGCGACTACGATTCTAGAGGCGAGTTCCTGGTGCACCGTATCGTTGAAAGCGCGGCCTGCCTTCAGGCGGACGAGGACCTTGCGTTCCTCGTCTCCAATGGCACGAATCGCACGCTCCACAGCGCTGAATGCCGACGCAGGTGCAACAGCGGACCTACTCATCAGCCGATCACCAGCCGATCGATGATAGTTTTCACACCCGGTGTAGAGCGCGCCGCGCCCCAAACAATCGCGCGCTCCACAAGAGAGCTCAGGCGCCCCGTCAACGTGACGCTCCCTTTGTCGACCTGCACGCCCAGGTGTTTCATTTCACGGTCCGTGTGCCGCTGGATTGCCTTGCGGATGTTGTACTCGATATCGACGGGAGACACCGACCCGGAAATCCTGATGTCGTTTGTCACGCCTGTGACGCCCCGCATATGTTCGATGTTTTTCTCGGCGATGTGACTTCGGTAGCCGCCCTGGACTTCGCCGCTCAATGTCACCCAGCCCTTTTCGACCTTGATCTTGACGGCATCCTCTTCGAGACCGGAGATCCAGTCGAGCACCGCTCTGACGCTCAACGCAATGTCCTCATCGGTACGACGATTGCTTTCGGCGAGCCGCACGTCGATGTGCGTGACCACGGCCGCGACGCCGGCAATCTTGAGAGCGCACTTCTCGGCAGCTACCTTCTGCGCATAGTCCGCGACCTGTCCGGAAAGCGTGACGATGCCATCGACAACAGCGACGCCTATCCGGTTCGCGTCGATTGCCGGATTGGTGCCCAGATCATCTTCCACTTCCTGACGCAGTTGACTATCCGGCTTCATAACCAATGCCCTCCTGGAATCCATTTGTGGCGCACTGAACACTCCACGCTCTCAGCGTAGCGTCCACAAACCGGGCACAATTGATCGATATCAATCTCACCGCGTGGCAACGAACTCACCTCAGGGAAGTGCCGGCGCGGCGTGGTGCACTAGAACTTGACCAGGATCAATTGGGCACGCTTCGCTGAACGGAGAATCTATCAACGAAGTGCGGACTGAAACGGAGGAGCATCATGGCGCAAACATCGAACCCTGGCACGACGGCCTCAAAGAGCGCATTTCGGCGCGTTATGCTGGCCGTGGATGACTCGGAGGCGACACTGCGCGCAGCCGAATATGCAAAAGCATTGTTCGCCGACCGTGCAAAAATCAGGCTCGTAACGGTGGCCCAGAACCCGCGCACGCTGTTTCCTCTCGGCGCGACGACTCAGGGTTTTCTTGCCGCGGCGAGAGATGAGATCATCGGCGATGCCCGCGCCGCGCTTGCGAAAATTGAAGCGATGTTCGCCGGGATAGAGTTGGAGTTTGGACTGGTCGATCTCTCCGTACATAGCGGCAATACGGCCGATGCACTGCTCGCTACCGCATCGCACTGGAATGCGGATCTGCTCGTGATGGGCATGCGGCATCACCATGGTCTGTTGCGCTGGATCGAAGGTACCGTATCGGAGCCGGTGGCGCAGCGCGCGACCTGCTCTTTGCTGCTGGTGCCAGAGGATTGCCGTGTTCCTACGGACCGGCCCCCCGCGCGTATGGTCTTTGCACTGGATGGGAGCGCATGCTCACTCGCTGCTTTGCAGACGGGTCTCCAGATAGCTACCCCAGATGCGCTGCTGCGCGCGGTCTACGTCGTGGACCGGGCCGTCCATCTGTTCGATGACGGTGCCGCCGCGACGTTGGAAAGCGCATATCTGGAGCAGGGTTACACTGCGCTCGAGCGGGCCGCGCGCATCTGCGCCGATCAGGGCCGCGTCGCGGAGACCGCCCTGATCAAGACGCATACCACCCACGACGATGTTCCGCACGCAATCGTACGGGACACGGCGGAATGGAATGGCGACCTGCTCGTTCTCGGCACCCATGGCAGACGCGGTATCGCGCGATGGCTTCTCGGCAGCGTGGCCGCCCGCACCGTGCGGCTCGTGGATACGCCGGTGCTGCTTGCGCGTAGCGGCGAAGCGACGGCGGACTAGCCGGAACATGACGGCTGGCGGGCATCTACGGCGCCTTCTTTCGCGCCGACAGGCGACGTTTGCTCGTCCGCTCCCCAACGCCCTCCCTTCGCCAATGGGAAGGCCGCAGCCGCAATCTGCGCTCGTGAAGCAGCAAGCTCCAGTCCAGGCGGACGAAGAGCACAACCAGTCCGATCGTCGCGAGTTGCGACGCTATGAAATAAAGGCTGAAAAACGTGCCCTCGAACTCAGACTCTGGATCGATAAGACCATGCACCCACTGCGCGAGACTGGCCCATGCCGCATAACTTGCCACGCGCCCGATGAAGAAAGGCACGCCTATTAGCCAGAGATTCGCGCGCATCAGCCCATACGCGATGAAAAGATAATTCGACGGCAGTGGACTGAACGCGTAAAGGAGGAAGGCGCCCGCCATCGCGGCCTTGTGCCGACTCAGACGTGACTTCAGTATGTCGATATTCTCGCGGTCCGCCTCGCGCAGCCATCTGCTGCGCACCAGCCGTCCCGCGCTGCGCGCGAGCACCAGACGCGCACAGGTTGCCGCGCAGGCCGCGACGAGCGCGACCAGGAAGGGATTGGCTTCGGGACGCTGGAACCCGATCCAGGACATCGCGAGCCAGGTCGGCGGCGCGAACGCGGGAATCAGGTTCAACACGAACACCGCGGCGAACAGGATGAACAGATACTTCACGTCAGTGGTCTCACCTATATGCGTTCGCCTGACTCAGCCCGACCACGCCAGGACCGCGTACAGACCAAAGACACGCGCTATCGAGGGCGCCATCAGCAGCACACAAAGCGCGATCAGCGCAAAGCCCGCGACGGCCAACCCGTATGGATTCGTATCCCGCAGATGACGTGGCACGGCCCCTCTCGCCAGCAGGCGCACGGCCAGCATGATGCCGACGTTGCCCAACACCAGCATTGGAAAGGCGACCGTGCGCGCGGCGACTGCGTCGAATCCGCCCGACAACATCGAGGCATACGCCAGGACCACGGCAAGGCCTACCGCGCATCCGATCGCCACGCTGGCCGCGAGCGCCCGGTTGGTCATCAGGCGCTCGCCGGCGCGCCTCGGCGGTTCGCGCATGACGGTTGGCTTTTCGCGCTCATTCTCGAAGACGATCGAGCAAACGGGCGCGATGATCATCTCGACCGCCACGATATGCAACGGGCCGAGCATCGGCGGCCACCCGGCGAGAACGGGAATCGTCGCGGCGGCGATCATGGGCAAGTGCGCCGCCACCGAAAAGCTGATCGCCTGCTTCAGATTGGCGTAGATGCGCCGGCCGAGACGAATGGCCAATACGATTGGCGTGAAGTCGTCCCGCAACAGTACGAGAGACGCAACTTCGCGTGCCACCTCGGCGCCACGCCGGCCCATCGCGATGCCAATATGCGCGGCCTTGAGTGCCGGTGCGTCATTGACTCCATCGCCCGTCATGGCGACCACCTCGCCGGCGCGGCGGAATGCATTCACCAGCCGCAACTTCTGCTCGGGTGTCACGCGCGCAAACACGCTCGTGTCGCGTATCACCCGTTGCAGAGCTGCGTCGTCCATGGCGACGAGTTCGGCGCCCGTCATGACGCGCGCGGTATCGATGCCAACCTCCGCGGCGATCGCGCGCGCCGTCGACGGATAGTCTCCCGTAATCATCACGACACGCACGCCAGCCGCCTTGCATTCGGCAATCGCGCCCGCGACTTCCGGGCGCACGGGGTCGAGCAAGCCAACGAGTCCCACGAACGTGAAGTCGAAATCGTGCTGTCTGTCGGGCCATGTCTCGCCGCGATGCCGTGCTCGCGCCACCCCGAGCACACGCAATCCGTTCTCCGCCATCCGTGTCGCACGCTCGAGCACCGCTTGCGCGTCATGAGGAGACATTCCGCACAATGCGCAGATCGCTTCGGGTGCGCCCTTGCAAGCCACCAGACGATCGCCGCCATCGGAGGTCTGCCACCCGTGCGACATCGCAGGCAAGTCGGGCGTCAACGCATACTCCTGCACGAGCGACCAATGCCGGTGCAAGCGGCCCGTATTGGCAAGGTATGCTTGTCCCGCCTCGTGAAACGCGCGCTCCATCGGGTCGACGGGTTCGATCTCGCTTGCCAGCACGAGATACTCGATCAGTTCATGAAATACGGGGCTGATTTCCGGCGCGTCGCTCCTGATCCAGGCTTCGTCGCCGTTCGCATAGAGCACGCGCAATGACATACGGTTTTGCGTCAGCGTGCCCGTCTTGTCGACGCAGAGCACCGAGGTCTGCCCGAGCGTCTCGATCGCGCTGAGCCGCCGCGTCAACACGCCCTCGTTGACGATCCGGCGCGCGCCCAGTGCCATGAAGACGGTCATGATGATGGGGAGCTCTTCGGGCAGGATGCTGATCGCAAGCGTGATTCCCGCCAGTAGTCCCGGCAGCCACGCATCCGTGCGCCAGCGGTAGGCAAGAACCAGCAACGCACAGATCAGCATTGCCAGGGTCGCGAAACGCCTGACGAATGTGCGGATTTCGCGCTGCAAGGGCGACTGGGTCTCTTTCACGTCGGCAAGTTGCGTACCGATCTGGCCCAGTTGGGTCTTTGCGCCGATTGCTGTCACTGTCATGCAACCCTGGCCTCTGACGACCATCGTGCCCGAGAACAGCACGTTCGGCATGGTGGCGGGCAGCGGGCCGTCCGGCGAGCCCGCGAACTTGTCGACAGACATGGATTCGCCCGTGAGCAGCGACTCGTCCACGCTGAGTTCGTGCGCTTCCACGAGCAGGCCGTCGGCAGGCACTTTCGCGCCTTCTTCGACGAAAACGACATCCCCGGGAACGAGTTCCACCGCCGACACGGAAGTCCGTGTTCCATCGCGCAGCACGTGAGCCCGCGGCGCCGACAGGTCCCGCAGCGCGCGCAGCACGCTTGCCGTGCGATGACTCTGGAACATGGTCAGCGCGACTTCCGCTACGACGAAAGCAAGCAGCGTCATTGCTTGCGGCGTATCGCCCAACAGACCGTACAGCACCGCCGCAATGATCAGCAACACAAACATCGGCTCTGCGAGCACATCGCGCACCGTGCTCCACCACAGGTTGCGCGAGGCCGAAGCGATCACATTGCGGCCGTGCACGACGCGCAACGCGGCGACTTCGGCCGTCGTCAGACCGATGGCAGGGTTCGCGCCGGGTGTCGATCGAGTTGCACCATCGTCAACGAACGCCTCCGATGGCGTATCTTCGCGTCTCATGAACGGGCGCCCGCTAGAGACCCACCGACGGTCGACAGCGCGGGCAGCTCGCGTTCGTGCCCCGCGCGGCGCGCTCTTCGAGCGACAGATGAAGATCGGCGCCGCCGCGACGCGGCACACTCACCCACCGGGCCACTTCCGAGCCTCCTGCATTCGCGATGATGCGATAGCGTCCCGCCGGAAGCATGATGTACAGGAACGGCCCTTCGGTGCGGGTGTCGAGCAAGGTCTTCCCGCCCGCGTCGGCAATGCGGACGCCGACGTCTGCGAGATAACCGCCGCCGGGCGACGTGAACATCATGCGAAGACTGTAGCGCGGGGCGAGCGAGAGAAATGCCTTAGCTTCGTCTTCGCCGACGCCTCCCGTCATATACAGCAGACCGTTCGTGCTCACTGCTTCCGGGAGCGATTGCGCGGGCACGGCAATGCTCGCCGTGCCGATGCAAAGCACGAAGCACATCGTACGCAAAAAGTGGTCGAAGCGTTTCATCTGATCTGACCTCCTGAAAGTGCGCGCGGGGGCCGATCAGTCGGCATTTTTCCAGATGACGTAGTACATCACCGCAAGCGCAACCACGCCGACCAGCGCAATGAATCCGCATCCGAGCGCGACCAACCTGACCATTGCCGTTCTCCGGAACGTCTATCAATTACACCAGGCTAACACCCGCGACGGACGCGCAGTTGACACAAGTCAAGCCGGCTCGCACACGCGTCAGTGTTTTCAGTCGAGCGGCTTGAGCGATCCGTTCATGACCTGGATCAATGGCATCACGGCCACATCGGATGCAATGGAGCTTGTGAACATGCATCTGTCTGCGGAGGAGCGATGAAGCTGACCTTTCTCGGTGCGAGCGAAACCGTGACCGGCTCGAAATATCTGCTGGAAGAACCCGGCGTGCGGCTTCTCGTCGATTGCGGGCTTTTTCAGGGCGTGAAGAATCTTCGGATGCGCAACTGGGTGCCGCTACCCGTCCCGGCGGATTCGATCGACGCTGTGATACTGACCCATGCACATATCGATCACAGCGGCTATCTGCCGTTGCTCGTGCGCAATGGTTTTCGCGGCGCCGTGTACTGCACGCCGGGGACAGCTGCGCTCTGCGAAATCATGCTGCGCGACAGCGCGAGGCTTCAGGAGGAGGAAGCGGATTTCGCGAACCGCCACGGATTCTCCAAACATCATCCGGCGCTGCCGTTGTATACGCTCGAAGACGCGGAACGCGCGCTGCATCTGTTCGTGCCACGCCCTTTCGACACCCCCGTCGAGTTGCGGCATGGCATCTCGTTCCGGTTTCTGCCCGTGGGCCACATCCTCGGCGCGGGAAGCGTTGTCGTGTGCCGCAATCACAAGGTGCTTGCGTTCTCAGGGGACGTGGGACGGCCGGAAGATCCGATCATGCGCGAACCGACACCGCTGGCGCACGCGGACTATCTCGTCGTCGAATCGACCTACGGCGACCGTCTTCACCCGGATACCAATCCCGAAGATGAGCTTGCGCAGCTGTTCAGCAAGACCTTTGCGAAAGGCGGTGTCGTCGTAATGCCGTGCTTCGCGGTCGGGCGCACACAGGAGATCCTCTACTACATCTCGAAGCTGAAAGAAAAGGGGCGCATGCCGAATGTGCCCGTGTACCTCGACAGCCCAATGGCGACAAGCGTCACGGATGTCTACCGAAAACACCTCGACGAACATCGGTTGACCATCTCCGAAGCGAACGCGATGGACAAGGTGGCGATCATGACCCGAACCGTCGAACAGTCGAAGGCAATTGCCTCTCACAACGGTCCGATGGTGATCATCGCGGGTAGCGGAATGGCGACGGGCGGCCGGGTGCTGCATCACCTGCGCCTCTACGCATCCGATCCGCGCAATACCATTGCGCTCGTCGGATTCCAGGCGGCGGGCACGCGTGGCGCAGCGCTCGCGGCGCACGAAAGCTCGATCAAGCTGCATGGCGAATACGTTCGCGTGCGCGCCAATGTCGTATCGATCTCGTCCCTGTCGGCGCATGCGGACTACCGTGAAATGCTGCAATGGCTATCGAGTCTGCGGGACCCGCCAACGCGCACCTTCGTGACGCATGGCGAGCCGGGAGCCGCCGATGCGATGCGGCGACGCATCTCAGAGACGTTCGGGTGGGCTTGCGAGGTGCCGACCTATGAGCAATCGGTTGAACTGGATGGGCTATAGAAAGAGAGAGCGGCAGCCGTAAGCCGACGCCCCTCTCGACGGCTCGCAGACGAGCGCGGCGAGCAGGGTCAGCGTTTTCTGTTCATCGCCCGGCCGTCGCGAAACAGCGCCGCTGCGGCGATTGCGCCAGGAAATCGTATAAACCGTGTAGCCAGCGTCGACCACGCGGCGTGCTGCACAACGGGATTGGTGGCGACGAATTAGCTGGGCGAGCATGCATCCAGCCATTGGCGCGCAAGAGCCTGATGCGAGTGATCTCGCTGCGATGGCGCGTCTACGCGACGGAACGCTCGCGAGCATTCTCGCGCACTGCAGCGAAGGCGACGGGCGAATCGGGGTTTCGTCAGCACCACAAACACATTGTCCACGCGATCCGCGCAAAACAGCGCATAGACCGCCTGGCCTCACATCTTGAACGTTTGCGCCATCTTGAGCTCTATCCATGTCATCCCTTCGCGCAGGGCGTCGAGAACGGCATCGCGTTCAGTGTTGAACTTTTTCCCTTGACGAAAGGCGTGTTCGAATTCACCTTGCGGCGACGAATGCCTGACGTGGATGGTTGAACGATATCCGCCCTCTTCAGCGGGCTCCGTCTGCACGTTCACAGACCATGCACCTTCCTGCACGTTTCCCGACAAAGTCATCTGATGCTCCATTTTAGTTCGCAGCCACGCTCCGCGCGGGAGCCGCGACTGCGACATGCGTCAGGTCATTCGACGACGATATCGTCGACCACAGCGCGCACACCGGGCGCACTCCACGCGGCCCCTCTCGCCACTGAACGCTCCGCATAAGAGCCCACCTTGCCCGTCAGCGTCACCGTGCCATCCTTGACGTCGATACCGATGTGTCTGACCTCGCGTTCGGCGTGCCGCTGCATGGCCTGCGCGATTTTTGCGGCGATGTCCTCCGACGCGACGTTACCGCGGACCTCGATCCGATTGGCGACGCCACGCACGCCGCGCATGTGGCTGATTGCGCGGGCGACCACATGACTCTGGTACGCCCAGTCCACCACGCCCGTCAACGTCACCCAACCCTTCTCGACCTGAACCTTGACCGAATCGTCGGGCAGGCCGACGGTCCAGTGCACGATATCGTGTACTGCAATGCCAATGTCTTCATCGGTGCGCTCGTCCTTCTGAGGCAGCCGCACCTGCATCTCCACAACGACGGCCCGCACGCCGGCCACGCGATGCGCCGCCTTTTCCGCTGCAAGCTTCTCTGCGTAGCTCGGTGGATGTCCGGAGAGCGTGACGACGCGATCCGTCACCTCGACCCCGATGTCCGTCGCAGTAACGGCTGGATCCCACTCAAGTTCCTCCTCGACTTCATTCTTCAACTGCCGGTCTGATTTCATCGCGCAACTCCTGGAAATGAATCGTGGCTCGACCCACAAGAACCAAGCTTCAACCCGCAACCGGTTGAGCGGACTGATTCAGATCAATCGCGCGCATTTTCGCTGCCTTAACCTGATCCAGGTGTTACCTGCACACCTGTCCTTCGCATAGCCGCCAGCCCATGATTCCCTTTTTGATTGCACTCAACGTACTGGGATTCACGATCGAGGCAATGAGCCCCACTTCGCTGATCGACCGTTTTGCGCTGTGGCCACTCCAGCCCGAGACCAGCGACGCGCCCGCCTTCCATCCCTGGCAACTTCTGACTTACAGCGCGTTGCACGCGAATCTCACGCATCTCGCATTCAACATGCTCGGGCTGTTCATGTTCGGCACCGAGGTGGAACGTGTGCTCGGTGCTCGTAAAATATTGCTGCTCTATGCCGCCAGCGTGGCGTGTGGCGGATTCGCGCAGTTATTCATCGGCCTGAAGCTCGCAGGCAACGCGTATCCTGCAATCGGAGCGTCCGCTGGCGTATTCGGTGTCCTGGTCGCGTACGCCCTGATCTTTCCGCAGCGGCGGGTGGTACTTCTGTTTCCGCCCATTCCAATGCCCGCGTGGCTATTTGCCACCGGGTATGCGCTGCTTGAACTGTTACTGGGGATGTCGCGCGAAGCACCGGGCGTTGCCCACTTTGCGCACCTGGGCGGCATGGTCGGCGCCTTTGCGCTGATCGTCTTCTGGTCTCGCAAGCGGCATCGCGGCCCGCTTGACTGAAGTCAAGTGCGAAACATCGGCTCACCACTATCCTGGAAACGATGCACTGCCGGACGCGCGCGTGCATCCGTCCATCCATGGAGGAGTCGACCATGACCAACACACAACTGCTGACCTACGAACCCGCTCCCGTTCGCGCACCGGCTCGTGCGCGGGGTGAAGCCCCCGATTTCATCGAACTGCCCAAGCCTGACATGTCTTCCGGCGCACCATTGATGAAAGCACTCGCGCTGCGCTCCAGCACTCGCGAGTTCTCCGATGCGCCGCTTGCGCCCGCCACGCTTGGCGCGCTGCTATGGGCCGCCGACGGCATCAACCGTCCTCGCGAAGGCGGCCGCACCGCGCCCTCGGCGCACGCATTCAATGAAATTGACCTCTATGCGGTACTGGCCAACGGCGTCTATCGCTACGATGCGCCGATGCACCGGCTGGTGCTCAAGCATGCAAGCGACGCACGCAATCTGACGGGCTATCAGGACTTCGTTGGCGATGCACCGCTGGATCTGGTCTACGTAGTCAACATGTCACGCCTGCTCGAGATGCCGTCGCAGCAGCGTGACATCTTCTCCGCTGTGGTCGCGGGCGCCATGGCGCAAAACGTAGCGTTGTATTGCGCGTCCGAAGGCCTGGGCTGCGTCGTTCGAGGCTGGATCAACCATCGTTTGCTGAGCGACGCGCTGAAACTGAACGAAGACGAGTTACCCATTCTCGCGCAGACAGTCGGCACGATGGGTACGTCGCTGACTTCGCTTGCTGACTGAAAAATAGACCTCGCGCGACGCCCGGATGATGCAGGGTGCCGCGCGTTCGACACTGTCTCTTTACAGACGATTGCACAAATCCAGAACCAAAAAAAGAAAAGGCGGACCTGTAACTCAAGCCCGCCCTGCTTTGCGTCAGCCGTACCATTTCGTGGTTCAAGGCACTTTTGGTTTCCTATCTTTCCCACATATGCAACGCGTCGAATGACGCGCCGCCACGCCCGATCAACTGATCGTCAGGCGCTTCTGGTCGGTCGGCGCCCGTTTCGGAAGGCTCAAAGACAGCACGCCGTCTTTATACTCTGCCTTCGCGTTGGCTTCGTCGACTTCGCCCGCCAGCGAGAACGAGCGGCTGAACGCGCCGGAATAGCGCTCGCGCCGTATCACGCGCTCGCCATCCTTCTCTTCCTTGTTACGCTCGACCTTCGCATTGATCGAGACGATGCGCCCGTCGATCTGCACGTCGATATCCTTCTTGTCGACGCCCGGAAGCTCTGCCTTCACCGTATAGGCGCCGTCGCTCTCCGTCACATCGATCTTCATGGATGCAAGCTCGGTGTCCTGGGTTGTCGCCATCGAACGCATGGGACGGAAGAAACCCTGAAACAGATCCGCAACGACGGGATCCATCGAGAACGGGTCAAAACGCGTCAGATTGCTCATTGCACCTCTCCTTCAAGTAAGCAGGCCAGCACATGGCCACGATTGTCCGACCGCTAAAGCCGGCTCACAGCGTACCTGCGGCGCACGGCAGCCGCAGACGCACAATTTCATCTGCGATCGCTACGCGCCGATCGACAGGTAATCGATGACGTTGCGCCGCGTGGCGCGCCGCCAGCTTTTCCGCGAAGCTACCCAGATGCCCCGCGAGGGTGACGATACGGTCGCGTACTTCGACCCCCGTACTTCGACCCCCGTACTTCGACCCCCGTACTTCGACCCCGATACCTGCCGCGTTGATCGATGGATCCGACTCCAGTTCCTGCTCGACGTCCTTCCTCAACTGCATGTCGTTTTTCATAGGGTCTTTCTCCTGCACACAGGGCATGAACGTTCCTATGCCCTTCATGTCTTCGCGCGTTGTCGCATCTCGAAGCGATGTCTTTAGCGTACTCACGCGGGAAGCTCCGCAGTTGATTCAAGTCAATCGCGCCGTGTGCGCGAGCGAGACGTGCCGTCCGCAGCTTGCGGGCATCGCGCGAGGGGCATTGCGTCGGCATCGTGATTTCCCTGGGACAACGAGAAGCGGCATGTCCGTGAACGGCGCAACGGCCGCTGCGACGCTGCCATGGCGCCATCGCGCTTGCGGACCGGCACCGTGTGTGCCGAGCACCGGCAAATCGGCACACCATGCGTGCGCGGCTTGCAAGATCGCGATGCCCAGCTCCCGACGCAAGGCCTGGTCGACTTCCTGCCACAAGGCTTCGTCCGATTTCATGACGTGCCCCAAGTCTGCTGTTTCGCGACAAGTCCAGCTTCGTCGATAGCGCCGCACAAGGGTTGATGTCGATCAATCGCCCGCAATCCACATGGATCACGCGCATTGGCGCCGCCACTGTCCGGGCCCCGTTGATACAGATCAAGCCGGTGGCCGCAGGCTGCGACTTAAATATGCAGACAGTCCATTACGGTGGCGCAATGCGGCGCAATCGCGCCAACCTTCGCGGAGGTCCGTCGTGTCGCACAAGACGCTCGTATTTCATCGGGATGCACGGCAACTGCGGGCAATGCATCGCGCCGCAGCTCTGTTTCTGCTGGTTGCAATCGTGTCGATGATCGTCACACTGGTGGCCACGCCCTCGGCATTCGCAGCGCAAGGCGCCCATGACACGGTCTCGGCCGTCGCGATTCTTGTCTACCATCGGTTCTCCGATACCGCCGACGATTCGATGACCGTGCGCGTCAGCACCTTCGAAGCACAGCTTCGCTTCCTGAAGCAGCACGGCTACGAGATCGTGCCGCTGCGCGCGATCGTAACGTGGCTGCGTGACCCGAACGCGACGCTGCCGCCCAAAGCCGTCGCGCTGACCGTCGACGATGGTCATGAGTCGGTCTATCAAAGACTGATGCCGATCGCGCAACGCGAGAAGATGCCCATTACCCTCTTCGTTTATCCGTCCGCGATTTCGAACGCGTCATACGCAATGACCTGGGAGCAATTGCGTACATTGCGGGCGACGGGACTGTTCGACGTGCAGTCCCATACCTGGTGGCATCCGAACTTTCATGTCGAGCGGCGGCGCCAGTCGCCTGCTGAATTCGAGCTTTTCGCCAGCACGCAGTTGCAACATTCGCGCGAACTGATTGAGTCCAGACTCGGCGGACAGGTCGATATGCTCGCCTGGCCCTTCGGCCTGTATGACGACGATCTCGTGCGCATCGCGGGCAAGCTCGGCTATGTGGCCGCCTTCACGCTGAATCCGCAACGCGTGAAACCGTCTTCGCCGCTGCTGGCGCTGCCTCGTTTTCTGATGGTCGACGACGTGACGCCGCGCATACTCGGCCGTCTGCTCGGTGAGCCGGAGACGCCATCCGTCCCGGCGGCGGAGGTTCGTCGGTGAAGAAACGTCGCGTCCTTCTATACTGCGTTGCGGTACTCGTCTGCATCGGCATCTCGCCATCGCGCGCGGCGTTCGAGGTGCAAGGGGTCATCGTCGATGAAGCGACGCATCGGCCGATACCGCACGCGACGGTGACGCTCGACGGTAAACCTCAATATGCCGACGCCAACGGCAGCTTCGCCAGTGCCGGCACGGTCCGCATCGTCGCGGCGCGGGCACCGGGCTACCGTTCGGCATCCGTCAGTTTGAAGCCCGACCAGCCGCTCGTCGTTTCGCTGACGCCGTTCCGCGCCCGGGGCGTTTATCTGTCCATATACGGCGTGGCGACGCCGAGCTTGCGCGACGCGGCCGTTGCCCTCAAGGAAACCAACGGAATCAATGCGTTGGTGATCGATGCAAAAGGCGACCGGGGTCTGACGTCCTATCCAAGCGAGGCGCGCGAGTCGATCGGTGCAGCTGCGAACGCGCCCTCGCCCGCGCCCGTGGTCCGCGACATGGCCGGGCTGCTGGAGAACCTGCATCGCGAAGGCCTGTACCTGATCGCACGAATCGTCGTTTTCAAGGATGATCCACTCGCCACCGCGCATCCCGAATGGGCCGTTCGAGATGCACAAGAGAATGTCTGGCGGGATCGTGAAAAGCTGCAGTGGGTCGATCCATTCCGGCATGAAGTCTGGAAGCACAACCTCGACGTTGCGGAAGAAGCGGCCCGTCTCGGCTTCGACGAAATCCAGTTCGACTATGTGCGCTTCCCCGATGCACCGGGGCTGATTTTCAGCGAGCCGAACACGCGAGCGAACCGCACTGCCGCGATCACTGGTTTTCTCCAGGCCGCGCGCGCCCGTCTGGCCCCCTACAACGTTTTTGTTGCCGCCGACATTTTCGGCTACGTATGCTGGAACCTCGACGACACCGCGATTGGCCAACAGCTAGAAACGCTCGGCGCGCCGCTCGACTATATTTCGCCGATGCTCTATCCGTCCGGCTTCACGTGGGGGCTGCCCGGATGCACCAGGCCGACTGCTGATCCGGGACAGATCGTGCGGCGCTCGCTCGCCGAAGCACAGCGGCGCACCGGGTTGCCTGGGGTGCGGTTTCGCCCGTGGCTGCAGGCATTTCGCGACTACGCATTCGATCACCGTGACTTCGATGCGGATGAGATTCGTGCGCAGATCGATGCCGCTGACGCCGAGCATACAGATGGGTGGATGCTATGGAATCCCCGCAATCGCTACGATCCCGCGCAATTGCCGCACTGAGGCCGTTGGGTGCGTTCGCGTTCATTGCCTGGTCCGCGGCCTCGCACGCGCGAACCGATACCCTGCTGTTCGATGGGACGGCACGCGCCGTGCTTTCGCAGATCGTCTGGAGTGAGATAGCAAACGGCCGCGTTCCCGGGGCCGTTATTGTCGCCGGCACAGCTGACGGGGTATCGGCGCGGTTGGTTCTGGGCAACCGCATGCTCCGTCCGCACGTGGAACCGATGACAGCTGACACCGTGTTCGATCTCGCGTCGCTGACCAAGGTCATCGCTACGACGACTGCGATCATGCAACTCGTCGAGCGAGGCAAGCTGGACCTCACCGCGCCTGTCGCCCGTTACTGGCCCGCATTCGGCGCGCAAGGCAAGGCGCAGATCACCGTGCAACAACTGTTGACCCATACGTCCGGCTTGCCGGCCGAACCACCCGGCCTCGGAATAGCTGCGCAGCATCGCATGAAGCCGGCGGTGCTCCTGCGCAATATCGCCGGCATCGAACCCGTCGCGATGCCGGATGAGCGTACCGTCTATAGCGACGTCAACTTCGTCGTGCTTGGCGTGCTTGTCGCGCGCGTGTCCGGTATGCCCTTCGACGCGTATTGCCGCAGGTTCATATTCGCCCCCTTGGGTATGCAGGACACCGGCTTCACACCCGATCCGGCAATTTCCGCTCGCGCTGCGCCGACGACAACCGATTCCCACGGTATGCGCCAGGGCCGCGTCCACGATCCGCTCGCGAGCGCGCTCGAAGGCGTAGCTGGCAATGCGGGACTTTTTTCCACGGCCGCCGACCTGGCGCGTTTCGCGCGCATGCTCCTGAACGGCGGGCTTGCGGACAGCGAAGGCGCGACACCTGCCGCGGTCCGACGCGCACGCATTCTTCGTCCTGAAAGCATCGATAAGATGGCAGTGCCGCTCTCGGCTGACGCAACGCCGCCGTGGCGGGGCCTCGGCTGGGAACTCGACGCGCCGCTGGCTACCAACCGTTACCGTCTGCCGCCCATCGGCGCTATCGGCCACACGGGGTTCACGGGAACGGGCATATGGATCGATTTCGTGACACGGCGCTTTCTGATCGTGTTGACGAACCGCGTTCACGAAGCGAATGGCGGCGATGCTGCAGCGTTGCGTGCGCAGACGCTCGCGTTGCTGTCGAGCGGCATTGGGCCGGTGACGCCACGACAGATCGCACACGCGGTGCCGGATGCGCGCGATGCGCTCGGGCGGGCTGTGCGCCCGCCTGCCGCAAACGGTCCGGTGCGCACGGGCATCGACGTGCTCGCCGCACAACAGTTCAGCACGCTCGCGGGCATGCGAATCGGCCTGGTCACGAATCGCACCGGCTTCGACGCGCACGGCGAGCGGACAGTCGATGTGCTGCTGCACGCGCCGGGCGTGACACTGGTCAGGCTATTTTCGCCCGAACATGGACTCGATATCGATGCGGACGAACCCGTGCGCGACAGCGTCGATCCGTCGAGTGGTCTCGTCGTGCATAGCCTGTATGGGGATACGAAGCGCTTTGCGCCCGGCGCGCTCGACGGGCTCGACGCGCTGGTGTTCGACCTGCAGGACGCCGGGGTGCGCTTCTTCACGTACGAGACGACGCTGGGCTACGCACTGGAAGCGGCCGCAGCCGCGCATATTCCGCTCATCGTGCTCGACCGGCCCAATCCGCTCGGCGCCGACCGCTTCGGTGGTCCGTCACTGGACGCCGAGCGTGACAGCTTCACCGGGTATTTCCCGCTGCCGCTGCAGCACGGCATGACGTCCGGCGAACTCGCCAGACTGTTCAACGAAGCGCGGCATATCGGCGCGGACCTGCGGGTTGTGCCGATGGAAGGTTACCTGCGATCGATGCGTTTCGCGGATACGGGCCTCGGTTGGCTGCCCATATCGCCCAACCTTCGCACGCTGTCCGCGCTCGATCTATATCCCGACGTCGCACTGCTGGAGGGCGCGAATGTGAGCGTGGGCCGTGGCACACCGCATCCATTCGAATGGGTCGGCGCGCCGTGGATCGACGGCGCGAGGCTCGCTGCCGCCCTCAACGGTTCGCGCGACGACGCCCGCTTCGAACCCGTCGATTTCGTGCCGACCGAATCCACCTATCGCGGTCAACTCTGTCACGGTGTCCGCATCACGCGAACGCAATCGGCACGCGCGCCGGGGAGTCTCGGCGTAGCGCTCGTCGCGACCCTGCACACCCTGTATCCGCAAGCTTTCGATATCGCCGCGACACGCGATGCGATCGGCTCGGCAGCGATATGGCAGGCGATCGAGCGCGGCGATGGCCCCGACGCGCTGCAGACACTGATGGCCCGCGAAGCCGATGCGTTCCAGCCGGTCCGGCAACACTATCTGCGTTACTGACGGTTAAGGGAGCCGAGCATGTGGTATGGCCTCTTTGATGCACAACGACGTGCGGCTCGCGCTCTCGCCGGCGAATCTCGCAACGCGTCGCCTATCGAGGGGCCGCAGCAGACGCTTTGGAACTTCCACGAGGACGGGGCGAACGCATTCAGCCAATGGCTGCTCAGAACCTCCTGCGCCTATGACCACGCGCCGCCGTTCGCGATCCGCTCGGTTTGCCGCCACGGCAGACAACTCGAGGTTGTCGAAACCTCCGTCGAAACCTTGCCCGTCGGCACGCTGCGCAAATTCACATGTCGTCGAGGCGCAGCGGAACCGGCCGAAAGCTGGCCCGTCATGCTCTGCGCACCGCTGGCCGGACACCACGCCGTCATGTTGCGAGAAACAGTCGAAACGCTGCTGGAAGAGCGCGATGTGTTCATCACGGACTGGGCCGACGCGCGCGACGTCCCGCCCGAAGCTGGCCCGCTTTCGCTCGACGATTACGTTCTGGCGCTCGAGCACTTCATATGTACTGCCGCCCGGGCGGGACATCCGCTGCACATCATGGCCGTTTGCCAGGCGACCGTACCCGTTGTCGCGGCGGCCGCATTGCTGCTCGCCAGCAGTCAGGCCTCTCCCTTCGCCAGCGTCTCGCTGCTGGGCGGTCCGATCGATACCCGTGTGCAGCCGACCTTGATCGACCGGTTCGCGCGTTCACATCCGCTCGACTGGTTCCGACGAAACGTCATCGACGTCGTGCCCGCACCGTATCGCGGCGCCGGGAGGCGGGTCTACCCCGGCTTCGTCCAGCAGGCGGCCATCATCGCCGCGCATCCGGAGCGGCAGCTTCGCCTGGAGTCGGCGTACTGGTCGAACTGGTTCACAGGCGCCATGCCGGACGCCATGCGCGCGCTGCGGTCCTTGAACGAATATGCCGCCGTGCTCGATATGGCGGAATGCTATTTCCTCGACATCATCCGTGTGGTGTTTCATGAGTACCTGCTTCCGCGCCAGATGTGGTCGGTCGCAGGACGGCGTGTCGCGACGCAGGCGCTGCGCCACACGCCGCTATGCACGATAGAAGGCGACAGCGACGACATTGCGGGCCCCGGACAAACGCACTGCGCCCATGCGTTATGTCGTCCCATTCCGTTGCGATCCGATGCACAGCTTACGGTATCCCAGTGCAATCACTACGACCTCTTCACCGGCTCGCGCTGGCGGGATCTTGTGCATCCCGAGCTATGCCAGTTCTGGCACCGGGCGCAACGAGACGCGCTGGCCGCGGCTTGCATGACGGAATACGCGAGACAAGCGAACGACGGGAGGCACGCATGACCATCACGCCCACACGCAAATCGCCTGGATGCTCTGCTCCAACCGTGAGCCGCGGCGCGTTGCATCGTACAAACCGCGTTCGTGCCGCACAGCGCGAGGTATGCGGGCTCGATACTGCCTTGCAGAGAGCGGACACCTATCGTCATCCCGCAGGGATTGCACGGGCCGTCACGCAGGCGCAGGCCGCTCAGTTGCAAAAGCGGAAATAGCCGCTATGCAGAATCACGGGTTTGCCGCCGACTTCATTCAACAGACGTTGCGCGGCAAGCACGATTTCTGCGCGATGCGCGATGAACGCGTCCACCAGGTCCTCTTCTCGCGATGACCGCGCGCCGAAGTGATCCTCGAGCGCTTCGGCTGTAATCGAACACTCGATCAGGCGATCATCGACGAACGCAGGAAACTCCAGTGCAAGATCAGGTGCGCAGTATTCAGGCGCACAGGAAGGAAATGAAATGTTCATAGCCATCATCCATGGTCAGAAGACGTCTCGCAGCTGACGGGTTCAGCTCGCGCGATCTTTCCAGCCTATCGGCCCGAGCGCGGTTCCCGTTGACGTACATCAACCCGGGTGCCTGCGCGAACGTCACGCGCCGCTTGCAGCCCATGGCGATCGTCCCACGTCGCAAGCAGGCACGACGGCCCTCTGTTCCCGCCCCAGGCCGGGCGCAACGGACACGCGCGCAGTGTGCTCGAACTGAACGCGGGTACGTAGCCATGGCTGCGCACGGAAGCCTATTTTCATGGTCCGCAGATTCACATCATGGCGGGCGTCACGCTGCGAAGATTCAACGAACTCGTCGCACTTGCCGGTGGATGCGTGTACGCGCCGATCGGTTGGGGCGAACTGCCCGGCGTCCCGGCTCATCTCGCCGCGCGTGTCTCATGAATATGCTGGATCAGCGCCGTGAATTTCGCGCTGTCATTGACGAGCAGCTTGAATGCAAGGCGCAGGATGCCTCTCACCTCGTTCCCGCCTGATCGCGGCGGACGATAGCGTGCATCATCGTCCGTCTCCAGTCGAGAGATTAAGCAGCGTCACGACACCGGCAATCGAAACTGTCACGATGACGACGCCCCAGCGGAACGCGATGGCGTCGTCGAAGATCAGCCCGTGAATCGTCCAGACGAGCGCGCCAAGAGACACGAATACCCCGGCGAGTGCGAGCACGATCCTGTATTGCTGGCGGCGCATGGGTCGTTCCCGCGTCAGGCGTCCGTCCCGGACTCGTGCTCGGGCTCCGCGCCGCGGACCAGCAACACGGGACACTCGGCAAAGCGGACGAAGCGCTCGGCCACGCTGCCGAGCACAACGCGGCGCACGCCTCGACGGCCATGCGTGCCGAGCACGGCCAGGTCAACGCCTGTTCGCGCAGCGTAGTGTCGAAGTGTTTCGGCGACGTCCTCCGAAAGCCGCTCGGTTTCGATCAATTCCGCTTCGCACCCGACGCCCGCCGCCTTGCACGCCGCTTCCGCATTCTGGAGGGCCTCGCGGCCATCCCTGCGCAGCGCATCGACGAGTGCGATCGGGTCGTAGTATCCCGCATAGCTGAAAAGCGGCGTCTTGTCGACGACATAGACAGCGTGAACGGTACCCTGCGTGAGACTCGCCATCTTCACGGCCTGTTCCAGCACGTGCGCACTCGACTTGCTGCCGTCCAGCGCAACCATAATCCGTTTGTACATGATGGACTCCTCCTCAAGGAAAGTACGAACCACAATTCAAAGGAAGACGGGCGGCGGCGAAACGGCACCTTCCGATGCCACCGGCTGTTCGTTATTGCCTGCTGATTCGGCGCGCGTCGCGCGCCCCGCCGAAGGAGGACAGACAAGCACGGGACACTCGGCATCTCGCAGCGTGTGCCCGACGACATGACCAGGCAGCGGATGCATGAGCATCGGCCGGCTGCTCGACGCCATCACCACGAGGTCGGCCTGCCACTGTCTTGCTTCGCGCAGAATGACGCTGGCGACACCGTCATATTCGAGGTCTGTTTCACCGAGTGCGGTTTCTACCGGGAGCGACGCGCGCTTCATCACCGCTTCCGCCTCGGCCAGTGCGCGTGTGTCGTCATGATCGAAAAAGCCGTGCGGCAGCAGCTCTCTCAGCCCGGAGTGGCCGTCCGCTACATAGACCACCCTGAACGTGGCGCCGCTGGGCACGATACGTGACGCAACACGGAGCGCCTCCATGGAGGCATCAGATCCATCGACGGCAACGAGCACGCGCGCTACGGCTGCTTCCATTCCGCCGAGGCACGCGGTCGGCACGTGCAGCACCGGGCAATGGGACACGGCGACAAGTTCCTCGGGATCGAGCCTGCACGCCCAACGATGACTGCGTGGGTGCGAAGCGACGGCGATCAGGTCTGCGTGCCATTTCCGCGCGGCCTCACTCAACGCGTCGGTCGCGTGACGATGCATCTCTGCGAGATCGATCAGCTCGGTCTCCGGACGCGCCATGTATTCTGCCGCTTCATGCGCAGCCTGATTGAGACGGGTCTGTGCCGCATGCAGCATCGCGCGATGGGCTTCGCACCAGTCCGGATACGACAAAAGAAGCGTCGGGACGAGCGCGGCGGGGTTGCAGATCACATCGACGAGCCGCGCCAGCGCGTGAGGTGCTGCAAATCGCAACGCGAACCGCGTCAAAGGGATGAGGCCCGCGCCGCCTTCAGCGGCAACCAGTACCCGTTCTAACGCGACCGGTGCCGTGTCGTATGCCATTTTGCTGTTCATCGCCTTCCCTCATCCCCATTGCTGGCGTGTGCGCCAGGCATGCTTCTATATTCGATGCTCGCGTGCAGGCGGGATTGATTTGTATCAACGGTCGTCGAGGTGCTCGACCTCGCGCGTGTCACACTGACACCGGACGCGGAATACAAATCTTGATGTGCCTCAAACGAGCAGGCGAAGCGGGGTCTAGAGTCGATGTCGAAGCTATATTCATTGGACCGGGCGCGCGACATCGCGCGTCGAGATGCGGCTTTTTCAGAAACTCAGGAGACAGGCATGGATACCGCTCGCTCTGATCTGCACGCCACGCCACCAACTTCATGGTGGGGACATGTGCCGTCTTACCATTTGCCGTCGGGCGCAACGTGGGAGGCATTCGCTCTGGCACAGGCCGAAGCGCTCACGAAAGGCACGGCGCTCTGGAATGAGATGTGGATGCGTGTAGCATCCGCCAAAAGTCCGCTTGACTATGCGGTGGCGGCCACCTTGATG